>JAVEET010000219.1 GCA_030840295.1 Pseudonocardiales bacterium
TCAGCGAGCTCGTTCGTCAGTCGGCGGCCATCCTTGAGGATGAACTCTTCCTCGTCCAGGTCGAGGTCGGGTCCGATCACGTACTCAGTCTTCGTCTTTCTCGCCATCGCCCTGCCCCTTTCTGAACTCGGTCGGCATCGCGTGAATGACGGCCAGCGTCTCAGGCTTTCGGTCGTCCGGCACTGCAAACAACGCCGACAGCGCCGCATCGTCGAGGATCGGCACTGCCTGCTCGGGAACCGAGGGCGGGCTCATCCGCTCCATCGGCGAGCGAGCGATCTCACCGTCGTCGGTCAGCCACTTGAAGGGCTGTAGCAACGAGCGGTAGTGCTTGGCCACCGTGGCCGGCGAGAGGCCGCGGTCGCGCATGTCGGCGAGATACTGCTCGACTGCTCGCGAGCGACCGTTGCAGCCTGGTCCGGCCCCGTTGGCGACCATGTATTCGGTGAACGACTCCCCCACCGACAGGTAGGACGCGATGGTGGCCAGCGACCGACCACGGGCCCGCAGAGAGATCCGCCAGTCGGGCAGCAGCCCGCTCAGGGGCGCCAAAGCGGGCAATTTGAGCTTCGGCATACATGAAGTGTTACCCGTCTGTAACACCGATATGCGGGATCGCAGACCTCTGTAGATAAGCCAGATACCCTTATTCCAACTGAGATTGTGGGGCGGGTCGGGCTCGAACCGACGACCCAGGGATTATGAGGCCTGTTGCGTTAAGCGGTGTGCGTACCCCCTGCAACCCAGGGGCTACGGGCCATGTCCGCGAGCGTGAATCGCACAATCCTGTGCGTTTCGAGGCCCACCAAGGGAGGCAACACAATGAGCGTAACAGCGCACGACGACAGCAATCTCGTTTCGATCCGCGCGGAAGGCGGCCCCGATCCCGAGGGCGTCTACGTGCAGGCGGAGATGTACGTCGAGATGCAGAGCGGCGGGCAGTCCTTGCGGCTGACCAAGGCCGACGCCACCGCGATGGGCACGCGGCTGCTTGAGGAAGCGGCCCGACTGCCCTAGCCGCCCGACCAGCCCCGGCTGGTGTTTGCCGCACCAGCTCGGGGCCTGTACCGCACCCCTAAATCTGAGTTAGGAGAACGATCATGAACGTATCGTACGAGCAGACACCGACAACATCGCTCACCACAATGGAGGCCGGCCGGGCGCTTGGCATGGCACCGAGCACCGTCCGCCGCTGGATCCAAACTGGCGGGATAGCCGCGGACAAGATCAGCAGCAACGGTGGCCACCCGCGCTACCGCGTCACGACAGCGGCCGTGGACGGCATCATCCATTGGCGCCGGGAACACTCCCAGGACGCGCACCTTTGGCGGTTGCGTCAGGCCGCCGAAGCGAAAGCAGCTAGCGGCGGCGCGAAGCTCAGCGCGCACGAGCGCAGGTCGCTGACTCATCCCCGGTTCGAGCGGAGCGCCCTAACCTGCTGTAAGGGGTGACAAGACTGTAACGCCGCCAACCGGCGCTAAGGGGCTACGGTCTCCCACAAGCGCCCCCCACCCTTGTGGTCCCCCGCCCGAGGAAACGGGGGCGCGAGGTGGGCACTACAAACCCCTGCGGCGCAGCGCCTCGATCAATTGGTCAAAGGACTCGTCCACCGCGTCACGGACAGCTGTTTTCACGGACGACGGGTCAGCGTTGTCGCCAAAGGCAACGCTGACTTGGACAGCGCCGGGGTGGACCACCACCGGCCCCGCACCACCGCCGGATGCGCCCGGACCCCCGCCGGTGACCCGGGCCATTACGTCCGCTGACGAGCCGGTGTGCAGCGTCACCAGATCGGTCACGTCCTGCATCAGCATTTCCAGCCCCGGCATCGCGCCCCGAATCCCGTTCTGCAGACCGGCCATGATGGCCTTGCCTTCATCGACCAGCAGGACCTTATCCTTCTCGATCGGACCCTTCAAGGCCTTGATCTTGCCGGCGATGCCGCTGATGGTGGAGAACAACCCGCCCAGCATGGACGTGATGCCGCTGATGAACCCTTGGATCACGGCCTGGCCGGCACCGAACAGCAGACTGCCCAGGTTGCCCAACGCCGACACGATCTGGCCCGGCAGCGCCCTGATCAGCCCCAGCACAGTGGAGATCCCCGACTGGATGGCTGACACCAGTTGACTCATGGCGGTCTTGACTGCGGTCACGATGGCGTTCCAGGCGGAGATGAAGATCGACTTGATGGTGTTGAGCGCGCTGGTGATGAAGGACTGCACTGCCGCCATAGCTGTCTGGATCACGCCGCGAATGGTGTTCCAGATGGTTGCGGTGAAAGCGGAAATGGCGGACCACACGGTCTGCCACAGTGCCCGGACAGCGTTCAGCCCGGCGGTCAGCAGCGCTTGGATCGCGGCCCAGGTGGTTTGGATGACGGTCCGGATAGCGTTCCACACGGTGGTGGTGATCAGTTGGATCGCGGACCACACGGTCTGCCAGATAACCCGGATGGCGTTGAGGATTGTGGTGATCAGAGCCTGGATTGCCGTCATGGCCACGGTGATCACGGTCCGGATCAGGTTGATCTGGGTGACGGTGATCTGGGCGATGGCCGCCCAGAACGTGGTCCAGATGGTGCGGACCAGGTTGATGAACGTGGTGATGATCGTCTGGATCGACTGGACGGCCACAGTGACCACGGTGCGGATCGTGTTCCAGGTGGTGGTGATGATGGTGACCACGGAGGCCCACACAGTGGTCCAGATGGTGCGGATCACGGTCAGCCCCGTGGTGATCGCGGTCTGCACGATCTGAATGGCGGTGGTTACCACTGTGCGGATGACGCTCCAGGCCGCGGTGACGATGGGGGCCAGGGAGTTCCACGCCACCGTCCACAGGGTGCGGATCACCGTCAATGCGACCGTGATCAGGCTTTGGACGGTGCTGATCCCCACCTGAACCGCTGCACGGATAGCGGTCCATACAGCGGATACCACGGTGGTCAGGACGGTCCAGTTGGTGGTCCACATGGTGCGGATGGCCGCGAGCACGGTGGTGATCACCGTCCGGACGGCGTTCAGCCCGGCGGTCACCACCGGGGCGAGCGCTGCCCACAGGGCGTTCCAGATTTGCCTTATGGCCGCGAGGGGTGCGGCGAAGATCGCGCTGAGTGCCGCCAACTGGGCTCGGATGGTGGCCATGATGACGGACCAGACAGCGGAGAACACAGCCATCAGCCCGGACCACACGGTGCGCCACGCGGTTGCGATGGCAGCACCGATGGGGGCGAATACGCTGGCTACCTGGCCCAGCGCAGTCCTGATCGCGTTCATGATCAGTCCCCACACGGCGGAGAACACCGCGGTCAGGCCCGCCCACGCGGTGCGCCAGGCCAGCGCCAGCATCCCGCCCAGGGCCTGGAACAAGCCCAGGATGATCAGCAGCGCGCCTCGGATGATTCCCTGGATTTCGGTCCAGGTCCCGGCGAGGATCATCCCCAGCCCCTGCCAGACCTTGCCCCAGTCCCCGGCGATCAGGGCCAGCACCACCTGGATGATTCCCCGGATCACCTGTAGGGCACCGGAGACCATCCCGCTGATCACAGCCCAAACCCCGCGGACGATGGTTTCCATCGCGGGCCAGGTGGCGTTCCAGACGGCCAGGATCACCTGCAGTGAGGCGACGATCAGCACGCCCATAATGGCCAGGGCCACCTTGACGGCGGTCACGATGTTGTTGAACGCGGCCACCACGGTGGGCCACATCCCCTGCGCCCATGTGATCATCTTCTGGCCCTCGGACACGAAGAACGCCACCACCACACCCCAGGCTTGGCGAAGCGCGTCCCACACGGCGCGGGCGGCGGCACCGAACCCGGCGATCACCCCCTGGATCCCGGACAGGCTGGAGGCGATGCTGGGGTCGCGGAACGCGGCCACCAGCAGGTTCCAGCCGGCCACGATGGCGTTGACCACGGGCATGATCCGGGCCACCATGCTCTGGATGAACCCGACGATTGCCGAGACCACTTGGTTGGTGATGTCCCGGATCCCGAGGAAGTTGGTGGCGTAGGCCACGGCGAAGAAGGCCACCGCGGCGATCACAATCGCGAACACTCCGACGATGGCGAGCAGCGCCGCGCCGGTGATGCCCAGGATCGGCACAGTCGCGGCCATGAACGTAGTCAGGACCGACCAGGCCCCGATCAGCAGCAGCACCGGCCCGACCAGAGCCGCTACACCGACGAACGCGCCGATGGCGGCCAGTACCGGGCCGGGCAGCCTGGAGAACCACGTGATCAGGTCAGCAAGGCCCAGGGCGATAGCGCGGATGGCGGGCAGCAGCAGCATGCCCAACCGGATGGCCACGGTTTCCACGGTTGATCTCAGGGCGTCCAGCGCACCTTTCGCGCCCATGTTGTAAGCGGCGGCCAGTTTTTGAGCCGCACCGACTTCGCCCACCTTCTGCGCCATGGTGTTGTAGGCGTCAGCCCCGCCCATGATCACCACACGGGCGGCGCGGATGGCGTCCGAGCCGAAGATGGTTTTCAGCGCGGCGTCCTGCTGGGCCGGGGACAAACCGCGCAGCGCGTTGGTGAACTGCCCGATGATGGCGGGCATCGGCAGCATATTGCCGTGACTGTCCCGGACGTTGATCCCCAGATCGTTCATCACCTTGGCCGCGGTCTGGGTGGGTGCCTGCAGGCTGGACAGCATCGTCTTCAGCGACGTACCCGCGTCCGAGCCCCGGATGCCGGCGTTGGCCATCAGCGCCAGGGACGTGACCATATCGTTCACGTTCATCCCCGCAGCCGCGAAGGATGAGCCAGCGGCTTGCATGCCCAGGCCCAGGTCCTGGACGGACGCGCTGGAAGCATTCGCGCCCGCGGCCAGCATGTCGGCCACCGCTGTGGCCTGGCTGCCGGCCAGGTGGAACACGTTCAGGGCGTTACCGGCGATGGTGGCCGCGTCAGCGACCGAGATCTGACCGGCGGCGGCCAGCATCAGCACACCCCGCGCCGCGGTCATGGAGTCGTTGACGGACAGGCCGGACTTGGCCAACTCCAGCATGGCCACCCCGGCGTCCCGAGCGGACACCCCGGGAATGCTCACGTCCGCACCTAACTGCAGGGCGGTCTGGGACATCTGCTGCATCTGCGCCGAGGTGGCCCCGGTGGTGGCTTGCAACACCTGCATGGTCTGCTGGTAATTCGCGGCCAGCACCACCGCGCCGGCTGCAGCGGCCACCACCGGGACGGTAATGCCCAGCGTCATCGCCGCACCGACACCCATCAAGCTGGACCCCGCGGCGGCGGTCTGCTGGACAGCGGAGTTGACGCGACCGAGCCCGGTCTCAGCCTGGACAGTGTCGGCCATCACTTCCACCATCAGCATGGCAGCCGTCAATCCTGGCATGGTGCGACCTTCCGGGGTGCAGGTGCGAACTCTTGATTGTCCGACAGCTTCGGGGGAAACGGCGGAGAGGACACGCGCAAATGCTGTGAATAGCAGGCCGGCCCGGTCGGCGCAGGCGGGTCAACGGCGGGAAAGGAGGACCGCCTCGAACGCCTTGCTTCGCCGCGCAGACGGTCCCATGGCGATCCCGCGGGGCGCGAGTTTGACGCTGCCGGGCCGGCCCAGATCATGCGGCGGACCTCGCGCTGGGGACACGCTTCGGGGCGCGGCACTGCGGACAGCGGATCGTGCTGCCCGGCTTGGCCATCGTGGTCCACCGATGCGAGCAGTGAGAGCACCCGACTGGCGTGCCCCGCCCCGGGTCGCCGGGCGGCGCATCGCAGACATCGGCGGTCACGGTGCGCATGTGTTCGGCCGTGTGTTCATATGATTTCGCGTCTATGGGCGGTGTTGAACACATGGTTTGGCGTGTGTCAGCCTGCAGGATGTCCAGCCGCTCGTCGTACTCGGTGAAACCGGAACGGCCTTCGGCTGCGATCTCGGCGGCCCTTGCTGGGGAGATGTGAGCCAGTTGCACCCGCTCGAATTCGCCGGTCTCATCCACCACGGCCCGGCCGGCGACAGGTTCCACGGCCGGCGGCTGCCGGTCGCCGAACATCATCGTGGACAAGGCCACGTCGAGCTTGCCGCACGCCAGTTTGAACCCGAACTGTGCGCGGCCCTCGGTGCCGCTGGTGACGGTCGCGTTGGGCTGCTGGCAGCCCTCGACCACATGCAGGTCAGCGGCGCGGGCCTGGCGTAGCACGGTGGACAACGCCGACAAGGCCGGCGGCTGCCCGTTCACACCTCGAGGTTTCGTCTCCGACCAATCCTGCTTGACCGCGCCGACGAAATCCGCGCCCTCATCGATGATCAGCAGCCGACGAGGGCCGGTGGTGCCTTCCCGGTACCGCCGATCCATCTCGGCCTTGAAATCGCACACCACGCGCGCCATATCGGCGGCCGATGTCCAGACCCGCACATTGGGCAAGGCCAGGAACTCATCGAAATCGTTGGACCGCTTGGCGTCGATGATGTCCACGATCGCGTCCGCTCTGCCGGCCTGGTGGGCCACGATGGCACGCAGCGCGGTGGTCTTACCGGAGCCGGTACGCCCAGCGACGAGCGCATGCGGCTGGTCCGGCCGGGCTAGCTGCCAATACAGCGTCCGGCCGTCCCCATGCACCCCGAGCGGCACCCGGTCCCGACCGCCGGCCAACAGATCCTCGAACGCAACCAGGTCCGGCAGCACCCGCGGCGGAGCCTCCCGGACGAACGTCAGCCGATCGTGCAGGGCGTCATGCTGCGCGCGCCACGTACCGCCGGCCAGGGCGTGGATCGTGCTGGCCAGCGTTTCCACCTTCGCAGCGGTCGGCACGAAGCTGCGGGGACAGCGCAACGCGATGGTTGTTCCGGTGGCCTGATCGTCCCGCGGCCACTGCACGAAACTGCCGGGCTCATCCGTGTCGCCGTAGCCGAGCACGGCGCGGGCCTTGGCCGCAAGCGACCGCGCGGCGGCGGTGCGGCGGAGGAAGCGCCGACGCACCCCACCCCACCCGAAGCGGTACAGGACCGCCACCGCGACCAAGGCCAGGCCGATCCAGGTCAGATGAGCGGCCAGCCATGTGACCACGGTCAGCACGGTGACGGGCCGGCCCGATCCTAGGATCACCTAGAGCCGCCCGGCGATGCGGTGATTCCCATACGCTTCCGGCGGCACCGGCTGCGGACCGAGCAGATCAGCGCTGCCGGGCGTCATCGGCCGGGCGACCCGGTTCCCGTATTTCTTCATCCATTGCTCGTCGCGTTCCTCCGCCGTCCCGACCCACGGCTGAGCCCCTGAGCTCACCAGGAACGCCAACCGCTGGCGAGGTCCCGCCGGGAACGGGGAGTAGGTGCTCTGGTGCCGACCGGGCCACATCCCGCCGTACAGTTGCTCCAAATTCAGCACCTCCGCGAACTCGTCCTGGACGTCGAGCTCGACGTGATTAGCGACCAGCACGGCCTGGGCGCGGCGGATGAGGCCGTAACGCTCGGCCAGCTTGTCGAACGCGATGGCGGCATTGCGGTGCTTCGCCTCGGCCCTCAATAACTGGGCGTCGGAGAAATCAGCCACGGCCTCGAAGGCGTCGAGATGTTTGGTCGCTTCGGCAAGCACTTCATCGAGTGCAGGCCGCAGGGCGGCCTCGATCACTTCGGCGTTACGGATGGCCGACGCCAACCTGTTCTGAGCCTGGCCCAGCGCTTCCTCATGCGCCGACAGCCAGATCTCCCGAGCCTCCAGGGCGCGCGTCTCAATGCACACCACATCCGATGTTGGCCAAGCTTCGCCGGACATGGACGCCTCCACGATGTCCCGAATCAGGGTCTCTCGTGCGCCGGCCGGATCAGCCGGCGGCATCGGAGGCTCAGCCCGTTCCAACCGCCCCAGGGCATCCCGCGCCTGCAGCACAGAATCCCCCAGCTTGTACGCGCCAGCGTCGTGGCCCGCCAGCACCGCGGACAACTTGTTCAATTCGCTGCTTCTTCGCATTGGCGTTTCTCCTTTGAATCATGGTTGATTGACGATTACTAGCTGAGCAGGCGGCGCGGATCGTGGGGGTTGTGAGGGTCCGTTGGTGAGACGTGTAGGGCGGCCCGGTCGGACGGATTCATCCCGAACCTGCCGCCAATGGTCGTGATCAACTGGGCCGACTCACGGGCAATCGTCCAGCTCGGGTTTTTCGACAGCCGCGTCAACGCCGTGCCGTCCGCCAACACCCGGTACACGGACACGCTCGCCGTACCGTTCTCGGCCAGATCAGCCATGGCCACCCGGTTGATTTCGAGAACCTCGCACAGAAGGCCGAAGGTGTCCACGTCCCAGCTGGTCAAAACGTTTTGAGTGATCAAATCCGGCGCCAACCGCGCCCAATGCACCTTCGCCGGCTCCGACAGCGACGACGGACACACGACATCGGCCGCGCTGGGTTGAGGCTCGTCCCTGTTGATCCGGGACGGCCTGGTCTCCCCGTGCAGCAGCCGAAGGGCGGTTGGCATCGGCGCCGGTCCGCGCTTAGCCATGCCGATCACCCCTGGGGCGAATTCGAAAAACTTGTCTGCACCCAGACGCACTTGGGGGGCAGTCATGGCCATATCGGACGTAGGGGGTCATGCCCCACCCCTCGCGTGGACTGACGTGGTGGTTGGTGATCACGCGGCGTCGTCTCCGTTCGGCGTCTCGTCAGAGTTGCTGGTGTCCGCGGGATCGTCCGTCGATGGGGCAGCGCCGAACAGACGGCGCGCGTGGTCCTCTTGTTGCTGGCGGCGGCGTTCGAGGTGGCCACGGATGAAGGTGCGCATCCCGTCCGCGGCGGGCGTGTCGTTGGTCATTGGTCCTCCTGTGATGTGGTCGGTTGTGCTGGTTCGTCACCGGGCCAGCGGATCTCGCTAGCGGCGGCCTGGCGCTTCGGCTCAGCCCGTTCCCGTGCGCAAGCTCGGCAGCCCCGGCCGCGCCAGGTGACGGTGTGGGTCGGATGGTCCCGGCAGACGAAGGCCATTCGTCACCAGCCCCTGACTGGCCGCGCAACAGGGCTCAGCTCCGGCCGGCCGGTGTTGCGCTCGGGCAGCGGGTCGTCCTCCCAGCTACAGCGGTCCAGCCATGTGGCGGGGTGTGGAATGAATTCACGCTCGGGCAAGTTCGGATCGTCTCGATAGCGGCGAGCCGCGTCCAAGATCGTTTCGGCTGGAGTGCCCTTCTGAATCGCTTGGGCGAATGCAGTTTTGGCGCTGCCTTTCGCCTCGCGTCTGGGGTACGTGTCCCAAAACTCAGCGAAGGGATCTGAATCTGTGATCGGCTCGCGCGCTGCACCATGCTCCATGCCACCTGCTACATGCCACATGCTTAGCGTGCTCTTTTTTGCGTCCGGCTCGGATTCGTCTGCGCCTCGCTCAGATTCGTTTGCGTCCGGCTCGGATTCGTCTGCGCCTCGCTCAGATTCGTTCGGCGATGGTAGGCGAGAAGGGACCTTCGCTGGTTCGAGTCGCTGATGTTTCGCCAGCTTCGGCAAGAACAAATACACCGCGTTCCGCACTCGGTATCGGTGCGCCTTGCCTGCCTCGATCAAGCAGTCGAGCATCTTCTCGATGTCTCCCGCGGTCAGGTCGTCGTCGTAAGCGAACAGCTGACCTTTCACGTACCGCGGATCACCTTGCAGCCGCCCGTGTTCGTCGGCCAGCCCCCACAGTCCGATGTACAACAGGCGGATGTCGCGGCTCAAGAGGGTGATCTCCTGATCGGCGAAAAACTCGGGCTTCACTGATCGCATCCTCGACATCAGGCACCACCGTCCGAAGATTGCTCGATGCCGCGCCACAGGCGAAGTAATCGGCCGTCTATAGGCGAGATCACCGCGCCGATGCACTCGATCTTGCGGGCCTTCCGCGCGCCAGCCAGCAAGGCACCCCAACGGCAAGGATGGTCAGCCGGCAGCCCGACCAGTTCTTGGATCCGGTCGGCTGTGAAGGGCTGACCGGTCAGTGCCAGATGATCGATCGCGGACATGGTGACCGACCGAAACCAGGAGTCGGCGCGTTCCAGAGCCAGGTCCGGGCCAGTGGAGGTTAGACTTTGGTCTGTTGTTGTCGGGTGGTTCGGGTGGCGGTTTCTGTGGTGGGAGCCGCCCCTACCCGGCGGACTCATCTCGACTCCCCGACTTGTGCTCGACGCCTTCGCGCCTGAGCCGACCGGAGCGCGAGGCCCGTGAAATAGGCCCGACGCGCCTGCTCAGCTCGCCGCACTCGGTCCTCCGGGGCCAGAACGCCAGCTGGATCGACTTCCTTCTCGAAGCGGGCCATAGATGCTTTCCGCGCGGGTGCGGTGTGCTGGGTTTCGTCCGCGACACGGGAATGCATCACCAGGGCGGCGCGGCGGGCGTGCATCGAACGTTCAGCTGGCGTCACCTCGCACCGCCGGGAACCATCGGCTGTTGGATCATGGAAATGATCTGCGCCCGTCGCACGAGAATGGTTCGAGGGCCGATCTTGTAGCCGTCAATCACTCCGGCCTTCGCCCAACGTCCGATCGTTTCCGGGCTCTTGCCTACCAGCCGGCCCGCTTCCCTCAGCGGGATTAGCTCCGCCTCTGCAACGGATGCCTGATCGTCTTGGCGCGCGACCACCGCGGCCTCGCACATGGTTTGTCCTTCGGCCATACTGGACCCGGCCCCTTCTCTGGTTGGGGTTTTCGAGACGGACCCGGTGCGCTTTCGTTCTTCCCGGAAGTAGGCGCACCGGGTCCGCTAGTGAGTTTGACGCGAGTCGATCGTATATGGCGTCTGCAGGTACCGCAGGAAACGACGCGCGCGAGAATCCCCTTTTAAATAAGGGGATTCACCGCTAGAGACCGAGCTAGGCCGAGGGACGCCGAGCTAGGCCGAGCTACGCCGAAGCGTCGTTCCTAGACCTGCTGGGGTTGAACCTGACAAGATCATCCGATGGACGAATACAAGCTCGAAATTTGGACGCGGGGCGCAACCGAACCGGTGACCGTGGTGATGCCGGATGAGCCAGGAGCGAGCTCGCGAGATCGCTTTCACGGCGTCTGCGATGCCGTCGAAATCGGCAGAGCATCGGGCGCTGCGCTGCGCTATGTAACTTGGCAAGACGTGGGGCCTGGGGGCGGCTTTACGATTGACCCCGCGGACACCATCGAGGTCAAGCTGATAGGGCCAGATGGTGAAGAAAGCAGGACCTTCGACTAGTTGCGGCCCGAAGCTATAGCTTGTCGCCCAGGCCCAGGCGTCGGTGCGCGTCCCGGGCGCGCTCGTCAGCGGCGCTGGCCGCGTACCGGCCGACCATCTGCCTCGACTTCCAGCCCGCCAGCCGCATCAGGTCGTTCTCCTGACCGCCGGCCTGGAGCCAGGTGTGAGCGAAGGTGTGCCGGAACTGGTGCGGGTGCAAGTGGCCCAGGCCGGCCAGCTTGGCCCGGCGGTCCAACATCATCTTCAGTGCCTCGAACTTGAGCGGACCGAGGCGGCCCAGCCACAGTTCCGGCCGGTCGGCATACGGGTGCCGCCTGCGGGCTCGCAGATAGTTGCGCAGGGCCTTGCGGGTCTCCAGCCCGAACGGTACGGCCCTCAGGCGGCGGCCTTTGCCCATGACCACGGCGACGTCCTGCTCGAAATCGAGATCGGTCAGGGCGATGCCCATCAGCTCCGAGCGGCGGATACCGCAGTCGAGCAGCAGGCGGATCATCGCCGTGTCGCGGACCTCGGTGAACCGGGTGCCCTTGCACGCGGCGAGCAGCTTGCGCACATCCTCGGAGCTGATGACCGGCACAGGTTTCTCCGGCACCGCGGGCGGACGCATCTTGATGAACGGACTCAGTGCGATCACATCGGAGTCGGCCAGGAAGCGGAACAGCTGCTGGAGGGACCGGTAGTGCTTCGCCACGGTCGCGGCGCTGATGGTCGGCCGGTCCGACATCTCGGCGAAGAAGTTCTCCAGCTCGACGCGGCCGATGTCCTGCACCAGGGTGGACCGCTCGGTGCGGATCAGGAACGCCAGCAGCTCCCGCCCACATTTGAGGTAGGACTCGATGGTGGACGGCGCGCGGTTGAGCGACCGTAGGTGCGTGGTCCAGTCGGACAGGTACTCGCTCAGGTCATCAAGATCTATGTCGGCCATGATCCATCTCCGAAACGGCCCGCGAAGAGGCTCTTGCGCCCTCCGCCATCTTGTGACAATACTATGCACTATGAGCGCTGTGCGGGATAGTGCAACACCGGCCCAGGGCAATGTAGGCCAGGAAATGCCTGGGATTGTGGGGCGGGTCGGGCTCGAACCGACGACCCAGGGATTATGAGTCCCCTGCTCTAACCAGCTGAGCTACCGCCCCCTTCACGGATGTCGTTATGCAGCGAGGCTGGTTTCATGACGTCCGTTTGAGCTGATATTCACTTGTGAGTTTCGCACCCTCATGACCGCCACGTCGCACCACGGCACGTCGAAGCTTGAAACAGGCTAGCTACTGCCTTCCGGGCACCTCTCATCGCCTCACCACAACCGTGGACCTTGCCTCGCCGATAGCCCTTTCAGCCTGCGTTCGATAAGGTGCCTAGACGACCCCGTACCGAGTGAAAACCCACCTGCGGCGGTTCGTGTAGGACCTGGACTCCGCAACGTCGGACGACCCGGTGAGCGTCTGGAATTCCTGATGGCCCGAAACACCGTTTACCGTTCCATGCACGATCTCGGCCTGGCCGCGTGGTTCGGCGGGACGCTCGCCAACGCCGTAGCACTGAACGCGGCCGCATCCGTCCCGTCCAAGGCCCGTGACCGAGGTCAGGTGGCCAACGTCGGCTGGGACCGTTGGACGCCCGTCAACGCCGCCGCAATCGGCACACACCTGCTCGGCGCCACCGGGTTGCTGTGGGCGAACAAGCAGCGCTTGGTCGGGCAGGAAGGTGTCGCATCGATGGCTACCGCCAAGACCGGACTCACCCTCGCGGCACTCGCCGTCACCGCCTACTCCCGGCTGCTCGGCAAGAAGGTGTCGGCGCACGCCGACGTTCCGGTCGAGTCCGCAACGGCGCCGGCCGAGAACACACCCACCGACGTCGCGAAGGCACAGCAGCAGCTACGGATGCTGCAGTGGGCCGTGCCCGGGCTGACCGGCGCGCTCATCGTGGTCAGCGCCTTCGCCGGTGAACAACAGCGCGGGCACGAGGTCTTGCGCGGCCTGCGCAACCGGCTCATGCCGTAATAGACGGCAGCCGCTACGAGCAGCTGATCGTGAGCCGCACGGCCATGCCGGGTCCGCTCAGCTCGACTCGGCCGCCCTGGCCCACGCGAAGCAGATCGAACTGCTGCAGGGCTGCCGGACTCTGCTGGGCGAGCCCGGCTGCCCTGAGCGGACCAGCTACCACCAGGATCAGCTCCTCACAATTCGGGTTCGCGACCACGACGATGTCCTGCGCGATCTCCAGGAGCGACAGGTCCGCGCGACAATGCGGGCGCCTGAGCATGACGTTGAGCAGCTTCACCGGACCGTCCAGCAGCCGGCAGGTCACGACAGCCTCACCCGGGTAGGCCAGGACGCCCGACGGACCCAGCTCGGATCGGTCCAGACAGTGTTCGATCGAGTCGACCATCAGCGATATCCCGAGACCGCTGAGGACCACCGACAGCCGCTCGATGCCGGCGAAGGTCGAGAAGGCACCGTCAACGACAATGTCAGCGATGCTCAACCGCCAGTCGGCCTGTTCGGCTTCAGCTCCCGCCGGCGCGGCGAGCAGCGGGTACGTCGTCCCGGCCCCGTTCTTCCACGGGGTCGGAAGGCGGTCGGCCCATCGCTTGATCTCCGGCCCCATCCTCGACCTCATTCCCGGTGCGGTTGGCCTCATACCTCCCGCCGCGGTAACGCGTCGATGAGCGATGCGGAGGTCGATGAGCGGTGCCGAAGGCTAGCAGCCCCGGCCGCAGGATCGTGGTCACACGGGCATGCGCCGGTCAGCGGGCGGTAGGGCATGCTAACTCGGTGTTCATGCCCTCCCGCCGCCCGCTTCGGGACCTGCCGGTCGAGGTGCTCGTGCTCTCGGCTGTCGCCTTCTGCGTGGCCGCCGGCTTCGGGATCGTCGCGCCTGCCATCCCGGTGTTCGCCCGTACCTTCGGCGTGTCACGTACCGCCGCAGCCGCCGTAGTGAGTGCCTTTGCCCTGATGCGATTGGTCTCTGCCCTCGGCTGCGGAAAGCTGGTCAACCGGGTGGGTGAACGTCTGGTACTCGGGCTGGGCATCGGCATCGTTGCGGTAAGCAGTGCGCTAGCCGGTCTGGCCGGCAACTACGCGCAGCTCTTGGTCCTGCGCGGTGTCGGCGGCATCGGGTCGGCGATGTTCACGGTGTCAGCCAGCTCGCTGCTGCTCTCGGTTGCAGGGCCCGAGCAACGGGGGCGGGCGATGGGCACCTTCAGCGGCGGCTTCCTCCTGGGCGGTGTCGCCGGCCCCGGTCTCGGCGGTCTGATCACCGGCTGGTCGCTGCGGGCACCGTTCTTTCTCTACGCCGCAACGCTGGCCGTCGCCGGGACCGTCGGTCTGCTGATGCTGCCACGGCGGCCTCGGTCCGATGGACCTGACATCGACCGGCCGGAGCGAAGGACCTTGTCCATCGGCCAGGCCGTTCGGCTGCCGGCCTTTCGCGCCGCAGCCGCCGCCAACCTCGCCGACAACTGGGCCGCTCTCGGAGTCAGGGCGGCGATCGTCCCGTTGCTCGTGGTCGAGGTGCTGCATGCCTCCCCCATCTGGACCGGCGTCGGTTTCACCGTTTTCACCCTGGCCAACATCACCACGCTCATCGTCGGCGGCCGCTTCACGGATCGCTCCGGGCGTCGTCCGGTCCTGCTCGTCGGCTGCCTGGGCAGTGCGGCCGGTACCGGCCTACTCGCGATTCCGCCATCGCTACCGCTGTTTCTGGTCAGCATGACCGTCTTCGGGCTCGGCAGCGGCCTGCTGGACGTCGCCCCGGGCGCGATGCTGGGCGATGTGGTCAACGGCCGCGGCGGCACCGTGATCGCCGGTTACCAGATGGCCGGGGACCTGGGAAGCTTGGTCGGACCGCTGGTAGCAGGCGCCCTGACCGACAGTGCCGGGTTCGGAGCTGCGTTCGGAGTCACCGCCGGCGTCCTGCTGATGGCGGGAGCCCTCGCCGCCCGCGCCCCGGAAACCATAACCGCGCAGCCGAGCAGTAAAGCCGGCTGATCCCTGGCACTGGCGTTCAGCACCTGCACGAAGGAGACTAGCGTCGTGACAGGAGGTTCCTCATGACTTTGTCGGCCAAGATCCGTCGGATGCCCCTTCGCCTCGCCACGGGCGCGTTCATCCTCAATGCAGGTATTGGAAAGCTGAAGGGCGACGAACAGACCGCGCAGGGCCTGCACGGCATGGCGTCGGGCGCCTATCCCGCTCTGTCGGGCGTGGAGCCGAGCCGGTTCCTCAAGGTCGTCGCGGTGAGTGAGGTGGCGGTAGGCGGCGTACTGCTCACCCCATTGGTACCCACAGTCGTCGCCGGCGCCGCCCTGACGGGCTTCTCCGCGTCATTGCTCGGCATGTGGTGGCGGACGCCAGGTATGCATCAGCCGGGAAATCCGCGGCCAACTCAGCAGGGCACCGCGGTCGCCAAGGATGTGTGGATGCTGGGTATCGGGCTCGGGTTGGTCCTGGACGCATTACTGTCGCGGGATAAGGTGAATAAGGACTGAACCGGGCCGCGGCCCGACCACGGTGCCGGCGCCTGGGCTGAGATCAGCGTCCAGCGGGCTGCGACGCCAACCGGTTCCGCTCCCGACACGGCCAAGCAGCGGCCGAGGTCCGCACTGCACCGTGACACGGAGGAGTTCCGTCGTGCCCACTGTCGCCGAAATGATCGTCACCGCGCTGGCCGAACAAGGCGTGCGAACTGTCTGGGGTGTGGTCGGTGACGCCCTAAACCCCGTTACCGATGCCATTCGCCGCGAGGAACGTATCGAATGGATCGGCGTCCGTCATGAAGAAGTCGGCGCCTTTGCCGCCGGCGCTCAGGCTCAGGTGTCCGGCACGCTTGGCGTGTGCATGGGCACCGTCGGGCCTGGCTCGATCCATCTGCTGAACGGCTTGTACGACGCCAAGAAGTCGCACGCACCGGTGTTGGCAGTCTGCGGTCAGGTGCCGTTGGAGGAACTTGGCAGCGACATGTTCCAGGAGGTCAACAACGACCTGGTCTTCTCCGATGTCGCGCTGTTCACCCGCACCATCACCTCAGCCGCGCAGGCCCCCATCCTGATGGAACAAGCTGTTCAGGCCGCCCTGAATGGGCCGGGAGTGGCCGTGTTGACGTTACCGGGTGATGTCGGCGGTCTAGCTCTGGACAAGGCGGCGGCCACCCCGCGCTTCGTGCAGGCCCATCCGGACACCGTGCCGGACGGTGATGCCCTGAACCGGGCCGCCGAGTTGATCGACGCCGCCGGAAAGGTCAGCATGCTGGTCGGCATCGGCGCGCGCGAGGCGCGCACCGAGCTGCTGAACCTCGCCGAACGCCTCAACGCACCGATGGTGCTGACCCTCAAGGCGAAGGAGGGTCTGGAGAAGGAGAACCCATTCCAGGTCGGCCAGAGCGGCCTGATCGGCAATCCCGCCGCCTCCGCCGCGCTGGAGGACTGTGACCTGATGCTGATGATCGGGACGGATTTTCCTTACCGGGAATGGTATCCCGCGGGCAAGACGGTGATCCAGCTCGATGCCAGGCCGGAGCATCTGGGCCGCCGGACCGCGATCGATCTCGGTCTGGTCGGCCATAGCCGACCCACGCTGGCCGCACTGCACAGCCGAGTCGCGGCCAAGCCCGATGATAGGCATCTGCGCTCCTGCCGGAACAAGTACCGCACCTGGCAAGATCGTCAGCGTGCACTGACCGATCCCGACCACGACAACCGCCTGGTCGGCAAGCTCCGGGAGCGGCTGGACAACAGCTCGGGCCGGATTCGTCCCGAAGCGCTGGCCCAATCCTTGGACAGGCATGCTGCCGCCGACGCAGTTTTCACCGTGGACACCGGCATGTCCACGGTCTGGGTGTCACGCTTCATGACGATGAACGACCGACGGGCACTGCTGGGGTCGTTCAATCTCGGATCGATGGCCAACGCCATGCCGCAGGCGCTCGGAGTTCAGGCACTCGATCGGTCGCGTCAGATTGTCGCACTGTGCGGAGACGGTGGGCTGTCGATGCTGCTCGGCGATCTGATCACGGCCGTGAGCTATGACCTGCCGGTGAAGCTCTTCGTGTTCGACAACAGCCGTCTCGGTATGGTGAAACTCGAACAGGAACAAGGCGGCCTCCCGGAATTCGGCACGGTGCTGCACAATCCCGACTTCGCCGCCGTGGCTCGGGCCATCGGCCTGCACGCTGTCCGCGTCGAAGATCGAGGGGAACTCGACGGGGCCGTCCGGGACGCGTTGGTCCATCCCGGACCGGTACTGGTCGACGTGCTGACCAATCCGGAGGAGATTTCGGTGCCGGGCAAGGTTAAAGTGTCTCAGGCTTACGGTTTTGCGATCGCCAAGATCAAGGAAACCGTGCTGAGCGAAGGTGACGCCTGATCGGCTACGTCGGCATCGCCAGCCTCTTCGGAGACCGATGCTATGGCAGCCTGGTCTGGCGAGCCAACTCCTTCAACTCGTGTACGACCCGCCGGACGACCAACCGTTCGGCTCGGTCCGGCCGCATCAGGGCATCGACCTGCCGTCCGGCACGGGTCCCGCTCAGCGGCTTCAGCAAGAACCGGCGCCCTCGGCGATCACTGGCACTGAACCGGGGAAGCAGGGCAATGCCGTGACCTTCGGCCACCATGGCCTCGACGACGTGGAAATCGTTGATCCGGTGGGCGATCCGGACTGGCTCGCCGGAACGCGCGGCAATCGTTTCCATAATGCCGGCAAGCGGAAACCCAGTGCGTACCGCGATCCATGACTCGCCGACCAGATCATCGACGGTTATCCGCTCGAGAGGGGCCAGCCGATGGTCCAGCGGCAGCGCCACATCCACGGGTTCGCGGAACAGCGGCAATACCTTGATGGATATTGGCCAGTCCTGGCTACGGTCCGGTCGATGGGCGACTACCAGGTCGTTTTCCGCCGTGAGGGCCCCGAATTCCGCCTGAGCCACGTCCCACTCGCTGCATTCGAGCGTGACGCCGGTCAGTCCAGCCACTCGGCTGAGCAGACCCGGGAACAGCAACTGGGCAGCGCTCTGAAAGGCCGTGATCCGCACCGTGCCAGTGGTCCTGGCCGCGGATCGATCCGCGGCCGCCTGCGCGCGTTCCATGGCAACGGCGACCTCCACTGCGCTCGAGGCGAGTGCGTGACCGGCCTGAGTGAGTCGGATGCCGCGACCCACACGTTCGGTCAGCGCTGTTCCAGCCGTCCGCTCCAGGGCCTTCAGCTGCTGGGACACCGCCGACGGCGTGCGATGCAACACCCTCGCCGCCTCGGTTACGCTGCCCCGCTCGGCCACCTCGCGCAGGGTCGCCAACTGGGTGACATCCATGAAGCGATGCTACATAGATAGTGCACAACTATTCGATAGATCTACATCTCCACTTCGACCAGAATGTCCTCATGCCCAGCCGTGACCGCCTGCTCGCCCTACTCGTCGCGGTGTGCTGGGGAGTCAACTTTCCCGCCACCCACCTCGCGCTGCGGCAGTTTCCACCGCTCTTGCTGGTCTGCGTGCGCTTCGCACTGATCGCCATACCAACCGTCCTCCTGGTCCCCCGACCGGTGGCACCCGCCCGCTGGCTGCTCGGCTACGGTATCGGCTTCGGCATCCTGCAATTCGCGTTTCTCTACCTCGGCATGCAGGCCGGCATGCCGACCGGCCTCGCCTCGCTCGTCCTGCAGTCTTCGGCACCCTTCACGGTCGTACTGGCCGCCGTGCTGCTGGGCGAGAGGCTGACCGGACGGCAGGTAGCAGGCGTGGCCGTCGCCTTCCTCGGCCTGACGGCGATCGCGCTGCACCGCTCCCAGCTGGCCTCGCTGCTGCCCCTTGTGCTCACACTGTGCGGTGGGCTCGGATGGGCGCTGGGAAACCTCAGCAACCGCAAGGCACAGCCGGACAGCCCGATGCGGCTGATGCTGTGGATGTCCGTGATTCCACCGCTTCCAATGTTGGCCCTGTCCCTGCTCGTCGAAGGCCCACAACGGGATTGGCGATCGCTGAGAACAATCGGGAGCGTGCACGCCCTGCCCGCGCTGGCCGGGCTGCTCTACGTGGTCGTCGTCGCTACCGTCGTGGGATCCGGTATCTGGACGACCCTGATGTCCCGGCATCCCTCGAGCACCGTTGCACCGTTTTCCATGATGGTCCCCGTCGTCGGAATGGCCACGTCCTGGCTGTTTCTCGGCGAACGAGCCGACCTTCTCGAGATCGGTCTCGGCCTGGTCGTCGTTTCCGGAGTGCTGCTGGCCACGGCTGGCCTCCGCGTACCCTGGAGATGGCACGAGCCACCGCGAGCAGGGCGGCGCGGGTACGGTCGGGAGCATGACAGAAACCACCCCGTTAATGGCGATTGCCCTGGTCTGCACGCTGAACCCGTCGCCGACGCCGTCCAGTAGTGATCTGCTGGGCAGCCAGATCCTCACGGAACTCGCGCGTCATGGCGTGACCGGTCACGCGGTCCGCGTCGTCGATCACGACGTCCGGCCCGGCGTCGAGCTCGACATGGGTGACGGAGATGAATGGCCCGCGATTCGACAGCAGATCATCGACGCCGACATCCTGCTCGTCTCCACCCCGACCTGGATGGGACAGCACAGCAGCGTCTGCCAACGGGTCCTGGAGCGGTTGGACGCCGAGCTTTCCGAGAAGGACGATGCGGGACGGCTGCAGACCTACGGCAAGGTCGCGATCGCGGCCGTGGTGGGCAATGAGGACGGCGCGCACCACATCAGCGCGGTGCTGTTCCAGAGCCTCAATGATGTCGGATTCACAATTCCCGCCGGCGGAGTCAGCTATTGGAACGGCGAGGCCATGAAGGGCGTCGACTGCCAGGACCTCGACGAGACGCCGGAGACCGTGACGTCGACTACGAGAACTTTGGCGGCCAACGCCGTGCATCTCGCACAACTTCTGAGGGCGGCTAACTACCCGCCATCGTGACTGGTAGCGTCGAAGGTGGCTCAACCGGTAGCCACCCTGCGTATCACGGCGGGTGGGCACTGACGCGTCCTCCTCACATCTCACCCGCTCGGTGATTGCCTTGTTGTGAAGGAGATCTCATGGCCGCCACCCGGCGTACCGCTCGCAAAACGAACCCACAGTTCACGGTGCCCGGCGTCTCAGCCTCGGATGCCAGCGAACTCATCTCGTTGCTGCAGGACAGGCTGAACGCCCTCAATGATCTGGCGCTGACCCTCAAGCACATCCACTGGAATGTGGTCGGCCCACACTTCATTGCGGTCCACACCATGCTTGACCCGCAGGTCGAAGCCGTCCGGCTGATGGTGGACGAGGTCGCCGAACGTATTGCCACTCTCGGTGGATCGCCGAAAGGAACTCCTGGTGCGCTGGTGGCCGATCGCAGCTGGGATGACTACGACCTGGGTCGCGCGGATGCCATCGCGCACCTCGGCGCCCTGGATCTGGTGTACGCCGGCGTGGTGGAATCGAACCGCAAGGCCATTGAAGCCACGGAGGAACCGGATCCGGTTACGCAGGACATGCTCATCGGGCATTCGGAGAAACTCGAGCAGTTCCACTGGTTCGTCCGGGCTCACCTGGAGAATTCCAGCGGAACCCTCGAGACCGCCGGAGCCGCTACGGAGAAGCAAGCGGCCCGCCGCACCCGCCGCTAGCCGCATGCCTGAGCCCGGCCGCAGGTAACCGCAGGCGGCCGGGCAAGCTTGAACCCGTGACTGAGATCGTGACCAGTGAGTTCGACGTACCGCAATGGTTCTCCCGCGCTCTGGCCATTGAGCCGGACATCGGTGCGATCGAAGTGGCGGGGACGACGATTCGTTTCCGAGCCTGGGGAGATCGCGGCCAGCCGGGCGTGGTCCTCGTCCATGGTGGTGCGGCGCACAGCCGCTGGTGGGATCACGTGGCGCCGCTACTGGCCGCAGGTCGCCGGGTCGCAGCAATAGATCTGTCCGGCCACGGCGACAGCGGCCGGCGGACTGTTTACAGCCTGGACATCTGGGCCGACGAGCTGATCGCGGTCGCCGAGGCGGCCGGCATCGCCGGGCCGCCTGTGCTGGTCGGGCACAGCATGGGTGGCTTCGTAACCCTCACCGCCGCGAGGCGACATGGAGCAGTCCTGACCGGTGTGCTGGCCATCGACTCGCCGGTACGCGAACTGACACCGGAGGAGAAGGCGGCCCGGGATCGCCAGGCCTTCGGCCCGCTTCGGGTGTATGCAAGCCGCGAAGAGGCGCTCAAGCGATTCCGCCCGATCCCCGATGAGGGTCCCGTCCTGTCCTACGTGGTCGATCACATCGCTGCCGAATCGATTCGTGAGGTGCCAGGCGGCTGGTCGTGGAAGTTCGATCCGAAGATCTTCGGACGCCCGGCGCTGAGTCCGTCCCTACTGACGACTGTGGACTGCCGGGTCGCGCTGTTCCGGGCGGAACGGGGTCTGGTGTCCGAGCAGATGGGCGAGGTCATGTACGACCGGCTTGGACGGGCCGCTCCCCTCATCGAGATCCCGGACGCCGGCCATCACATCATGCTGGATCAGCCGCTCGCTCTGGTCACGGGTCTGCGCACCCTGCTGGCCGACTGGGAACACTCGCTGCCGAACAGCCCCGGCTGACACCTCCTTCGGGAGGTGGTCTTTGCCTCTAAGACCTGCTACTTGACGGCTTTCGGCAGGCGCTGACCGTCGAGTCCGATTCCGGCCAGGGCAGTCAGCGCGATGGTGATCGCGCCGAGCGTGATAGCTGAGTCGGCCAGGTTGAATGCCGGAAAGTGGGCCGCATCCGGTCCGAAGACGGAGATGAAGTCCACCACGCTGCCCTTGAGGAAGCCCGGAGCGCGGAACAGCCGGTCTAGTAGATTTCCCACTGCTCCGCCCAGCAACAGGCCGATGCCGATCGCCCACGGAACCGACCTCAACCGCGGCGTGATCCGCACGATCGTCACGACGACGCCGATCGCGACCAGGGCGAACACCGCCGTCAGGCCGCTGGCCATCCCGAAGGCCGCCCCGGAATTTCGGATCAGCGACAAATAGACCAGGCCTCCAAGGAGCCGTGGCGAGTCGCCAGCGGTTAGGTGCGTCACGATAAGCATCTTCGTGGTGGCGTCCAGCACCAACGCGAATGTGGCGACCGCGGCGAGCAAGCCGACGCGCCTGGGACGCTGGGGTCGGTCCACCGTCGAATCGTTACCCGTGCCCGAGGCGGTGCCGGTGCTGTTGCCAGTAGCCGAATCGACAGCTGGATCGTTCCGGCGTGGGTCCTCGCTCACCCGCCCAGTCTGGCAGAGCCCACCGCTACCACCGTCCGGTGATCACATCGGTGCCCGCCTAGTGGTGATCCACTCGCGTTTACCGGGGCAACTTCGGTGATCCACTCGTGCTTACCGGAGCCTGGGAGCCTGTTGTGTAACTGGCCGTTGAAAACCCTGGATCCAGCCGGTGCGGGTCTTCGTGACCCGCCAGGCCGGATCGGTGAGGTTTGCCTCGGGCTTGCGCGGGAGCCCGGCGCTGGTCCACGGCCGGCATCGTCCACGGCGGGTGTCCTCCACCGCGGGTCGTCCACGGCGGGTGTCCTCCCACGGGAGGGGGTGTCGCCCCAGGCGGGCTGCGCAAACGCGACCGGTGACACGCTGTGCACCCCAACCTGAACACTCACCCATCCCCCACGGCCCTGACTCCCGGCCTGACGCTCCACCAACCGGCAGGTGATCCCAGCGCCGTCGCCGTTGACGGTGCTACAGCCCGGTCCCGGCGCGCGCCAGCCGCTGGGCGGCGGCACGTGACTGGTTGTGCTCCTCGACCGGGACTCGACGCAACAGGCTCCAGAGCCCCGAAAACGGGAGATCATCACCAAAAGCCCGACCACGGTGGCCGTTACGGAACCCGACCGATCCATTCCGCCGTGGCGAACTTGGATTCGATCAACTCGGCGGTTCGGACGGATTCTGCCTGCGTTACCTCGGTCTCGGTCAGTCCATACCGGTTGCTGAAGCTCTTGATCATGGCCTCGATGATCTCCTCGCGGGGCAGCCCGGTCTGCGAGCGCAGCGGATCCACCCGCTTGGCGGCACTCGTGGTGCCCTTCATCGACAGTTTTTCGCGCCCGATCCGCAGCACCTCGGTCATCTTGGCCGCATCGATGTCGTAGGCCATCGTGACGTGGTGCAGCACTGCCCCGTTCGCCAGCCTTTTCTGCGCCGCCCCGGCAATCTTGCCTCCGGGTGAGGCGATGTCATTCAGCGGCTGATACCAGGCATTGATCCCCAGATCGTGCAGCGCACCGAGCACCCAGTCGTCCAGGAATGCGTACGAATCCTGGAAGGACAGCCCTTCTACCAGGGACGGTGGTGCATACAGCGAGTACGTGATCGTGTTGCCGGGCTCGACGAACATCGCGCCACCACCGCTGATCCGACGGACCACCTCAATGCCGTAACGGGCGGCACCGGCTGCATCCACCTCGTTCTGGACGGATTGGAATGATCCGATGACAACGCAGGGCGAGGCCCACTCCCACACCCGGAGCATCGGCGGCCGACGGCCCGCGGCGACTTCTTCCAGCAGCACCTGGTCGAGCGCCATGTGGTGCTGGGGAGCCTGAGCCGGCTCGTGGATCAGCAGCCATTCGTGATCGGTCCAGCTCGTCGCCGCCGACAGCGCGCGCCGAACCGCGGTTGCCACATCGGCGGCCGAGAAGCCGTACATCGTCGTTCCCGGCGGCAGGGCTTCTCGCACCCGCGCCGCGAGTTCGAGAGCTCCGGCATCCGCCCGAGCGCCGACGAGCGCACCGTTGATCTCCGCTAGTGCCTCGTCCGGTTCCAGAAAGAAGTCCCCCGATACCCGCACCTCTGCCAGAGCGCCCTCGACTACGTCGAGGTCGACAACTACCAACTTGCCGGAAGGCACTTTGAACTCGCCGTGCATACCTGTTCCTGTCCGGGGCAACGATCGCCCGCTCGCCATGACCTGTACCTGGAACGTAGCCCACGTCGCCGGGCATTCCGGAGGTGAGAAACTAGCCTCTGACACGTAACGCAAGAGTCCATGTAGGCACCAACAGGAAAACAAGCACCAACTGTAAAGAGGAGATCAGGTGCTGGATCCCAGCGAACTGTTCGAGTATGCGACGACGGTGCCGGCACTCGGTGAACCGGTGCTTGTGCAGGCCCTCGACGGCTTCGTCGATGCCGGCGGCGCCACCCGGCTCAGCCGCGAGCATCTGTTGGCAACTCTCGAGGCGGAGGTCATCGTTACCTTCGACGTGGATCAGCTCTACGACTACCGGGCCCGCCGCCCCGAGATGATCTTTGCGACCGACCACTGGGAGAGCTACCGGCAACCCCAACTGGCCATCCACGCGTTACTGGACGCCCAAGGGACGAGCTTCCTGCTCCTGTCCGGCCCCGAGCCCGATTTCCAATGGGAGCGGTTCGCCGCGGCCATCGAGACGATCGTGCAGGATCTCGGTGTCCGCCTGGTCATCGGCCTGAACTCCATCCCGATGGGCGTCCCGCACACCCGCCCCTCGACGGTCATCGCGCACGGCAGCCCTCTCGAACTCGTGTCCGACTACAGCAACTGGCTCGGCACCGTCCAGGTCCCAGCCAGCGCCGGGCATGTGCTCGAGTTCCGGCTGGCCGAGGCTGGACTGGCCTCCATGGGATTCGCGGTCAATGTGCCGCATTATCTGGCGCATCTGGACTATCCGGACGCCGCCGTCACCTTGCTCGACCACGTCGCCCGCGCCGCTGACCTGCAGTTGCCCTCCGATGCGCTGCAGGAGGCCGGCGACACCGTCCGAGCCGGGGTGGACGAACAAGTCGCCGGATCGGAGGAAGTGGCTGGGGTGGTGCGGGCCCTGGAGCAGCAGTACGACGAGATCGTTGCGGGCCGGGGCAACGGACTGGTCGCCGACGGCATGCCCTTGCCGACCGCCGATGAGCTGGGGGCAGAGTTCGAGCGCTACCTGTCCCGGCAGCCCGGTCCGGGCGAGGAGCCGAAGGACTCGTGATCCGAGCCGCGGTCGAAGCCGACGTACCGGCGATCCTCCAGCTGATCCGTGAACTGGCCCGCTACGAACGCGAGCCGGACGCGGTGCAGGCGGACGAGTCCGGTCTGCTTAAAGCATTGTTCGGTCCAGATCCTGCCGTGTACGCCTTGGTAGTCGAACACGAGGGCTCGGTGGTGGGTTGCGCGATCTGGTTCGTCAACTTCTCGACCTGGACCGGTCGGCATGGTCTGTACCTGGAAGATCTGATCGTTTCCGACCAGCACCGCCGATCGGGGTACGGCCGAGACCTGCTGGCTGAGCTCGCCCGGATCTGTATCGAGCGGGATTACGGACGGCTGGAGTGGTCGGTCCTGGATTGGAACGAGCCCGCGCTGTCCTTCTACGCTGCGCTCGGCGCCGAGCCGATGACTGGATGGACAGTGCACCGGCTCACCGGGACGGGTCTGAGCCAGCTGGCCGAGGGCCGAGATCGCCGTCTTGGTACGCCGGGCTGAGCTCAGCCGGTCGGCGTTACTTCCAACGGAAATGGACGAACACCCGCCCGAAGTTGTCCGAATCCTTCTCCACCCGGTGATACAGCGCCTTGATGTCCTTTCGGTCCAGGAACCGTAAGACATGTTTCTTCAACTGTCCCGAACCTTTGCCCGGGATGATCTCGACCAGCGGTGCCTTCTTGGCCACGGCCTCATCGATGATGTCGCGAAGCGCACGGTCGATCTCTCCGCCACGGTTGTAGATGTCGTGTAGATCAAGCTTCAGCTTCACAGGACCATCGTTTCACGTACGGCCGGGGCCAAGGAAACCCCACGATCCCTGCCGTCCGAACGGAAAAAAACCCCTTAATCGCAACAGCAAACTTTTCTCGTATCGGCCCTTGACGGTGCCGCCTGCGGAGCCGCCGTATGGGGGTCCGTAGCACGCCTGCGCCACCGCTGTCCGCCCATGAACACCACGGTGGATACCTGCTCTCAGCACGCCTGGTTGCGCGGGGCGCCGCTCGGCGGCAACCGGATGCCTTCCTGTTGGAAGTGGCTTTCGGCGGGCCTGCGTGTCACCGAGCGCGAGCCGGCACCCGACCTGACCTGATCCAACGACCCGCCGGCAGCAGCCGCCCTGGCCCGCGTAAACGTCTCGACCTTGGCCGGGACGAGGTTGACGTAGCCGTCTTCGTTCCACGCCAGCACGGCGATGTAACCATCGGGCCCCGGCTCCGAGCCCGCCGGATCGGCATGACGACCGTCGTGGCCGGCTTCACGCAGACACCCCAGTACTTGTCCTACCGCCAACCGATTGCGCTGGATAACCAGCTCGTAGGGCAACGTCCTTGAGCACAACTGAGGCTCGACCATCAAATTCCCCCGAAGGTGCCTCGCTGGCTGCTCGGTTCTGGATGAAGGCAGCGACGGCCTCGGATCTGGCGGCCTGACCGACCGCCACATCCGAAGGCACCATCATCGCATCTGCCCACGACAGTCGGGTAGTCACGGAATGGACTCATCGACGAGCGGTGAGCGGACCTGCCCAGGGCTGGAGAGGTCGGTGTTCGCTCCCCGCCCCGGAATGCAGACAATGCTTGTACTTTGTCGCCATGGATGGCGTGCTGCTGCAGGTGGTACTGGCCGGCCTGGCCGAAGGCGCCGTCCTTGGTCTGGTTGCGCTTGGCTTCTCGCTGGTCTCCGGGACTGCTCGCGTCCTGCATTTCGCGCACGGTGACATCACGATGGGCGCGGTCTTTGTCGGTGTCCTCGTCGTTGTCGGCAACTCGCCGACCGCAGCGGGGCTGACGCCGCTAACGTCGCTGCTGCTCGTCTTGTCGATCATCGCGGCGGGCGCGGTGCTGTCGGGGCTGGTCGCGATGCTCGTAGTACTTCCGAACTTGCCCAGCGTGAGCGATGAAAGTCGCAGGCGGTTGGCCGGCGTTCCGGGCTGGGTCGCAGGCGGATTGGCCGCTGGGTTGCTGCTGCGGGCGGTGCTCGGCCTGTTGTTCGCGCAGCAGAGTTACGCGGTGCCCGACCCGTTGCGGGTGGATGCGCTGACACCTGATGGCCTGCTGCGCCTACCGGGCGGCAACACGCTCGCGCTACGGGCCGTCGTCGTATTGGTAATCGGCGTCAGCCTCGGACTCATCGCCGAGCGTTCAGTAGTTCGGTCGCGCTTTGGCCGCTCGTTGCGCGCCGTGGCCGACGACCCGGCCGGTGCTGCGTTGTGTGGCGTTTCCGTTCGCCGCGTCGTCCTGGGAGCCTTCCTCGTTGCCGGCCTGCTCGCAGGCGCAGCCGGCGTGCTGGCAGCCCCTGGCCGGGCGGTGTCGGTGGACGAGGGAGCGGTCCTCGGACTGGAAGCGGCGGCCGCGGCCGTACTCGGGGGCGTGGGTTCGCTGCGTGGTGCGATGGCCGGTGGGTTGGCGGTCGGGCTCTTGCAGGCCATCGCCGGGTACCTCCTCGGCGCGGGTTTCTATGACCTCGCGCCCCTGGCGCTGCTGGTCCTGCTGTTGGCAGTACGTCCGCAGGGCGTCGCTGTCCGGTCGTTCGCTTGGCGAGCCAACGGATGGCGGGCCAGCGGATGAGCCTCAACGGATGAGCGTCATCAGCATGGCTCAGGCGCTGTGGTTGCTCCTCGCGGCCTTAGGCCTGGCACTGTCGGTGTCATACGGAGGGCTGCCGCTACTGGGGCAGAGTGTGTTCGTCGCGGTAGGCGGCTACGGGGTGGCCCTGCTCGGACCCGGGGGAACCGGCCTTCCCCTCGGCCTCGCTGCCCCTATCGCGGTACTGCTCGCAGCTGCCCTGGGCTACCTCACAGCTCTGAGCTTTTCGCGGCTCGACGGCGCCTACTTCGCGCTCGCGACCTGGACGCTGGCGTGGCTCGCCCAGCGGGTGCTGGTTGCCTTTCCCGATGCGTTCGGCGGCTCGGAAGGCCTCACCAGACCGGTACCGATGCACCTTGTCTCACGCACGCTCGGTGCGGACCTGGTGCTTACCGGCACGGTCAATCTGTGTTTGGCGGCCGGGCTGTGTGTGGTGGTGGTGCTCGCCCTGGTCCGGATCGGCAACGGCCCAGCAGGCCTGGATCTTGCCGCCTTGCGCGAGTCGCCCGAGCTCGCCGCGTCGCTGGGTGTGCCGACAACCTCGCGGCGTCGCATGGTGCTGGCAGCCACTGCCGCTCTCGGGGCGGCGTCCGGTGTCGGCTCGACCGTCCTGCTCGGCGTGATCTCCCCCTCGGATGTCAGCCCGTTGCTGTCGCTGCAACTGTTCGTCGCCGTGATCCTGGCAGGCTCGGCGCACTGGTGGGGGCCGGTGTTGGGCGTAGCGCTGATCTCTGCTCTGCCGCCGGCAACGGCTGTCATTGCCGACCTCGTCGGCTTTCATGCCGCGCCCCTCCAAGGTGTCCTGACTGCCGCCCTGATGGTCGGTGCGATCGGCGGGCGTGAACTCCTGCGGCGGCGACCGGGGGTGCCTCAGCCGCGAGCGTGGGCGCTCCCAATCGCCGGGCCACGCTCCGACCCCGCGACGCAGGAACGGTCGGTTTCGTTGGAGGTCGCACATGCCCATGCGTCCTACGCGGGGGTACTAGCTCTGGACGACGTCAGCCTCTTGCTGCGCGGTGGCCAGGTCGGCGCGCTGGTCGGACCGAACGGCAGCGGGAAATCCACTCTGTTGAAGGTCCTCGCAGGAGAGGCCGGCACCGGAGAGGTTCGGATCGACGGTAAACCGCACCGCGCTCGCTCTGTCCAGGATCGCGTGCGGGCCGGCGTGGTACGTACGTCGCAACGTGCCACCGTGCTCGCCGGGATCACGCCGGCACAGCAGGTTGCGCTGGCCGCGCGCGGTGCGGGCCGGTCGCGTCAGGTCGTCGCACGTCACCTGTTCGCGACTCCACGTTCGCGGCTCGACGAAGACCAGGTCCGGGCCACGGCGGCGGCCGCACTGCGAGACACCGGCCTGACCCACCTCGGCGACATCGATCCGATCCGGCTCAGCGTGGGTGAACGACAACTCCTGCAGATTGCTCGTGCGGTGGCCACCGGGGCGTCGGTTCTGCTGCTAGACGAACCTGCAGCGGGTATGACTCCCGGTGAGCGCGATACATTGCGGTCGGTACTTCGTGGCCTCGCCGCCTCGGGAAGCGCAATCCTCGTCGTGGAGCACGACATGCTCTTCGTGGGCTCGGTGGCGGACTGGGTCACGGTCCTCGACGCCGGACGGATCATCGCGGCCGGAAAGCCAGGATCGGTGCAAGCAGACCCTGCGGTTCGCGAAGCGTTCCTGGGAACGGCCTGAACCCGACAAGCCGGGCATCAGGACTTTCGCCAGAGGACGAACCCCAGTCCGGCCAATACCAGCGCGCCCACAACAGCCAGGCTGATCGAAAGGGGTCTGGGGCTCAGCGGAGCGGCGGTTGTGCCGGCAGACAGGGTGGCGGCCAGCATGTAATGGAAGGTCGTCTGGCCGCCACCCTCCAGTTCCGATCCGAGGTAGGGGCTGTAGGCCGAGGCACGCGAACCGGTAGCGGCGGTCTGCACCAGAACGTCGAGTGCCGCTTTACGTTCGGCGATAGGCGGATCGGCAGCAGCCCAGGCAGACCAGGACTTAGCTCCGCGCGGCGGAAGGAGCGTATCCGCGTCGAGTGCCGGCACCGCGGTCAGATCCAAAGCCAGGCTGCCCGGACCTGGTACGGACAGGGTGAAACGCGAGGTACCCGTCAGCATTGTCTCCAAGCCGACGATCGCACGGCCCGGGGTAGCGCGGCCGGGCGTCGGGTCGGCGGTGATCGAGCTGAGAGTTCCGCGTAGTTGTAAGGGCATCTGTTGGCTGGCCTGCCTTGCGGTGGCACCGACGACGGAAAGTTCGGACGGCAGGCCGGTCCGGTCGGTGGGCAGCCGGGCCGGTGCGGCACTGCGCGCGGCGGCCAGCATCCGGTCGAGTACTGCGGCCACCGGTCGGGCCGGCGCATCTTGCGCTGTCGGAAGGAGCACCTTCTGTTCGGTGGTGTTGCTGACAGTCAGGGTCACGGTGCCCTGGCCCGGTACCCGGGCCCCCGGCGCGAGTGAGATCTTGCGACCGTCCGAGTCTGTGAACGCCAGCCGGACCTGTAATGGAAGATGATGGGACTCGATGTCGGGATCCAGTTCCAGTTGGGCACTGAGCTGTCGGCTTCCGGTCGAGAACCCCTGCCAGATGACGTCGCCGAGATTGAGCACCGGTGGTTCATCGCCGGTCGCAACAGCACGGCGAGCGGGCCCGGCCTCCCGGATGAAGTAGTCGCCGCTTCCGTTGACCCGGATCCGCTGATCATCCAGCACCTGCTTCACGGAGCCGTCCGCGGACACCGTAACTTGCACGAGCTCGTTGTTGCTTACCGGACCAGGGAGAATGTAGCCGGGAAGCTGGTCTGTGGGGGTGCCGAGCGTCCCGAGGAGCTCTACTCCGCTCAGCTGCTCCGATTGCGGCGCGGGCAGCTCGATCGTCTCCGCGCTTCCCGGCAGCGCCGGCAACAGCAGCAGCGCGGCGACCACTGGCACGGCCAGGCTTCGCCTCATAACGCGACGCCGCTACTGCTCAATGGTGTAAATGACGTCTAGGTAGCCCGAACACAGTGCCCGCACCCTGAGGTTGCCACGATGTGGGCCATCGAAATCGGCGTCTGCCTCGAAGCCCGGTTCCTGGTCGGACCCGGTCTTGACGTAGCCGGCAGCGCCAATCGCAGCGACCGCAGCGTCACGCATAGCCACGATTTCGCCGAGCTCCGCCGGTACGCTGCCGTGGATCGCGTGTGTCCTGCCCTGGGTCACAACTTCCGTCGCGCGCCAGCCGGTGACAGTCGGAAAGCCGGCGGGCAGCTGTCGTGCCGCCTTCGGATCCGGCCTTGCCGCCGCGCCGCACGGTGCCGACGCGGCACCCGCGGACGGACCGTCGGTATCAGTTTCCGATGCCGATGCCGTTACCGACGTCGACGCAGCGGTCGCACTGCCCGACCTGGCGCCGCCCCCGTTGTTCGTCGTGCTGGCACACGCCGGCAGGCTCAGTGCGAGGACTGCGGTCGCGACGATGACCGGAAGCTTCATCGGACCCCCTAGCCTCCGTCCCCGAATCCGGCTGGGCGAAAACGATCGTCGCCGGCGCCGTGACGGTCGTGCGAGTATAGAGCGTCCGGTCCCACGGCCTCGGTCTGGCGAAGAGGTTGGCCATGCGCTTGCTGCTCGCCGTCTCAATGGTGTGCAGCGTGATGTTCGCGGCCGGTTGTCAGGAAATCGGCCAACCCACTTCGCCGGCCGGCGACGGGCCGCTCATCGTGGTGTCGGCGCCGCTGGCGTCGCGACCGTGGATCGGGCGGTTCATCGAACGCGGGGCGCAACTGGCCAGGAGCCAACTGACTGCATCGGGCACTGAGTTGCAACCAATGCGGCTGGAGATCCTCGACAACAGCGGCTCGCCGAGTATGGCCGTGGCGAATGCCCGCACCGCGGTGGCCCACCGCGCGGCGGCGTTGATCAGTGACGGCATCGGCGCGCTAGCCGTGTCGCGGGTGACCGATCCGGCCTCGCTTCCATATTTCGTGGTATTCGACGGCGGTGGGTCATTCGTCGACGCGCGGAAACACCCGACGGTCTTTCGGCTTGCGCCAGCGGACAAGTTCATGAGCCGGCGCCTGGCCGATTATCTGGCGGACAAGGCGGCGTCGGTGGCGGTGTTGAGTGACGATTCGTCCTACGGACGCGATGGCGCCGCGCAGCTCGATGCCGACCTCAAGCACGACGGCTTGGACGTCGTGGCCAGCGCGGTACTGCCGGTCGGCGCTGACGATGTGAGTGCTCAGGTGCTGTCGGCCAGACGGGCTGGTGCGCGGGCACTCGTCATCTGGGCCGGTGCGCCGCACATCGCACAGATCATCAGAGCGGCCCGATCCGCTGGATGGGACGTACCGATCTACACCGGTCCAGCCGGTGAGGATCCGCTGGTCCGTCAGCAGTTGGCAGATCATCCGGGATGGCTTGACGGAGCCACGTTCGTATCTTTCCGAATCACCAGCGAGCAGGGTCCCGCACCTTTCAACCGCTTCAGAGCCGCATACGAGGACCGGTACGGAGCCGAGCGTGTCGGCGTCTTCGCCGCCGGCCGACCGGTGATCCAGCCCCCGGACTGGGCGATGTATTCCTACGACGCCGTGTTGCTGGTCTCCGCTTCGCTGGCCATCACGTCCGGTAGGACCGGCGCACCGTTGCTTGCCGCGGTCCAGACGGTATCGATCACCGGGGCGAACGGTGACCAGCGCGGCTTCGGCCCCGACAACCGCGAGGGTGTCAGCTCGGGCGACATGTATTTCGCTCGTTTTCGTGACATGCGGTTTGTTCCGGTCACCGATGATCTGCTCTCGACCCAGCTGCCCGGGGTCGATCAGTGAACGAGGGTTATGCCTCGATCTGCCAATTCGTTGTGCACGGGTCCGTAGCGGTCAGCCGCAACACGCCGGGCGAGCCTTGCTTGGTGAAGGGCAGTCGGCTCTCGCTGGCTCCCACGATCCCACGGCCGACCGTGTATTGCGCCCGCCGCAACGCGGAAATGGCGAACAACAGGTTGTCATGAACGGATCCCGGGCTGACGAAGGCAACCACCGTGAAGCCGCTGGCCAGCGGGTGAACCGAAATCAACCGGGCGCCCGGGGGCAACGGCAGGTCGGCATCCATGCCCACCGGCCAGCTGAAGCCAGACACTGACGCGGACGCGGACGCGCACGAAAGGGCGGGCCGGGCTCCGCGTTGGGCATCTTTGCCGGGGCATCCGGTGGCCACCAGCACGCTCAGCAGCACAGCGACGCCAAGACGGTGACCCACGCCACGTCACACTAGTCACTGACTACCCCTGGTCCGCCCAACCAGCCGATTCGAGGACGACCAAACGATCGGGCGACATTCGAACCTGCCGGTCCACATCAGTTCTGGCCGTGAAGCCCGTACCACGAGGCGACGGTCGAGCCGAAGATCGCGGCGGCGTCGGCCGCGGAACAGTCCGCGAGCAGCTCACGGGTCAGCGTGACCACGTCGACGTACTCCGCGCGCAATGTGCACACCGGCCAGTCGGAGCCGAACATGATGCGCTGCGGCCCGAACGAGGCCAGCAGGTGCTCGACGTACGGCCGGATCGTATCGACGGTCCAATCCGGAGCCGCCTCGGTGAACAGCCCGGACAGCTTGACCGCGACATTGGGCAGTGCCGCCAGCGCGGCAATATCCCGGCGCCAGGGCTGGGTCTGCCCCGTGGCGATCAGCGGCTTGCCGCCGTGGTCGAGGATGAAGCGTAGGTCCGGCAGTTCGCGGGCGGCTCCGATCGCGGCCGGCAACTGGGACGCCGTGACGATCAGGTCGTAGCTGAGCCCAGCGTCGGCGACCGCCGCAAGGCCATGCAGCACATCGGGTCGCACCAACCAGGCCGGGTCGGCCTCGCCTTGGACCTGGTGCCGGATGCCGACCAGCCAGCGCCCGCCCGGCCCGGACCGCAGCGATTCCAGACGCTCGGGTACGTCCGCCGCGGTGAGGTCGGCCCACCCCACCACACCGGCGATCTCGGGCGTCCGCTCAGCGAGCGCCAGGAACTCCGGCGTCTCATCGGCGACCGTGATCGTCTGCACGAGCACCGTCGCGTCGATGCCGGCCTCGGCGAGCTGCGGGCGCAGTTCATCGAAGCCAAAGCTGCGGCGCAGCGATGGGAGGTGCGCCGTCCACGGCTGGTCGCGGACCGCAAGGTCCCAGACATGGTGGTGGGCGTCTATCCGCAGATCGGGCAGCGGATCAGTCAAGGTGGAATACCTCCTCCATCGGCGCCCACCACTGCCCATCTTCGGCAGTGTCCACCGGCTGCTGGCAGGGATCGGTCAGTTCCCACCACCGCTGCGTTTCGGGATCGGCCGCCATCACCGCCATATCGGCCTCGAAGTCGGTGCCGTCGTACTCGAGGTAGGAAAACAGCAGGCCGTCACGAAAGAAGATCGAGTAGTTGCGGACGTGCAGGTCGCGCAGCTTTGCCAACACGCCGTCCCACGCGTCGGCGTGCAGCGCGCGGTACTCCGCCGCCTTCTCCGGACGCAGCCTGATGACCGAAGCAAAGCGCATATCTCATCTCCTCTTCACGTGCCGATCGCCCTCGTCTGCCGATCGTCCGCGCTGATCTTCCCTCATGCGCCGATGGTCCTCGTGGTCGGCCGATCGGCCTTCGGTGTGGTCCGGGGACCGCGCGCGCAGCACCACACTCTTCGGCGGCTCCGGTTACATCGCGAAGTCGGTGGCCGGCACGTTGTTATAAGCAGCACTCGCAGTCGCGCCACAGATCTCCGCTGCGTTCAGGTTGGTGGACCTTGCCGGCGCTTCTTCGACCAGTGAGTTGGGCGGGTATGCGACGCCGGAATGATGGTCCTCGCGTCCCCCCGCGCCGCCTCGAGCTGGGGCCGGGTGAGGAAAATGCTGGTGCCCAGGTCGGCTCCGCGTAGATCGGCGGCCCGCAAATCGGCTCCGAGGAGGTCGGCGTGACTGAGGTCGGAACCACGAAGATCCGCGCCGATCAGATAGGCGCCTCGCAGGCTGGCGCCGCGCAGATCCGCGCCTCTAAAGCTGGCCTGGACGAGGTCCGCCCCCCGATGGTCGGTGATCGGATGCCCCAGCGGTGTGCGCACGAAGTCGCTGACGCGCCCGAGCAGCGCGCCGACCTGGAGCCGATAGCCGGCCGCGTCGAAGCCCGCGAGCTGATCAGCTCCGGACTGAGTGTGGCGTTCGGTCCGATCGCGGGCATCGTCGACGTCGAGACGAAGTACGCCCCCCGGCACCAGGGTCTGTGCCTCGGTCAGGTACCAGAGCAACTCGTGGAGCTGACGCATGACGGTGAATACGTCGAACATCGACGCCGCAGTCTCCGGATCGCGTCGCCAGTCCTGCCCACCGAAGGTCACCTGGGTGACTTGTTGACCGGCGCCGAAGCAGTCGAACACGACGCAGCCCTGGAAACCTCGCGGTCGGAGCTCCTCGTGGATGCTGCAACGGGAGTCTGGCAGCAGATTCAGGCAGGGTCGCCCGGCAGGCTTATCGATGGCGAAGTCGGCCGACGCTGCAAACGCCGGCGCAACACAGCACAGCCCAACGCACCGACTGCAATCCGCCTGCAGATGTTGCAGGGCAGTGCCCGGCCGGTCGCCTCCATCCCTCCGCACGGTCCAATACTGCCCGAGGACACTATTGGACCGTGCGGACGGCAGCTCGCGGCTCCTGTCAGTCACCCTTGACGTTGACGATCTGCCGCAGGGTGTGCCGAACCTCGACCAGATCGGCCGCGTCGCGCATGACGACATCAATGTCCTTGTACGCGTCAGGGTGTTCGTCGAGGAACGCGTCAGAGCGGCCCCACGCGATGCCCTTCATGCGGTCCTCCAAGTCGCCACGGGTAAACCGCTTCCTCGCGGCCGAGCGAGAGAAGTTCCGCCCAGCGCCGTGCGGTGCGGAGTTCAGGCTGAGCTGGTTGCCCTTGCCCACGACGACGTAGGACGCCGCACCCATGCTGCCGGGGATCAGACCCCGCACGCCCTCGCCGGCGTCGATAGCACCCTTGCGGGACAGCCACACCTTCTTCCCGAAATGCTCCGCCTGCTCGGTGTAGTTGTGGTGGCAGTTCACCGACTCGGTCGTCTCAACGGGCCCGTGCCAGTTCTCGAAGCACACAATGACGCGATCCATCATCTCTTCCCGGTTCAAGTAGGCGAACCGCTGCGCCCACCGCAGTGCCTCGATGTAGGACCAGAACTCCGTATCGCCCTCGACGAGGTACGCCAGGTCAGGGTCGGGCAGTTGGATCCACCGCTTGACGCACTGCTGTTGCGCGACCTTGATGTGCTTCATCGCGAGCCGGTTCCCGACGCCCCGGGAACCGGAGTGCAGGAACAGCCACACCCG
>JAVEET010000372.1 GCA_030840295.1 Pseudonocardiales bacterium
GACCGCCGTAGGAGCCCACCGTGACGGACCTTCCCGTACACCTCGCCGAAGCGGACCTGCCCGATATCTTCGGCCTGCCCGACGAGCAGAGCTGGCAGGAGCGGGCGCTGTGCGCCCAGACCGACCCCGAGGCGTTCTTCCCCGAGAAGGGCGGCTCCACCCGCGAGGCCAAGAAGATCTGCGTCGGCTGCGAAGTCCGGGGCGAGTGCCTCGAGTACGCCCTGCAGAATGACGAGCGCTTCGGCATCTGGGGCGGCCTGAGCGAGCGCGAGCGCCGCCGGGTCAAGCGCCGCGCGGTCTGACCGAGGTCGTAGGCGAACCTCGGTCGCACCGAGGTCGCGGTCGGACCTACTCGACGGGTGGGTCTATCTCCTCCGGTGAAGTACCGAGCAGCCGGGCCACCTGTTCGACCACCACGTCGTGGACGAGATCGGCCAGGTCCTCCGGTCTTAGCGCCCGGCTCTCCAGCGGTCGCCGGTAGATCACCACGACTGGACCGGGGATCGGCGCCAACCCGTTGCGGTAGAGCCGTGAAAGTGGCACCGCGTTGTCGTCCAACAGGTCCGAGTCGTAGTTGAAGTCCGCCGCTCCGTGGTGCGTGACGGCCGGCACGTCCTCGACCGCGAACTCGATGTCGGCCAGCTTGTCGCCGAGCCGGGGCTGGAGATGGTCCACGGCGCTGAGCACCATCGCGTCGAAGGTGTCGGATCGGGACTGGGCGATCGGCAGCCCGGCGGGGGCCAGACGCCCACGCAAACCTCGGCCGCGCCGATCTCGCCGACCCCGACCGATCCCGCCGCGGCTGCCGCCGATGCCTGCCTTCGAGGACGAGCCGCCGCCGGGCTGTTCTCGCGGTGTGGTGCTCATGGTCGCCTGAGCCTAGTCCAGACCGGCGCCGCGGGGCCGGAGTCCGACACGCGCGGCCGTCCCAGCCAGCTAGCGCGGTTATCCGGCCAGCGACGACTAGTGTCGGCGATGTGAGGCATGTCCGTCGGTGTACCCGGCCTGGTTGCGTACAAGCCGCCGTTGCCACTTTGACGTACATCTACGGCGAGTCCACCGCGGTGGTAGGTCCGCTGGCCGCATTCGCTGAACCGCACTCCTATGACCTGTGCGAGGAACATGCGGTCGGATTGACGGTGCCCAGAGGCTGGGAGGTCGTCCGGCACGCCGGTGAATTTCCGTCGCCGTTGCCGCACGCCGACGACCTGGAGGCCCTCGCCGACGCGGTGCGCGAAGCCGCTCGGGTGGAGGTCAGGCCCCCTGAAGCGGGTCGGGATGACAAGAATCCCGTCGGCCGGCGAGGTCACCTGCGGGTCGTGCCGCCTTCGGTGTGACCTGGGTCGAGCCCCCGCCGCCTTCGCTATGCCCCTCCTTCGGCTGCCCGAGCGGTCGACTGCCCAAGAGGTCGGCATATGTGACTGTGAGACTGCTGTTCGGGGCGGCCTATGTGCACGCCGGTCGGCCCGCTGGCGAGGATCGGTAGGCTCTGGCCATTCGACCTTCCACGAAGCTAGGAGTCACCGTCCATGCTCGACCTCTCCGAGATCGTCAAGGCCTACGACGTTCGCGGAATCGTCCCGGATCAGCTCAACGCCGACGTCGCTCGCGCCATTGGCGCGGCATTCGTCACAGTCACCGGTGCGACCACGATCGCGGCCGGGCACGACATGCGCGAGTCCGGGCCGGAGTTGCTCGCCGCTTTTGCCGAGGGCGCTACCGGCGGGGGCGCGAACGTCATCAGGATCGGTCTGGCCTCCACGGATCTGCTGTACTACGCCTCCGGGCACCTGGATCTGCCCGGGGCGATGTTCACTGCGAGCCATAATCCGGCGCGCTACAACGGCATCAAGCTGTGCCGCGCCGGTGCGCGGCCGATCGGCCAGGATTCCGGCTTGGTGGAGATTCGGAAGACGGCCCAGACCTATCTCGACGGCGGGTTGCCACCGGTGGTGGATCGGCCCGGTTCGGTGACCGACCTGGATCTGCTGGGCGACTATGCAGGCTATCTGCGCTCGTTGGTGTCGCTGTCCGGATCGCGACCGCTGAAAGTTGTGGTCGACGCCGGCAACGGTATGGCGGGCTACACGGTTCCAGCGGTGCTCGGCGCGAAGCTCCTGCCGAGCCTGCCGCTGGACATCGTCCCGTTGTACTTCGAGCTCGACGGCAACTTTCCCAACCATGAGGCGAACCCGCTGGAGCCGGCCAACCTGGTGGATCTGCAGAAGGCGGTAGTGGCCGAGAAGGCCGATATCGGACTTGCCTTCGACGGAGACGCCGACCGGTGTTTCTTCGTCGACGCCGCCGGCGACGCGGTCTCACCCAGCGCGGTGACGGCGTTGGTCGCGGTCAGGGAACTGGCCAAGTCGCCGGGGTCGGCGGTCATCCACAACCTGATCACGTCCCGGGCCGTTGCTGAGGTGATCCTTGAACACGGTGGGCGACCGGTTCGGACCCGCGTCGGGCATTCGTTCATCAAGGCCGAAATGGCCGAGACCGACGCGGTATTCGGCGGCGAGCATTCGGCCCACTATTACTTCCGGGATTTCTGGCGCGCCGATACCGGCATGCTCGCGGCGATGCATGTCCTGGCCGCGCTGGGCGAGCAGGATGGGACACTGGCCGAGCTGACTGCCGAGTACACCCGCTACAGCGCCTCCGGTGAGATCAATTCCACCGTGGCCGACCAGGCGGCTCGCCTGCATGCGGTAGCCGAACATTTTCGAGCCCAGGGTGCCACCTTCGACGAGCTGGACGGCCTCACGATCACCCGACCCGACGGCAGCTGGCTCAACGTCCGGGCATCCAACACCGAACCGTTGCTGCGGTTGAACGTGGAAGCCGGCAGCCCTGAGGAAATGCGGGCCCTGCGCGACGAGGCCCTCGCGATCATTCGGGGCTGAGCCCAGTAGCACACGTCATCACACACCGGGAGCAACTGATGAGCGTCTCCACCGAACTACTGGCGATCCTGGCCTGTCCGAGCGCCGATCACGCCCCGCTGCGGCTGGAAACCAACCCGGCTGCCGACGACGTCGAGGAGTTGGTGTGCACGGTATGCCAGACGCGCTATCCCGTGCGGGACGGGATACCGGTGCTGCTCACCGATGACGCCACTGCGGGACCCAACGGCATCGGCGTCCCGGTCACACCGCCCGCCGGTGCCTGAGCGCTTGTCATGAACTCTTTCTCACCAGCCATGTTGGATGATCCCGCGGCGCTGTCCGCGGCCGACCGGTCCGGGCTGCTGCGCGCCCTCGCGGCGGCCGGAGCACAGGTCCGGCGTGCGCTGTCGACCGCCGAGGAATACGGCGTCAGTTCGTTGGTCGGCTCGATGACGCCACGAGCCGTGCTGGTGGCGCCGGACGCCAACGCGCCCTACCTGTCAAGCCTGCTCGCCGCGCTGGGTTCGCAACACGCCCCGATCATCGACTGGCGCCAGCCATTCCTACCCCGGTGGGCCGGTCCAGCCGACGCCCTCATCGTCGTCTCGACGGACGGGCGCCATCCCCGACTTGCTGAACTGGTCGAGCAGGCCGATCGGCGCGGCCTTGCTCTTGCAGTCGCCGCCCCGGCAAGCTCACCAGTGGGAGCCGCGGCGCACCGGCATCCGATCGCCGATGTCGGTTACCTGGCGGCGGTGCCGACCCGCGCCGTCTGGTGGGCGTTAGCCACGCCGGCGCTGCAGGCCTTGAGCGCGCTCGGCCTGGCTGATATCGGCTCGAGTTTCGACGCACTGGCCGATGCCTTGGACGAGACGGCGGAAGCGAACCGACCGGATTCCCCGTCGTTCACCGGACCTGCGAAGGGTCTGGCGATCGATCTGGCCGAGGCGGTGCCGGTCATTGCCGGTGCCGGTCCGGGAGCGACCGTAGCGGCGCGCCGGGTGGCCGGGGCAATTCAACTCATCGGCGGGTCCACCGCGATGGCCGCGTCGCTGCCAGACGACGTGGCCCGGGTGGGCTCGTTGTTGGAATTCGCGGCGGCCGAGAATGACTTCTTCGCCGACCGGGTGACGGAGCCGGTTGTGCTACCCCGCCTGGTGCTGATCGGTGATGACGAGCCGTACTGGCCGCAGGGCCAGGATCGGCCGGACGAGATCGCATCCTCGGACAGCCTCGGTGCCGAAGCCGCGCGCCGCGCCGGCTCGGCGCTGGCCGACCTCGCCTCCAGCCGGGGCATCGGGTGTTCACGCATCGAGGTACCGCAAGCACCGCCCCTGATCCGGTTCGCGGTCGCTTCCGCGGTTGGTGATTTTGCCGCGAGCTATCTCGCACTCGGGCGAGGGATCGATCCGTCCGCGCCGCGACTGGGGGAGTTGACGCATTGATCCGCCAAGCCTCAACAGTCATGGCCGGACCTTGCCCGGCCGATCATCGGATTCCGCGTGGGCCCGGACGCCGCTCATGAGCGCCGCTGGCGGCAACAAGGCCGTGGTGGCGGCGCTCGGCGCCAACCTTGGTATCGCGGTCATCAAGTTCATCGCCTTCCTCTTCACCAGGTCGTCCTCGATGCTGGCCGAATCGGTGCACTCGCTGGTCGACTCCGGTAATCAGGGCCTGCTGCTGCTCGGTGCGAACCGAGCCAAGCAGACCGCGACGCCGGAACATCCCTTTGGGTACGGGCGGAACCGCTACGTCTACGGATTCCTCGTCGCGCTCTGTCTGTTCTCCGTCGGAGGCCTGTTCGCGCTGTACGAGGGCATCGGCAAGATCGCCCACCCACACCACCTGGACAGCCCGCTGATTGCGGTGGCCGTCCTGATCGTGGCGATCGGGCTGGAGGGCTTCTCGTTCCGTACCGCGATTCGGGAGTCCCGGGAACACAAGGGCACCTCGTCCTGGTTCGAATTCATCCGGCACGCCAAGATGCCCGAGCTGCCGGTGGTCCTGCTCGAAGACTTCGCGGCCTTGATCGGTCTGGTGCTCGCGCTGCTCGGGGTCGGTGTGAGCGCGATCACCGGCAACGGTGTCTGGGACGGTGTCGGCACGACCGCGATCGGTGTTCTGCTGATCGCGGTGGCGATCATCCTGGTGATCGAGACGAAGAGCTTGCTGCTCGGCGAGGCGGCAAGTCCGGCCGCCAACCGACGGATCGCCGAAGCCTTGGTCGGCGAGGGCATCTTGCGGGTCATTCACCTGCGCACGATGCACCTCGGTCCGGACGAGCTGCTGGTCGGTGCCAAGGTCTCGATCGGGGCCCAGGCCTCCTTGGCCGAGGTCGCGTCCATGATCGACGCGGCCGAGACGCGGATCCGCGCGGTGGAGCCCGCGGCCCGAGTGATCTACATCGAGCCAGATCTGGATCGCGGCGAGCAACAGTCCTCGGCCCCGGGCGATGTCACCCACGTGGCCGGGATAGCCGAGATGCACGGTGTCGAGATGCACGGTGTCGAGATGCACGGTGTCGAGGTGGACGCTGTTGAGATGCACGGTGTCGAGATGCACGGGGCCGCCGAGAGCCCGGTTGCGACGCCGCCGGCCGGGAAAGGGGCCCGCTGACGTGACCGGCCGACAGACCGTGGAAGCCCGAGCTCTGCCGCCGATCCTGCGCTTGCGAAACGCTGTCCGCGATTATGCGTGGGGATCGGTGACTGCCATTCCGGAGCTGCTCGGCATCGAGGCCACCGGGGCACCCGCGGCCGAGTTGTGGATGGGTGCCCACCCGGACGAGCCGTCCAGGTGGGCAGACGACCCGGCGGAGCCCGGCCTGGACGCGCTGATCGAGGCCTGGCCCGAGGAGATGCTCGGGGCCGGCAGCGTGTCACGGTTCGGCCCGCGGCTGCCTTTCCTGCTCAAGGTGCTGGCGGCGGACAAGTGCCTGTCGATGCAGGTGCATCCGAATGCCGAACAGGCCAGAGCCGGATACCTTGACGAGGAGCAGCGCGGGATCCCGCGCACCGCGGCGCAACGGAACTACTCCGACGCCTTCGCCAAGCCGGAATTGCTCTGCGCGTTGAGCGAGGTGGACGCACTTTGCGGGTTCAGGCCGGTGTCCGAAACCGTGCAGCTCTTCGATGCCCTGATCGGTCTCGGGGTGTCACAGCTGGGCCCCTACCGTGATCTGCTGGCGGCCGAGGACGGGATTCGCGCCACCTTCACGACCATGCTGACGCTGCCCGAAGCAGCGCGGCTGAGCCTCGTCGACAGCGTCATCGACGGCTGCCGAAGCCTGGTTGCCGCCGATGCGGAGCAGCGCTGGTCCGGCGCGGCAGGTGCCTCGGTGCTGGCGGCCGAAGACTTCCCGGGCGACATCGGCGCGGTGCTGGCTCTGTTGCTCAATCACGTCCGGCTCCGTCCCGGCCAGGCGATCTTCCTCGGCGCGGGCAACGTCCATGCCTACTTGCGCGGAATGGGCGTCGAGATCCTGGCCAACAGTGACAACGTGCTGCGCTGCGGACTAACACCCAAGCACGTGGACGTGCCCGAACTGTTGCGGATCGCAGACTTCACCCCGCTGGCCGAACCCCTCTGGGACGCGCGGGTGCCCGACGAACATCGGGCAGTGTTCGAGGTGCCGGTGCCCGACTTCCGATTGGCGGTCGTGCAGCCGTCCGGCGCCGAGGTCGAGGTGGCTGGCCGCGGCCCGATGATCGTGCTCAACACCGCTGGATCGCTGACCGTGCAGGCCGCCGGGTCGGTGGTTCAGTTGGAGCGCGGTGAGTCGGTGTTCGTCCGGGCCGGCACCCCCGGAGTGCGGGTCCTCGGCTCCGGCCAGGCGTTCATCGCCTCCGAAGGGCTCTGAGGCGCACAACCGAGCGTGTCCCGAGAAATCTGACACAACTCTGGTAGAGTTTGACCCGATGAAGCCCCTGACCATGCAGCAAGCCTCCGGAGCGACCGGTTGGTCGCCGCGGATGCTGCGCTACATCGAGCAGGTCGGCTTGGTCGCGACCCAACGGACGCCTGGCGGCCACCGTCTCTACGGGCCCCGCCAGATCGACCGGCTCCGCAGCCTGCGAGCGCTGATCGACCAGCATGGGATCGGCCTCACCGATGTCGCCTTCGAACTCCGAATGCGCACCGAGGTCGGTCTTTCGCAGGCGGTGGACACCTGGTTCGGTGCCGTGCACCGGGCCCAGCCGTCGCCCGAGTCGGACCGGTACCGCCGGTTAGCCCTGGACGAGCAGGACTTTCCCACCTTCACCGCGCAGTACCAGCCCCGAACCACAGGCCCGAACACCACAACCGGAGGAGAAACTGTGAGCATCACCCTAACGCCCGACAGCGCTGGCTCGGTCAGCGATTTCAAGGTCGCAGACCTGACCCTGGCCGCCTACGGCCGCAAGGAGATCGAGCTCGCCGAGCACGAGATGCCGGGCCTGATGGCCCTTCGCAAGGAATTCGGTGCAAGCCAGCCGCTGGCCGGCAAGAAGGTCGCCGGCTCGCTGCACATGACCACCCAGACCGCCGTGTTGATCGAGACCCTGGCCGCGCTGGGCGCCGACGTGCGCTGGGTGAGCTGCAACATCTTCTCGACCCAGGACCATGCGGCAGCTGCCATCGTGGTCGGCCGCGACGGTACTCCGGACAACCCGCAGGGCATTCCGGTGTTCGCGTGGAAGGGCGAGACGCTGGAGGAGTACTGGTGGTGCACCGAGCAGATGCTGACCTGGCCGGATGGCACCGGCCCGGACTCCATCGTCGATGACGGGGGCGACGCGACCCTGTTGATCCACATGGGCGTCGAGTACGAGGCAGCCGGTGTCGTCCCGTCCCCGGCCGAGAACGACTCGGACGAGTACAAGATCATCCTGGAGACCCTGCGTCGTTCGGTGGCCGCCACCCCGACCAAGTACACCGAGATGTCGCAGTCGATCATCGGCGTGACCGAAGAGACCACCACCGGCGTCCACCGCTTGTACGAGTTCGCCAAGGCGGGCACGCTGTTGTTCCCGGCGATCAACGTCAACGACTCGGTCACCAAGAGCAAGTTCGACAACAAGTACGGCTGCCGACACTCCCTGATCGACGGCATCAACCGCGCCACCGACGTCATGATCGCCGGCAAGCTCGCCGTCATCTGCGGCTACGGCGACGTCGGCAAGGGTTCGGTCGAGTCGCTGCGTGGCCAGGGGGCCCGCGTCGTCGTGACCGAGGTCGACCCGATCTGCGCGCTGCAGGCCGCCATGGAAGGCCTGGACGTCGTCCGGCTGGAAGACGTCGTCGAGAAGGCCGACATCTTCATCACCACCACCGGCAACAAGGACATCATCATGGCCGAGCACATGGCCAAGATGAAGCACAACGCGATCGTCGGCAACATCGGTCACTTCGACAACGAGATCGACATGGCCGGCCTGGCCCGGATCCCCGGTATCGAGAAGATCGAGGTGAAGCCGCAGGTTCACGAGTGGAAGTTCCCGGCGCGCGGTACCCAGCAGGCCCACTCGATCATCGTGCTGAGCGAGGGACGGCTGCTCAACCTGGGCAACGCGACCGGTCACCCGAGCTTCGTGATGAGCGCGTCGTTCTCCAACCAGACCATCGCACAGATCGAGATCCACACCAAGCGCGGTGAGTACAGCAACGATGTGTACGTGCTGCCCAAGCACCTGGACGAGAAGGTCGCGCGGCTGCACCTGTCGGCGGTCGGTGCCACGCTCACCGAACTGACCAAGGACCAGGCCGAGTACATCGGCGTGGATGTCGCGGGACCGTACAAGCCGGAGCACTACCGCTACTGAGGTCCAGGTTCAGCCGTAGTGCGGCCCGAGCAATCGGTCTCCTTGAATTGTCGCCTTGGAGCCGAGGGTTCGGGCCGCACTATGCATTGCGGGGGATCTGCGTCGTGATCCGGGACAGGTAGGGCGCAAAGACCTGGCCGAGCTCCGTGGCGGTCACCTCCGGCCGGGCCGCGGGCAATATCACGTGCGAGATGGCGAGCCGGACGACGGCGTCGGCGTATGACAGCACCTGATCGCGGTCCGCCTCCGGCCACTCGGTCAGGAAATGGCCGGTCAGGCGATCGGTGACGAAGGGCAGTACGGTGGCGCCCTGGCCGGTCAGCAAGGCCCCGAGGCTCGAGTGCCTGGAGTCGTCACCGCCGCTGACGATGATCGCCCGCAGCAGCGGTTGCTCCGCGCTGAGGCGCAGGAACACCTCCAGCGCCGCGGTCAGTCCCGCGACGGCGTCGCCCGGGTGCTCGTCCAGCGCGGCCTCGACCTCGTTGAGGAAACGTATCGACTCGCGAAGGAGCAACGCCCGTCCCAGTTCGTCCTTGCTGCCGAATTCGTTGTAGACAGTCTGCCGGCTGACCCCGACCGCGGCGGCAAGGTCGGCCATCCGGGTGGCTGTCCAGCTGTCTCGGGCCAGCGCCTCGCCGGCAGCATCCAGAAGCGATTCCCGCAGCAGTTCGCGGACTTTCTCGGCGTAGCTGAGCCTGATGCTGGATTCGGTGGCGGGCCTCCCGCCAGGCCCGGCCGTCATTGACACGGACACCGCATCCGAGCGTTCCGGCGACTTGTCCCGACGCCTGGACGTTCTGCTCATGGCTACGTAAGCTACCCGTCCGCGGCGGCTCGAGCTGTCAAAGGGGTGGACTCGTCAGGCCATTGCGACCGGCGATCGGCCACGCTGCAGCGCGCGAGTGGTCCGGGATGCCACGATGGAGGCATGAAGCCCCGCGTTCTGGTAGTCGACGACGACTCCTCACTCGCCGAGATGCTCGGTATCGTCCTGCGGTCCGATGGATTCGAACCGGCCTTCGTGCCCGACGGTTCGCGTGCCCTGGCCGCCTTCCGGGAGGTCAAGCCCGACATCGTGCTGCTCGACCTGATGCTTCCCGGGGTGAGCGGCATCGACGTATGCCGCGCGATCAGGGCCGAATCCGGGACGCCGATCATCATGTTGACCGCCAAGAGTGACACCGTCGATGTGGTCCTGGGCCTTGAATCAGGTGCCGATGACTATGTCGTGAAGCCCTTCAAGCCCAAGGAACTCATCGCCCGGATGCGCGCCCGGCTCCGACGCCACGACGACACCGGCGGGGAGACCCTGATGATCGGACCGCCTGAATCGCCGGTGACCATCGATGTGCCGGCCCATCAGGTCGTGCGTGACGGCGAACAGATCTCTCTCACGCCGCTCGAATTCGATCTGCTGGTGGCGCTGGCTCGCAAGCCGCGCCAGGTGTTTACCCGCGAGGTGTTGCTCGAACAGGTCTGGGGCTACCGGCATGCCGCCGACACCCGACTGGTCAACGTCCACGTCCAGCGGTTGCGGTCCAAGGTGGAGCGTGATCCCGAGCGCCCCGAGGTGGTCCTGACGGTGCGTGGGGTCGGTTACAAAGCCGGCCCCCCATGACCGGGCGGCGCGCGCTGGATGCTGCCCGCGTCGCGCTTGCTCTCGCTGGACGATGGATCGCGGGACAGGGCAGGCGCCTGGGCAGGACCTGGCGCAGGTCGTTGCAGTTCCGGGTGGCCGCCACCACAGTGGTCGTGACCGGACTCATCGTGTTGTTGATCGGACTCTTCCTGATCGATCAGATCAGCACCGGGATCCTCAAGGCCAAGCGGAGTGCCGCGGTGACGCAGGCCAACGCCGGGCTGGTGCCGGCCCGCCGTGCATTGAACGGAGTCGCTCCCGGCGACTTGGCCGGCGTCCGGCAGGCGGTGGATCAGTTGACCACGGAGCTGACGTCCACCGGCAACAACGCCGGGCTTTTCACCATCGCGGTGCGGTCGCCGGACGCGACCGTGGACCACGAACTGGCCAGCGGGCCGGCGATCCCAGCGGACCTGCGCGCGGTGGTGAAGACCAATGCCATCGCGGTGCAGTACGCACCCGTGCTGGAGCCGAACGGCAAGGCGGTGGCCGGGCTGATCGTGGGAGAGCCGGTCACGACGAAGGCCGGTTCGTTCGAGCTGTACTACCGGTTTCCCCTCACCGCCGAGCAGCAGACCATCGATCTGGTGCAACAGACCGCCTCGATCGCCGGCATTGCGCTGGTGTTGCTGGTTGCCGTGATCGCGGTCATCGTCACTCGTCAGGTGGTGCGTCCGGTGCGGGTCGCGGCGCAGACCGCCGAGCGCCTTGCCGCCGGTGACCTGTCGCAGCGCATCGAGGTGTCCGGCGAGGACGACATCGCATTGCTGGCCATGTCGTTCAACGACATGGCCACCAGCCTTCAGCAGCAGATCCAGCGACTGGAGCAGCTGTCGCGGTTGCAACAGCGGTTCACCTCCGACGTCTCGCACGAGCTGCGCACGCCCTTGACCACGGTCCGGATGGCGGCCGAGCTGCTGCACGGTAGCCGGGACACGTTCGCTCCGGAGCTCGGGCGCTCGGCCGAACTGCTCACCCGCGAGCTGGACAGGTTCGAGAATCTGCTGGCCGACCTCTTGGAGATCTCGCGCTACGACGCGGGCGCTGCGCACCTGGAGGTCGAGCGGGTGGACTTCGCCGGCATCGTGGAGCGTGCCGTGTCGGCCAGTGAATCGCTGGCCCAGCGCCACGGCACCGAGCTGCACGCCGACCCGGGGTCGGGCGAGGCCGTGCTGGTAGAGGTCGACTCCCGCCGGGTGGAGCGAATCCTTCGCAATCTCATCGCCAACGCGCTGGACCATGCCGAAGGCAAGCCGGTCGAGATCCGGGTGGCCGCGAACGAGCACGCAGTCGCGGTCGCCGTCCGAGATCACGGCATCGGCCTGCGTCCGGGGGAGGCCGGTCTGGTCTTCAACCGGTTCTGGCGCGGCGATCCGTCCCGAAGCAGGCTCACCGGCGGTACCGGCCTCGGCCTGGCGATAAGCCTGGAGGATGCCCGGTTGCACGGTGGTTGGCTGCAGGCCTGGGGCGAACGTGGCCAGGGTGCGAATTTCCGCCTTACCCTTCCCCGCGATCTCGGCGGCACACTGGACTCCTCACCCCTGCCGCTCATTCCCTCGGAGGTCGACGCGTGAACTGGCCAGCGCGCGGTGCCACGCTCGGCGCCGCGAATAGGAGCCGGCGCCGGCCGGGCCTGGCGGTCCTGCTGGCCGGCCTGTTGGTGCTCGCCGGTTGTTCGGGCGTGCCTCGTTCATCGCGGCCTGAGGTCGTCCAGACGATCCCCGGCAACGCCTCCGCGGTGCCCTCGGAGGCCGGACCGGCTGCAGGCGACGAGCCGCGCACCATCGTCCAGGGCTTTCTCAACGCCGCCGCCGAATCATCCGACGCCAAACATTCGTCGGCGCGGCAGTACCTGACGACCGAAGCGGGCAGCAAATGGCTGGACAGCTCGGTCACCGTCGTCGCCGACTTCCAAGTGCAGTTCGCCAGTAGTGCGGACACCACGTCAACCGTGGCCGTCAACGTTCAGGCGGTGGGCCACCTGGATAACCACGGTATCTACACGCCGGTGACCAAGGGGGTTGGCGAGGAGGACAACAAGAAGCTTGACTTCGAGCTGGTCAAGGTCAACGGCGCGTGGCGGATCAATCAGCTGCCGGCGGGCGTGATCATCCGCTCGGACGTGTTTGCCCAGACGTACAGTCCGCGGTTGCTCTACTTCTTCGATCCCACATTGACCACGCTCATCCCGGACGTCCGATACACGGCCTTGGAAGGCGAGGCTCGCGCGCAGTGGCTGCTGGCTCAGTTACTGCAGGGCCCGCGGCCCGAACTCATCCAGTCGGTGCAGAGTGAGGTACCGGCGCAGGTGGACGCACGCCCGGCGGCCATCACCCTGGACGATCGGATCGAGATCGAGCTGCCCGGGACGTCCCAGTTGGACGACCAGAGTCAGGAGCGATTGGCATATCAGCTGGCCAACACCTTCGGCCAGATCGCCTTCTCGTCATCGCTGCGATTGACCGACTCCGGCAAGGTCGTCGACATCCCGAATATCGGGTCGGTGTTCTCGGCCGAGAGTTTCCCCGCCGTCGGCACGGATGCCCCAGCGCCTGGGGCGCAGAGCTACTACCTGCGCAACGGCGGCCTGATCAGTGGCGCAACCGATAAGCCGGTGGCTGGGCCGGTGGGCAGCGGCGCCTACGGCATGACCTCGGTGGCGGTGCGCCGGGCTGACGCCGGCGGCCTGCTCATCGCCGGACTGTCGCCCGCCGGCCTGCTGATCGGCAGTTCCCAGTCCTTGAGCAAGGTCGCCCTGCCGCCAGGGACACCCGGCCGACCGGAGTGGCAGCCCCGTACGTCGAATGTCTGGCTCGGCGTCGGCAACTCCATCTACCGGGTCGGTCCGGACCGCAAGCCGAAGGAGTTCACCCTGCCCACGCCGGTCGGAGGTCTGCCGAGCGGCCAGATCGAGTCGTTCCGCTTCAGCCCGGACGGGATACGACTTGCGGTCATCGTGCGGTCGCCCAACGGGGTGGGAACGCTGTGGATCGGATCGGTGACGAGAATCGGTGCGAACATCGGTCTGGACAACTTCGCCCAGATCACTCCGAGCGGAATGTCTGTTGACGACGTGTCCTGGAAGGACTCGACCACAATGCTCATGATCGCTTCGATGGCCAGCGATGCGGCTCAGGTCTGGACTGTGCAGTCCGACGGGTACAACCGGCAGACCCTGCCCTCCAACGGGCTTCCGCTGGGGCTGCTGGGAATCGCGGTCGCGCCGGGCCAGCCGGCGGTGGTGTCGTCCGCCGATCCGGCCGCTGTGTCGATCCAGCAGGCCGGCGGCGGCTGGGTCTCACTGGGGGCCAGGGCGAGCGCGCCCACCTATGCGCCGTAGCTGCGATCGCTGCGTGGGCGCACGCGCTGTCCACAGCGTCGGGCGTTGTCCACAGATGGCGCCGTGATCCGGCTTTTCAGATGGCGGCGCGGCACAGTTGGGCGATGCCCGTCCATACCGACTCCTCGCCACGACCGCCCGCCCGCCGACTCGCCCGCTCACCGGTTGTCCTGTTGGCCGACTTGGCCGACCTGGTGTTGCCGGTCAGTTGCGTAGGTTGTCGGCGTCCTGGTTCGGTCTGGTGCCCACGGTGTCGTCCACCGCCGCGTTGCCGACGCGTCGAGCATGCCGATCTGGTGGTGTGGGCGGCGCTGGAGTACGCCTCGACGGCCCGCAGCGCGCTGCTCGCCTATAAGGAAGGTGGTCGGCGCCGGTTGGCCGGGGACCTGGCTGCTCTGCTGGCAGCGGCGGTTTCCGCGGCCGCCGCTGCGGGCCAGTTGGGTTCGGTGCATCGGCCAATGTTGGTGCCGGTCCCATCACGCCGAGTTGCCGCGCGGGCGCGCGGTGGAGACCACCTCGCCCGCCTAGCTGCCCGTGCGGCGCGTTTGACCGGAACCCAGGTCGCCGCACCGCTGCGACTGTTGCCCGGAGTCATGGATTCGGCCGGCCTGTCTGCCGAGCAGCGGGCCCGCAACCTCGCGTCGAAAATGTGGGCCCAACCGTCGCCGGACAGGAGGTCCGCAGGCGCCGCGCCGCCGCCTCCTGTCCTGATCGTCGATGACATCGTGACCACCGGGGCGACGCTGGCGGAGGCCGGTCGGGCATTGCGAGCGGCAGGTTGGCCGGTGGCCGGCGCGGCCGTGATCGCGGCGACCCGACGACGATTTCCGATCACCCCTCGAACATGACCGGATACTCGGCGCCACCGTCGGCTCTCAGCGAGCGCACCTCTGATTCTTTGGGAGAATGGGTGTGCAGATACACCGGAGCAGGCTAGCGTTGCGATGACCTAGCAGAGATAGGAGCCGGCGCGGATCAGGTGCGGCTGGCGGACCACTCGATCGTGGTCCGCGTTCCGTCCTATTTCGCGGGAGGTTGCGCGACGCAATTCGTGCGAGGTCCAGGCTCCTAATGAGCACCTGGAGGTTGTGTGGATATTGTCGTGAGGGGCCGAAACGTCGAGGTTCCCGATCACTACCGTCAGCACGTCGCTGAAAAACTGTCTCGCATCGAGCGCTATGACGACCGGATAATCCGGGCCGATGTCGAGCTACTCCACGAAAAGAACCCCAGACAGGCCGAGGTCTGCCAGCGGGTCGAGATAACCTGCAGGGTGAAGGGCCCGGTTGTCCGGGCGGAGGCCTGTTCCTCCGATTTCTACAAGGCGCTCGACATCGCGACCGAACGCCTGGAACGCAAGTTCCGGCAAGCCGCCGATCGGCGCCGCGTACACCACGGACGGCACAGTCCCACCTCGGTCGCAGCCGCGACGGGTGCCTTGGTCGAGGCCGAACCTCTGCACGGCGCCGTCGCAGTCGCGGAACCGGAGCCCGACGACGGCGGTCCGTACGACGGACCGGGGCAGGTGATCCGCGAGAAGGAGCATCCGGCCAAGCCGATGAGCCTCGACCAGGCCCTCTTCGAGATGGAGTTGGTGGGTCACGACTTCTTCCTGTTCGCCGACGCCGACAGCGGCCGAGCGAGCGTGGTCTATCGACGCAAAGGCTATGACTACGGCGTCATCCGGCTGGTCGAGTAGCCGGATCGGCTCGTCCGGCGGCGGCGGGTAGCGTGGGCGACCGTGACCGCAACTGACACCGCCGCCGAACTTGCCCGCATCGCCGGGCATGCGGCCTCGGACAAACTCGCCACCGACATCGTGTTGATCGATGTCAGCGACAAGCTGGCGATCACCGACGTCTTCGTGATTGCCACTGGTAGCAACGAGCGCCAGGTCGAGGCCATCGTGGACGAGGTCGAGGAAAAGCTCCGCCTCGCCGGAGCCAAGCCGCTTCGCCGTGAGGGCAAACGGGACGGCCGTTGGGTGCTGCTCGACTACGCCGAGATCGTGGTACACGTTCAGCACGCCGAGGAACGGGTTTTCTACGCCTTGGAGCGGCTCTGGAAAGACTGCCCATTCCTCGAATTCGAGGCCGACGGCCCGAGGGTGTCCCGCCTGGACCCCGCCCCCGGGCAGGAATAGGTGCGCCGCCGGATCGTGATCCTCCGGCACGGCCGAACCGCCTGGAACGCTGAGCGTCGGTATCAGGGTCAGTCCGATCCGCCACTGGACGAGGTCGGCCAGGCGCAGGCCATTCAGGTCGCCGGCCTGGTCGCCGCGATGGAACCTGATCTGCTGATCTCCTCGGATCTGCAACGGGCCGAGCACACCGCGGCCAAGGTGGCCTCGCTCACCGGCCTGGAGCTCAACATCGATGCCCGGCTGCGTGAACGTAACCTCGGCCACTGGGAGGGGCTGACCCGGGACGAGGTCGAGTCCCGGTACCCGGATGAGTTCGCCGACTGGCTCGCCGGGCGCGACGTGACCCGTCGCGGTGGTGAGAGCCGGCAAGAGGTCGCCGACCGGGCCGTGTCGCTGGTGCGCGCCTTGCCCGAGGTCGAATTGGTGGTCCTGGTCAGCCACGGTGCCACCTCGATGTGCCTGTCCGCCGAGCTCCTCGGACTGCCGCAGACGCCGTCCGTCCTGGGTCCGCTGGCCAACTGCCATTGGACCGAATTGCGCGATGACGGCAGTGGCTGGAATCTGCGTGCCCACAACGCCGGCCCGCCGGGTCCGGTCATTCCGCTGATCTCGCCGGAGAGCGAGCCGGCCGATGCCGACGCCTGAGTCACGGGCACGGGACCTGCTGGTGGCTCGCGAGGTGTGATGAGCCGTCGGATCCTGGTGCTCAGCGACTCACTGGCTTTTCATGGCCCCGGTCTGGGAGAGCTCACGACCGAGCCCCGGCTGTGGCCCAACATCATGGCGGCCGAATCCGGATCCGAGGCCACCATCTACGGACGCCGCGGCTGGACGGCACGTGATGCGTGGTTCGCGATCACCAAGGATCCGCACGTGTACTCGGTCCTGCTGCCGCGGGCCGACGTGGTCGTGCTTGCGGTGGGTGGCATGGACTACCTGCCCTCGATCATGCCCGCGCACCTGCGCGAGGGCATCCGGTTGCTCCGTCCGCCGATCGTTCGGCGCGTCGCCACCGGCGCCCTCCGCCGGGCGCAACCCACTGGTGTCCGGCTGCTGAGAGGCCGCTGGCGAACCCTGCCGCAACCGGTGACCGACCATTACCTGACCCGATGCGTGCAAGGGATCAGGCACTTCCATCCGTCCACTCGCCTTCTCGGAATCGTTCCGCCACCGCACGATGCCCCTGCTTACGGGCGGGTGACCGCGGGCCATCCAGCGGCCGTCGGTGCCGCGCTGCGATGGGCGGACCGGGTGCAGATCGACATGCTGCGGCTCGATACCTGGGTCGCCCCATATCTCGGCACCGGGGACATGAACGTGGATGGGATGCACTGGGGCTGGTCGTGCCACCGCGCGGTGGGTGAGCGAGCCGCCCAGTTGCTTACCGGCCCCGCTCGCGACGGGTAGTATCCAGGCTCGTGAGCACTGTGAGCCTGCTCCTTACCGAGCCGCGCTGACCCGATCGACGGCGCCGACCTGCCAGGCGCGACCGACGAACCAGCGCGGCTGAGCCTCTGCGAAAACGCAGGGGCTCTTCGCATGCAGGCACACGATCACCCGCTCCCGGCCAGTCGCCGCCAGCCGCGGAGCACGAACGAAGGGATCCCAAGCACCCGTCATGAGTGCCAACGCAGATAGCCCGGCCGGCAGCACGGCCAACGGTAAGCCGGCCACGAACGGCCCGGCCACCAGCAGCAACGCTGCCGTGGACGAGCTGAGTGATGTGCCACCGTTTCGATACACCGCAGCGCTCGCCGAAGAGATCGAGTCTCGCTGGCAGGACCGCTGGGCCGAACGAGGGACCTTCCACGCGCCCAACCCGACCGGTGACCTGAGCGAGGGTTTCGCGGCGGTCGCGGGCAAGCCGCACACCTACGTGCTCGACATGTTCCCCTACCCGTCCGGTGCGGGCCTGCATGTCGGCCACCCGCTCGGTTACATCGGCACCGATGTCTACGCGCGCTACCTGCGGATGCGCGGCGAGAACGTGCTGCACACGATGGGCTTCGATGCGTTCGGACTGCCGGCCGAGCAGTACGCCATCCAGACCGGTCAGCATCCGGCGACCACCACCGACCACAACATCGAGGTGTTCAAGCGCCAGCTAAGAGGACTGGGGCTGGGCCACGACCAGCGCCGGGTCATCGCGACTACAGACCCTGATTTCTACCGGTGGACCCAGTGGATCTTCCTGAAACTGTTCAACTCCTTCTATGACCATGCTGCCAACGGCGGAGTCGGCAGGGCACGGCCCATTGCCGAGCTGATTGCGGAACTGGACGCTGGAACCCGTCAGCCGGACGCGGACACCAACGACTTCGGCCTGCCCTGGTCGGAGCTGGACGACAAGCAGCGGCGCACCGTGATCGATCGGCATCGGCTGGCCTACGTCTCGGAGTTGCCGGTGAACTGGTGCCCTGGACTGGGGACGGTGTTGGCCAACGAGGAGGTCACGGCCGACGGCCGGTCAGAGCGTGGCAACTTCCCGGTTTTCCGGCGGCCGCTGGCTCAATGGATGCTGCGGATTACCGCCTACGCCGATCGACTGCTGGACGACCTGGAATACATCGACTGGCCTGAAAAGGTCCGGACGATGCAGAAGAACTGGATCGGTCGTTCGACGGGTGCGCACGTCGATTTCGCTTCACCGGCAGGCGATATCCGGGTCTTCACAACCCGACCCGACACGTTGTTCGGCGCGACCTACGTGGTCCTGTCTCCCGAGCATCCGATGGTTGCCCAGTTGACGAGCGCTGCCTGGCCGAGCGGCATCCCGGAGGTCTGGACCGGCGGCCACGCCGACCCAGCCGGAGCAGTGTCGGCGTACCAGGCGGCGGCGGCCGCGAAGACCGAACTGGACCGACAGGGTGACCGGCAGAAGACTGGCATCTTCATCGGTTCCTTCGCCACCAATCCGGTCAACGGCGAACGGATTCCGATCTTCATCGCCGACTATGTGCTGACCGGGTACGGTACTGGCGCGATCATGGCGGTTCCCGCCCAGGACGAGCGGGACTACGAATTCGCCGAGACCTTCGACTTGCCGATCGTGCGGACTGTGCGGCCGCCTGCCGACTTCATCGATGCCGGCGGCAAGGCCTTCACCGGTGACGGTCCGGCCATCAACTCGGTCAACGACGAGGTCGATCTGAACGGCCTGGGCGTCGCCGAGGCCAAGGACGCCATCATCGGTTACCTGGAGAAGCACGGATCCGGTGCCGGTGCGACAACCTATCGGCTCCGAGATTGGCTGTTCAGCCGCCAGCGGTACTGGGGTGAACCGTTCCCGATCCTGTGGGACGAGGACAACCAGCCGGTGGCGCTGCCAGAAAACATGTTGCCGTTGCTGCTGCCCGAGACGAACGACTTCTCGCCGAAGTCGTTCCCACCCGACGACGCGGACTCGACGCCGGAGCCTCCGTTGGGACGGTTGACCGACTGGGTGACCGTCGAGTTGGACCTGGGTGACGGCCTGAAGACCTACCGCCGCGAGACGAACACCATGCCGAACTGGGCAGGCTCCTGCTGGTACGAGCTGCGCTACCTGGATCCGCACAACCCGGACGCACCGGTCTCGCCGGAGATCGAGCAGTACTGGATGGGCCCGGACACCGAGCGCCCGCTGGGCGGTGTGGACCTCTACGTCGGCGGGGTGGAGCATGCCGTGCTGCACCTGTTGTACGCCCGGTTCTGGCACAAGGTGCTCTTCGACCTGGGGTATGTGACGAGCTCGGAGCCCTTCCACCGACTGGTCAACCAGGGCATGTTGCAGCTTCCGGCCTACGCCAACGCCGACGGCTTCTGGGTCGACGCCGCGTCGGTGACCGAGGTCGTGGAGGGCGGTCGCTCGAAGTTCTTCTTCGAGGGCGAACCGGTCAGCCAGGAGTTCGGCAAGATCGGCAAGAGCCGCAAGAATGTCGTGACCCCGGATCAGTTCGTGGCCGATTTCGGTACCGATACCTTCCGGTTGTTCGAGATGTTCTCCGGACCCCTGGAGCAGTCCCGGCCGTGGGACAGCAAGGCCATCGTCGGGCCGTACCGGTTGCTGCAGCGGGTCTGGCGGGTCGTGCTGGACGAGCACACCGGCGAGCCGCACGTGGCCGACATCGATGTGCCGGACGACCTCAATCGCTTGCTGCACAAGGCAATTGCTGCCGTACGAGAGGGATATGAAACCCTGCGGTTCAATACGTCGATCGCGCGGGTCACCGAGTTGAACAACGCCGTGACGCAGGCCTTCCCCAACGGTGGCACGCCGCGGCCGGTGGCTGAGGCCCTGACCCTGATGCTGGCGCCGTTGGCTCCGCACGTGGCTGAGGAGCTGTGGGCCAGACTCGGGCACAGCGAGTCATTGGCGTGGCATCCGTTCCCGGTCGCCGACGAGGCGCTGCTGGTCGACGACACGATCGAGGTACCGGTTCAGGTGAACGGCAAGGTCCGTTCCGTCGTCCAGCTGCCGGCAGACGCCGACGCCGACGCGATGGAGGCCGCCGCGCGAGGCGACGAGAAGATCATCGCCGCGCTCGACGGACGGCCGGCCAAGCGGGTGGTGGCGGTTCCCGGACGGCTGATCAACTTCGTCGTCTAGCCTTCTGCCCATGCAGAGCTCGCGTCGAGTGGCGGTGGTGACCGACTCCACCTCGTATCTGCCGGCGGGGGTGGCGGAGGCTCTGGACGTTCGCGTCGTCGGGCTTCAGGTGGATCTCGACGGCCGCTCGGGTCGCGAGGGCGTCGAGGTTTCGCCGGCCGATGTCACCGAGGTGTTGCGAGCCCACCGGGCGGTGACCACTTCGAGGCCCACCCCCGGCGAGTTCGTCGACGTCTTCCGGGCTGCCTTGGACGCCGGAGCTTCCGCGGTGGTCTCGGTTCATCTGTCGGCCCAGCTGTCGGGAACATGTGACTCGGCCCGGCTGGCTGCGGCGGAATTCGGTGACGGCCTGGTGGTGGTGGTCGACTCACGCGCGACCGCGATGGCCCTCGGGTTTGCCGTGATGGCCTCGGCCGAAACGGCGATGGCCGGGGGCAGTGCCGAAGCGGTGGCACAGGCGGCAACGACGTGCATCGATCGCAGTTCCTCGTTGTTCTACGTGGATTCACTCGAATGGCTGCATCGCGGCGGCCGGATCGGCACCGCCGCGGCCATGTTGGGCACCGCGTTGGCCGTGAAGCCCTTGCTGCACCTCGTCGACGGCCGGATAGTGCCGATGGAGAAGGTGCGGACGTCGTCGAAAGCCATCGCTCGGTTGGTGCAGATCGCAGTCAACGCCGCGGCGGACAGCAAGGTCGATCTGGCCGTTCAGCATCTGGCCGCGCCGGAACGGGCGCTCGACGTGGCCCGGCAACTGGAGGATCAGGTACCCGGCCTGCGGGAGCTCCACGAGTCAGAAGTGGGTGCGGTGGTCGGCGCCCACGTCGGCCCGGGCCTCCTCGGGGTTGTAGTCCGGCGGCTTTAGCTCCGTCGGCAGTGGGGACAGTCCGGTGGCTTTAGCTCCGTCGGCAGTGGGGACAGTCCGGCGGCTTTAGCTCCGTCGGCTTCAGAGGTCGATCTCGACCAGGACCGGCCGGTGATCACTGGCTATCTGCACGTCCGCCGTGTTGATCACCGAGGCGGTGGCAACGGCGAGCCGAGGGTCCACGAATACCGCGTCGATCCTTCGCTTGGGCAGGATCACGCTCGAGGTGATGCCGTCGCCGGTGCCCGCTATGGCCCAGGCGTCGACCCCCCGACCACCCAGTGCCTGCCACACGGCGGACCCGGGGTCGTCGTTGAGATCGCCGGCCACGATGAGCGGATGTTCGGTAACACCGAATGCATCAGCCGCGGCGTGCAGTTCGGCGACGTGGCGGATCCGGGGTTCCTCGACGAGATCGAGATGGGTGCCGGCCACCGCGAAAGGCCGTCCGCCGAGGGTGAATTTGGCCAACGCGGTGCCTCGCTGATGGAGTCTGCGATCGCGGCTGAACAGTACGTCGGTGGCCTCATCCACCGTCACTTCCAGGCCGGACAGCAGCAGGTTGCCGGCCGCGGTTCGCCCACCCGTGACGACGACCAGGCCGCTGCGTCGTGCGATTCTGGCGGCGATCGAGCGCCAGCGAAGGAACCGGGGTGCTTCCTGGATCGCCACCACATGCGGTTCGGCGTCCTTGATGACCCGATACACCGCTTCGGCGTCGTCACGCAGGGATCTGATGTTGTAGGACAACAGCCGCAAGGTGGTCACGTCAACATTCTGCCTTGCCGACGGGCGCTCGGTCGGGGCCGGTGATCCTCAGCAGCCGGTCTTGCTGACCGTGCTGGCGACTGACCAGCTCGAGGTGATGAGGTAACGACCGGGCTCGGTGAAGGTGGCCTGAAGTGCGTCCGGGGTGGGCGCCGCCAGGCAAACCGGGGTGCCGAGTCCCTCTTGACTCGTGATACGGATGCCCCGGGCAGGCCGGAACCGCAGGGTCAGGGTGGCGGCCTGGTCGAGGTCGAACACGACCTGGGTTTCGCTCGCCGAGATCACCTTGGCCGGCGCTGGGACCATCGGCTCGGCCAAGTGGACCGAGTAGAGCGTCCATTGATCGTCTCGCCAGATCTGGTCCAGGTACGGCAAGCCGCCCTTCACCAGCGCGGCTTCGGCCTGGTAGCTCGAACCGGGGGCGGTCGGGACTGCAACCCAGGCGACCGCGTTCGAATCAAGCCAATCGCGATAGCTCGCCGGGTTCAGCAATGCCGGGTTGTAGAAGATCGCGTTGTTGGTGGAGTCGCTTTGGGTTTCCCAACCCCTGGCGAGGTACACGGTCGGAATCAGTTCGGCAGCAGCCCGATGTGTCGTCGTGTCCAGCACCTCGGCACGGTGGTTGTCCCGGCCCGGCAGGGCAGCCAGTTCGGTTCGCAGTCCGGTGTAGTAGGTCTGCTGGGCGGCGGGCCGGGATGCGGCGGTGAGGTCCGCCGAGACGAGATAGCCGCTGTAGACGAATGCCGGCAGCAGCGCCAGAGCAATGGCCCGTTTCGGGTTCCGGGCCACCGCCCAGATGACCGGCGGGACCAGCAGAAAGGCGAAACGGCTGATGTTGGCCCCGACGCCCGACGGTATGACGAATGCGCCCAGGCACGCCACTGCGGCGGCCCACAGCCCGATCTTCACGTGCTTCGGCAATTCCAGCAGCGTGGCTGCGGCGATGATGCCGACCGACCAGGCCAGGGTGGTCCAGGCGAAGGGCATCGGCGAGGGTGCACCGAAGATGGCCGTCGGCAGCACCAGGCCGATAGCGCTCGGTACGCCGAATCGGATCAGGTTCGGCCGCCAGGTCGGCCGCGCGATCGCCGGGCCGACCAGGGCCAAGAGAATGAACGCCGGTCCGAGTGGTGAGAACAAGGTGGCCACGCCGTTCACGACGCCGCCCAGAATCGGCCGGTTGCGACGTAAGAGGAGCAGGCCGAACAGCGAGACGGCGATTCCGACGGCAAACGGCACCCGTCCGGACCACAGGTTGCACAGCGCCGAGAGGGAGACCAGGTAGGCGCCCGAGCGGGGCCGCATGGTGCCCTCGAGCAAGGGGCGGGCCATCGCCGCAATGGCCAGCACCGATAGTGCGGCTAGCACCGTGGTGCCCACGATCGAGGCCAGCGCCGGAGTCAGCACCGAATACTGTCCCGGCGTGGATCCGCCGAACCAGGACAGCCAGTAACCCAGACCGACATGGCGGGCCGCGGCCGCGGCTCGGGCGTCAGCCGCCTGCAAGTCAGCGACCGGTGGCTTCACGATCACGAAGGCGATCGCGCCGACCAGGGCCAGCAGCAGGTGACCGTGGTTACCAAGCCAGGAACGCCAGCGACGCGTGCCCGCCGCCGGGGCGTCGAATCGGGCAGGTTCGAGAAGGGGGCTGACCCGCTCCTCGACCTGCGTCGTCATCGACCTCATCCAATCGGTACCGGTAAAGACCGGCCTGTCCAGGGCAGCGCCGCTGTCGCCGGAAAACTAGGGATCCCCGGCGGGTGCGCAGCCAGACTGGTCAGGTTGCGCGAAACTTGATCGAACTGGATCTTACCGCGACCGGCCCACCGGATTCGGTCCGCGAGAGCCGCGGCGCCCGATGGGACTCGTGTGGAGTCGCACGAGCACTGCCGCCTGTGGCTACGGCGCAATCGCGAAGGTCGATGCTGGTCGCGCCGGGTCAAATCTGCAAATTTGACATAACGACCCGCCGCTGCGCTCTGAACGCTTTGATCCTCCTTCCGCCGCCAACCAAAGCGACTCCATACCTCGGCATATCCACAGGATCGATCGATGTCCACAATCCGTGCCATCACGCCTTTGCCGAGCTCCGTTCGGCCTACTTTCGATCGGGTGCAGCGTGGAGCCGAGGGGCGCGATATCGGCGGTCAGTTGGCGGCGCTACTGGCTAGGCTGAGTACTCCCGATCGGCTCGCCGAAACGAAATCGCCCGACTGCTCAGCCTCCCCGGGCGCGGCTCTGCGACGCAGTCTGCGGTGCAACCCTGGGCGTGGCGGGGCGATCGCGCTGGCCCTGGTCGCGGTGATATCGGTTCTGGGTGCGGCCGCCTGGGTGGCGATGTCTCAGCCGCATCGGATTCCGGTGGCTTCGGCCGGGACTCCTGCGTCGAGCGCGGCCAGCTCGATCGCCCCCGGCGGCTCGCTGCGCTCTCCGGTGGCCGGGTCCTCCGCAAGCCCCACGGTCACGGTTGTCGTCGTGGACGTGGTCGGCCTGGTGCGCCGACCCGGCGTATACCGGTTGCCGTCCGGGTCGCGGGTCGACGACGCTGTGCATGCGGCGGGCGGAGTCAGGGCGGGGGTGGATCTCACCGGGCTGAATCTGGCCCGCAAGCTGAGTGACGGCGAGCAGGTCGCGGTTGGTGTGACCGGCGCAGGCGCTAGCCGACCGGAGGCAGGGTCAGGGAGTGGCTCTGGTGGCTCGGGTGGCGGGCCTGCCTCAGGTCTCGGGTTGGGCGTCGGCACCTCAGCCGGCGTGCTCGACCTCAATTCAGCGAGCCTCAGCCAGCTGGACGGCCTGCCCGGAGTAGGGCCGGTCCTGGCCCAACGGATTCTCGACTGGCGTACCGCGCACGGCCGCTTCGATGCTGTGGACCAGTTGCGGTCGGTCACCGGTATCGGCGACCCGATGTGAACAATGTAACCTATCGGTATGGTGGGGAGCAAACGGGCAGGTTCGTACGTCCGCATCAGCGACGACCGGGCCGGTGACGCCGCCGGCGTCGGCCGCCAGGAACGCGACTGCGCCGAACTCGCCGAGCGCCGCGGCTGGCAGATCATCGAAACCTACATCGAGAACGACACCTCCGCATTCAAACGCCGCAAGGTGCAGCTCCCCGACGGATCCACCGCACTGCGCGTCGACCGGCCCGCCTTCCGGCGCATGCTCCACGACCTGGCCAACGGCAACATCGAGGCCGTCGTCGCCTACGACCTGGACCGAGTGGCCCGCGACCCCCGCGACCTCGAAGACCTCATCGACGTCGTCGAAGCCAAACACCTGCCCACCGCGGCCGTCACCGGCTCCCTCGACCTGTCCACCGATTCAGGGATCACCATCGCCAGGATCAACGTGGCGATCGCCAACAAGTCCAGCCGCGACACCGCCCGGCGGGTCGCCCGCAAGCACCTCGAGCTGGCCGAGAACGGCCGCGTCGGTGGTGGCGGCATCCGCTCCTACGGCTACGAGCGTGACGGGCTCACCATCAACGAGGCCGAAGCCGCGGTACTGCGCGAGATCCGCGATCGCATCCTCGCCGGCGACTCGCTCACCGGCATCGCCAGGGATCTCACCGACCGCCGCGTGCCCACGGTCCAAGGCTCAACCAGAGGCTGGCACTCCCGATCGGTCCATTCGGTCATCACCAAGGCGCGCATCGCCGGCCTCCGGACCCACAAAGGCGAGGTCGTGGGCTCCGCGGTGTGGCCGGCCATCATCACCAGCGACGAATGGGCGGACGTCAAGGCCGCCCTCGACCAGCGCGCCGGCAACCAGGGCAACACTCTGCGGCACTGGCTGTCCCACATCATGACCTGCGGCCTGTGCGGCCACGAGCTCACCGCGCACTACGTGACGGCCACCAGGCACCGCTACTGGTGCAACCACGCCACCGGCGGTTGCGCCAAGATCGGCATAGACGGCAACCGCACCGAGCTCGTGGTCGAGAACGTGCTGCTCAACTATCTCGGGCGTCCCGACATCGCCTCACAGTTGGCCACGGCCACCGCCCAGACCGACACCGCCCAGCTGCGCGCCGCGATCGCCGGCGACCAGGCCCAGCTTGAGGAACTTGCCGGCATGTGGGCGGCCCGCAAGATCGCCACCGCCGAATACCTGGTGGCCCGCAACGCCATCAAGGCGAGGGTCGACGTCGCGGCGAAGCAGCTGCGCGCGGCCGCGCCCGTCAACCTGCGCCGGCTACTCGCCGCGGCCGACCCTGCGGCTGAGTGGCGGATCATGCACCCGCGGGAGCGCCAGAACGCTATGCGGGACGCCTTCCCGGCGGGCATCGTCGTCACGCCGGCCACGCGCCGCAACGTGTACCAGCCCGAGCGGCTCCGGTTCCCCGACGTCGACTAGATCAGACCCGGCCCGAGCAGGTGGCGATCGCGAACTCACCGGACGAGCTGTTGGTGATCACCTCGACGCCGTCGATCAGGATGTGGCAGGTGATCGTCCCCGAGCCGTTGTTCTGGGCCGCGATGTAGACGAACGCGCCCTTGCGCACCGTCATGCTGAGCCCGTCCCCGCCGCCCTGGTTCTTGATCGGCAACGGCACCGCCTGCTGCTGGCTGGTGCCGCCGTTCGCCGTGGTCATCGTCAGGTCCGCCGACGTGGCGCCGTCCACCTGATACGTCACCGAGTACGTCTTGGCGCTACCCCCGGTGCCCGAACCGCCGCCGCTGAACAGAATCACGCCCACGACCACGAGGCCGACGATCGTCAACCCGATGAACCACGCCCTTCCCGTCGAGCGCTGAGGCCGATCCAGCGGCACGAACGGCGCCGGCGGGACAGGCCGGGTTGCGGGTGTCCACTGGTTGCCGTCCCACCAGCGTTCGTTACCCGGAGTGTCCATTGCGGGATACCAACCGGCGGGGTTGGGCGGGGGAGCGGTCATTGGTGGGGTCCTTGATGCCAGTGGGATTCCTGTGACGAGCAAACATGAAATGGCTGTCTGATCCCTACCAACCAGTAGCCAGTGCTGTGAGCTAGTCGTTACTTAAAGTGTCCGAGG
>JAVEET010000023.1 GCA_030840295.1 Pseudonocardiales bacterium
GGGAGGCGAGCCAGGTCGCGCAGCGGGCCAGCCAGGGCGTCCGGTCGGCGTCGTCGAGGGGATGCCCGGCCGCCATCTTGGCCTTGGCGTCTGGGCTGTGCAGGTCGTCGGCGTCCTCGAAGGGCACCCCGAGTTGTTGCGCCAGGACTCCACCCACAGTGGTCTTGCCGCTGCCCGTGACGCCCATGACGACGACGGTCGGGTGGATTCCGATCGGCACACTCACGAACCTAGCTCGGACGCCGTGCTGATCACAGGGCGGCTAATCATGCACCGCTGGGCTCTGGTGGTCAGTGGTGATCAACTCCCCGTTTCGCGCGCAAACGCGACCGGAGACACGCTATGCACCCCAACCTGAACAGTCACCCATCCCGCACGGCCCCGACTTCCGGCCCGACGCTGCCCCAACCGGCAGGTCATCTCAGTGCCGTCGCCGTTGTAGTTGTTTCAGTGCCGTCGCCGTTGTAGCTGCTGCAGCCCGGTCCCGGCGCGCGCCAGCCGCTGGACGGCGGCACGCAACTGATGGCGCCCCTCAACCGGGACTGGCCGGGTACCGCCCTCGGCGATCTTCGCCCCGCCCAACGCGACCATGCCCAGCCATCAACAGGCAGCCACACGCGCATATCCGCAGCCATCAAGAACCGCTGATCCCGGCCCACCGGCCGAAATCCGTAGGCCACCAGATTCTCCCGCCACCCACGACCATCACCGGGAGACATCGATTACGCAACAGGCTCCTGGGCACCTGAAAGGGCGAGTTGATCAAGGGCGGCGGTTATCCACAAAGTTATCCAAAACGCCTTCGCGTAGCCCGCGGCTTTGGCAGGATCCGGGCATGATCTGGCTGCGGGCGGCGTTGGTGAGCGTGGCGAGCGTGCTCGGCCTGGCCGAGGTGAGCGGTTGCACCCACGGTGATCCAAGACCCAATTACTCATCTGTGGCCGGCACGCCGAGCGTCACGACCGCGAGTTCGAGCGCCACTGGGGCACCGACGCGGAGCGCAGGGTCAGGGGCACCGACCTCGGTGCCGGTTGATCAGATTCCGCCGGGACGGCCGGCCAAGTGGGTGCCCGCCGGTGTGCCCACGGTCGCGCCGTACAAGGAGCCGGGCGATGTCGTGCCGATGTTCACGCTCGCGATGTTCAAGAACAATCAGCTGGGAGCCCTCGCCGCCGCACAGTTCTATCGGACGGCTCGGAATTGGGCCTACGCAACTATGGAGCCCTCCTCGTTCTTGGCGATCTGCGACGCCCCGAAGTGCAAGAGCGACGCCAGGTTTTTCAATGATGCGATGGCCAAGGATCAACACATCGTCGGCGCCCGACAGACTCAGGGTTCTGCGTCAGTGGTCATCGCACCGAAGTCGAGTGACGCGGAGTGGGTCATACAAAGCAAGGTGACGCTGGCAGACGGACGACTCGTTTCAAGGTCTGGATCGACTGTCCGGATTCAAAGGAGCGAGGCCCAGCTGCTGAATTTGTATCTGCGATGGTCCGGAAAAATGTGGCGGATTTCTGCGGAATTCCTCGCGGGTTAATGCAGGTCATGAAACTGCTCATCCGCCCTCTGCGAGCCCTTCTGATCGCGTTCATCATGATCAGCGCTGGATTTGCTGGACACATCACAGCCAATGCAGACGCGACATGCGACACGAGCGGCCTGGGTTTCGTCAACTGCCATGCTGCAAGCGGGGCGGTCGGTGCGCTCGCGCCTGGGGTTGTGTCGGGCTCGGAATATGTCACTGATGTGCTGTCCTGCGGGCCACGACGCAAGCACTTCGACGACGCGCAGGTCATCGGCAATCTCGGCTGCCTCAACTACCTCGTCTGGTGCCCGCTTGCACCGGGTGCCACCGTCGATCCGACCAAGCAGATCGTGGTTTATCAGATCTACAACGCGGTGACCAAGGCCTACGTCCGTACCGATATCGCGTGCGACACGCCAACCGGGTCCGCGCTCCCTAACGTCGCCGCCATCAGAGCAGAAGCCACCAGACATGCACCCCAACCCACCGCCGCCTCTGGTGGCACTCGATACCTGATCAATTCCGCCGTCGTCTTCTACATGAGGCCGGCCCACGGAGCATCCAACCTGACCGACACCACCATCCCACGCTTCACGCTCGGCGGGCACACCTTCGACGTCCGGCTCCACCTGACCGAGTCCACCTGGACCTGGGGCGACGGCAGGACCGACAGCTATCCCCAATCTCAGGGCGCCGACCCACTTGGACGCGCCTATGACGATGCCGTTGCCTGCGAGTCCCGCACCGTCTGCTCCCGATATATCGCTCATCCCTTCGAGTCCCCCGGCAGGTTCACGATCACCGTTCAGGCCCACTGGACCGGCACCTTCGCCCTCGACGGCGACACCCGGCAGATTCCCATCCCGGGTGATATCTACCGGTCAGACCCGGTCGGGCGCACCATCACGGTGCACGAGGCACGCAGTGTCCTAGTGGCTCCCGGCCCTTCCTGACCGCCCCGTCAACCTCACCCGTCGTGATCAACTCCCGTTATCGGGTGCCAGGGCCCCGAAAAGTGCGAGTGGATCACCAAGAAGGACCCAGCCGCCAAGAAGGACCCGGGCGGGGACCGGTCAGGCAGTCGGCCAATCCCGTCCGGCACCGTCCGGGGGCGGCCCGACGAGTTCGGCGAAGCGTCTCAGGCGTTTGACCGACGTGACCCGCCATCCCGGGCCGCCACGGCTTCCGACATCGACCGCGGCTACACCGAGCTTGGCCAGTTGCGAGCCGGCCGCCCGGTGCAGTTCGCCATCGGGTTCGGCGACAGCCAGCAGAAAGCCGGCTTCCTCCCTGCGGCCGGTGGCAACGGCCCACAACCGAAGTCCGGACGGGGTGAGAACCAGGTCAACCGGTAACCGTATCGACGCTCCCCGAGTCCAGCGCGCCGCTTCGGCTACCAAGGACTCGGTGACCTCCGTTCGGACCGCGATCAGGTCACCGGGCGCCTGCGCGGTGTCCGAACCCAGACCTCGCGCCGCCAGCTCCTGACCCAACGCCTTGGCCCGCCAGGCATCGGCGACCAGCACTGACAGCCTCGCCGCGGTCGCCCGTTCGGTGCGCACCCAGTCGCCGCCGGCGAGCATCAGACCGTCGAGATCGCGGATCAGCGGATCCGCGGCCTCGGCACCGAACAGGGAGAACTGCACGACGCATTCTGACCCACTCGCCGCTCGCTCCTGATCATCTGCATGAATCAGGCGTGTTCGGCCACCCCTCGGGCTCCGCCATCCGGTTACCCGACAGCGGTCACACCCGCCGCCGGGGTGGAAGTCGGATCGTCATTGAGCGACGAAGCGCGCCGCTTGGCAACCACCACGGCGACCACGATGATGGCCACGGCCGCCAAGGCGATGATGATCCGCGCCGGCCCGTTGGCGTCCTTGCCGATGGACAACTGCACTACCGCGGGCGCGATGAGCACCGACACCAGGTTCATCACCTTGATCAACGGGTTGATGGCCGGGCCGGCCGTGTCCTTGAACGGGTCGCCGACCGTGTCGCCAATGACCGTCGCGGCGTGCGCCTCGGAGCCCTTGCCACCGTGGATACCGTCCTCGACCAGCTTCTTGGCGTTGTCCCACGCACCGCCGGAGTTGGCCAGGAACACCGCCATCAGGGTGCCGGTCGCGATGGCGCCACCCAGATAACCGGCCAGCGGACCGACGCCGAGTCCGAACCCAACCGCGATCGGGGCCATTACGGCCAGCAGGCCCGGCGTGATCAGCTCGCGTAGCGAGTCCCGGGTGCAAATGTCGACCACTCGGCCGTACTCGGGACGCTCGCTGCCATCCATGATGCCGGGATGATCGCGGAACTGCGCTCGTACCTCGTAGACCACGGCTCCGGCGGCCCGCGACACCGCGTTGACGGCCAGCCCGCTGAACATGAACACCACGGCGGCCCCGATGATCACACCGACCAGGGTGTTGGGGCTGACGATCTCGTAACGCAGTGAGTTCTGCACGAAGGTCGACGCACCGGTGATGTCACCGGCCTTGCCGATGGCCTGAGTGATGGCGTCCTGGTACGAGCCGAACAACGCGGTCGCGGCCAGCACGGCCGTCGCGATCGCGATGCCCTTGGTGATCGCCTTGGTCGTGTTGCCGACCGCGTCGAGTTCGGTGAGGATCTGCGCGCCCTCGCCGCTCACGTCGCCGGACATCTCCGCGATGCCCTGGGCGTTGTCCGAGACCGGACCGAAGGTGTCCATCGCGACGATCACGCCGACGGTGGTCAGCAAACCGCAACCGGCCAGTGCGACGGCGAACAGTGCGATCGAGATGGACGAGCCACCCAGCAGGAAGGCACCGAACACGGCAGCCGAGATCACCAGCGCGGTGTAGACCGCGGACTCGAAGCCGACCGAGATACCGGACAGGATCACCGTGGCGGCACCGGTCAGCGAGCTCTTGCCGACATCCTGGACGGCCTTGCCCTCGGTGCCGGTAGCGGGTGGTAGGCGAGAAGTCGCCGCTGGTTTTGTCGAGCGTGAACACCAAGAGGTCTGCGCCGGACGTTTTCGAGTCGTAGACACCCTCACGCCATTGCGGTGTCTTGGCCGTTGATCCCTCACCAGCCGCGGCCAGGATTTCGATGCGGGTGTACTTCGCGTGGATCTGTAACGGGATCGCAGGTAAGGCATCGCGGTGCACGTGGTCTACACGACTGCGCAGGACCTCGAGTAGGTCGAGTGACTCAGCAACGACCTGGGGGTGCGACCACAGCAGATCGACGGCGTCCTGCAGCGAACGCTGGCGG
>JAVEET010000024.1 GCA_030840295.1 Pseudonocardiales bacterium
GCGAAGCTGGATGTGCGGAGCTCGCTGTGCGAAGCTCGATGCGCGGAGCGCTGGGTGAGCTCGAGAAGGACCAGCTCCTGCTTTCCGCCACGGGCGATCCGCTGTCGCGCTGCTAACTGCTCGTTTCTAGCTCGGCGAACGATGCCATTTCGGCCCAGGATGAAGAGTTCGGGAAACGCTCGCCTGGCTCACCCAGATTCGGATAGCTGCCCGGCAAAGAATCCGTAGCGGGCCAGGGGTTCGACGATCTCCCGTTCCTCATAGGAGAGATGGGAGAGCAGGGTGTCGGTGAGGATATCGACGGCCTCTTGGAGTCCGGTGAAGTCATTGGTCTCGCCGATGACTCGCACCAGTGCGGCGTCGACATCCTCCAATACCTCATGAATCACCACGTGTTCTTCCTCCAGGCGGTCGATGACCGGAACCAGACCCGAGTCAGACTTGCGCAGGTGTGGAAAGATCTGCGCATCCTCGAGCGCGTGATGCTGGGTAACGGTTCGGCAGTAGGACGCGCAGTAGGCGCCTAACGTCCAGTTGTTCTGTCGCAGGGTCATCGTGTTGATCACCGACCGGGCGTCACCGACACCGAGTGCGCCTTCGATGACCTGCCGGATGATGTCGCGAACCTCGGTCAGCTCTTGGCGCAGGTGATCATGAACATCGATCAAGTGCTGGCCCACAGCCTCAGCTCGGCGGGTGTAGACGTAGCCGGCCGGCGCGGGTGGGGCTACCGGGCGCGTCGATTCGTCCCATGACGTCCGATCGCTGAGGCGTACGCCGTTGTCGGCGGTGGGGGCGGTGGAGAGCGTGGTGCTGCCCGGTGGTGCCGTTGCGCCGGCGGCACCTGTCGAGTCCGCTCTGAGCGAACTCCCCTGGGCATCCGGGTGACCCTGCTGGCGTTCGTCGCGGACCAGCTCGCGTACCGCGGGTGCCACTTCGACGCCGAAACGCTCGATCATCGTTGGATCATCGGAGCCGAGAATGAACCCAGAGATCCCGTACTCGAGGGTGAGCCCGGCAAGTTCCTCCGCCCACTGGTCGGCCGGGCCGTCGAGAAAGCCATTGCTGGAGGAGGAGAATCGACCCGAGATGTTGAGCAGCCGGCGTATGTCGCCGGGAGCTCGGGCAGCCTCCTGCGCGCCTTCGTCGATGTGGGAGTTCAGTTCGGCCAGGTCAGACGGCCCACCGGGTAGGTAACCCAGAGTCGGTAGCCACCCGTCAGCGGCGCGCCCGGTCAGACGCAACATCCTCGGCTTGTAGGCTCCGATCCAGATGCCCATATCGTGCGCCGGCGCCGGCCCGCGCTTGGCACCGGACACCGAGTAGTACGTGCCGTCGACGCGCAACGCCCTCGGATCCTCGGCCGCCCACACCCCACGGATGATCTGGATCGCTTCGTCCAGTGCGATTACCGCCTGCCCAGGTGTGAGCCGCCGGCCCCCTGAAGCTTCGATGGCATCCCAGAACGCGCCGGCCCCCAGACCGAGCTCGATGCGACCGCCGGTGAGCAGGTCGAGGTTCGCGGCACTGCGCGCAATTACGACGGGCTGTCGCAGCGGAAGGTTGAGGACGTTGCCGGCCAGGGAGATCCGCTCGGTGCGCGCGGCGATGTAGGACATCAGAGTCCAGGCATCGTGCAGCGCGGGCTGGTACGGGTGATCCTGGAAGGTGGCGAGGTCCAGGCCTACTCGCTCCGAGAGTTGAGCCAGCTCCACCGGCCGCCCGGCTGGTTGGTTCGCCGGGCTGAGGAACGTCCCGAACTGTAAGTCGTGCCCGTAATCCATGGTCTGTTCTCCAACTATGTTGATGTATCAACCATCCTAGCGCAATTGGTGGACTTATCAACTACGATCGGGTTATGCGTGATTCGGGACTCACCGATCGCCAGGCGGCTGCCTGGGCGAGCTATCAGCGCATGCGCACTCAGCTCAGTGGCCAACTAGGCCGCGAGCTGACGCGCAACACCGGCCTGTCCGAGGCAGACTATGAGGTCCTGGTGGCCATCATCGAATCGCCCGACGGCTCGGTCCGCTCCCTGGCGCTGCGCTGCGGGCTGGACTGGGAGAAGAGCCGGTTGTCCCACCAGCTCCGCCGGATGACCGAACGGGGCCTGGTGATTCGCGACGAGTGCCTCGATGACAGCCGCGGGTTTCTCGTCCGTGCCTCCGAGGCCGGTCGCGCCGCGGCCGAGTCGGCTCGCCGCCATTATGAAGGGGCTGTACGGCGGCACGTGACGGATGTGCTGAGTGCCGACGAGCTCGACGCCCTCGCCGCCATTGCCGAACGGCTGCTAGGCCAGCTCGAGCACCCGCACCTCACCTGAAGGACATCAGGCGGGGTCGTGGTCCTCGGAGGCAAGACCGAACATGCTCACCCGGCCCCGATGATCGACGGGGGTCGCGCCACGAGTGCCCCTGACAATTCCGGTGGACCAGGAGAACTCGTCGTCGTACCAGGGTAGACCGGGAAGGTCGTGTCCCATGCGATCACGCTTGCTGCGCAGGTAGCGCAAGTTGTGACTGTTCGCTCTGACCGGGAGTGGGACCCGGCCGACAATCTCAAGGCCGTAACCTTCCAGGCCAGCGCGCTTGGACGGGTTGTTGGTCAGCAGCCGCATGGTGTGCACGCCCAGGTCGGCCAGGATCTGCGCCCCGATTCCGTAGTCACGGGCATCGGCAGGCAGGCCTAGATCGAGGTTCGCATCGACGGTGTCGGCGCCCCGGTCCTGCAGCGCGTACGCCTGGAGTTTGTGGAGCAGTCCGATTCCGCGACCTTCGTGGCCGCGCATGTACAGGACGACTCCACGTCCTTCCGCAGCGACGGCCTGCAGCGATGCCTGCAACTGTGGGCCACAGTCACAGCGCCGGGACCTCAGCACGTCACCGGTGAGACACTCCGAGTGCACCCGGACCAACACGTTCTCGCCATCCCCGATCTCACCGCACACGAGCGCCAGGTGCTCGCCGGAATCCAGCAGGCTGCGGTAGCCGACCGCGGCGAAAGTGCCCGCATCCAAGGGCATCGTGGCAACGGCGACCTGTTCGATCTGCCGCTCGGTCCGTCGCCGGTACGCGATCAGATCCGCTATCGAGATGAGTTCCAGACCGTGACGGGCACAGAACTCCACCAGGTCGCCGAGCCTGGCCATCGACCCGTCAATGTTCGCGATCTCGCAGATCGCGCCTACTGGCCGGCAGCCGGCCAGCCGCGCCAGGTCCACGGCGGCCTCGGTGTGCCCGGGACGGCGTAGGACGCCGCCCTCCCGGGCGCGCAGCGGAAAGACGTGGCCCGGTCGGACGATTTCGGCGGCCCTGGTCTCCGGCGCGCTGAGCATCCGGATCGTCGTTGCCCGGTCCGCGGCCGAGATACCTGTGGTGATGCCGGACCTGGCATCCACCGAAACGGTGAAGGCGGTTCCCATGCTCTCGCTGTTGTGAGCCACCATCTGGTCCAGTTCGAGCCGACCTGCGTACTCGGCCGGCATCGGTACACAGATCAGGCCCCGGCATTCGTTCATCATGAACGCGACCAGCTCGGGAGTAGCCAACTCGGCCGCGAATATCAGGTCACCCTCGTTCTCGCGGTCTGCGTCGTCGACCACGACAACAGGGCGGCCCGCCGCGATCTCGGAGACGGCCCGCTCAATGGATCCGAGGTTCACCACGCAGCTCACGCTAGGCTGCTCGGCGCGCTGCGGGAACCCCCGCATGCCACTGGATGAGATGCGCCGTTGACCGGGCCGAGGCGTGGCGGCACAGTCACACCTAGAAATGCGGACTTCAGGTGCCGCGCTGATTTGTCCGCCTCGCGCGGAGCCGACCAGATGCCGAGGAGAGCTATGAGTGTCGATGTTGGTGAGGGAACCCGCGCCCAGGCCTTCAAGCAACAGATCGCGGACATGAAAATCCCGGCGCCGAATCCGGGACGCGACAGACTGCTGGCACGGCTCGGCATGCTGCTGGCGTTGGTTGGCATCGCGCTGGCGGTAGTCGGGTTCCTGATGTCCCACAGCACCGAGAACCTCCTCAACCAGGGTGACGCACAGGTCATCGCGTTGATTGGCATCGCATGCTCGGTCACCGGGAGCGCGGTGTTTCTGCGTTACTCCCTCAGCCAGTTCCTGCGGCTGTGGCTGATGCGGCTCATCGTCGAACAGCGCGGTCAGGGCGACTGATCTTCGCCGCACCCTCCCAGAACGGCCGGCCGCTACGACCCAATCGATGGGACGTAGCGGCCCTGGCTCTTCCAGGCCGCACGGGCCGGACCGTCCGGGCCGTTCTCAGGCGTGAGCGGTCCGTGCTCTATCCCGCCGTAGCAGTCCGGGCGGCGATGTAGCCGAAGGTGAGCGCCAGGCCGATCGGCGCCCCTCCGGACCAATAAGCGGCGCCGCCGGGTGAGGCGATACATCCTCCCGTCCCGAAGAGGCCCTCGATCGGCGAGCCGGAGACGTCAAGCACCCGGGAACTGGTGTCGATGGCGGGACCGCCGCTGGTGTCGAACATCGCGGGACCGATCAGCATCGCGTAGTACGGACCGGACGCGGTGAAGGGCGCCATCGTCGGATTGCGCAGGCCCGCGTGCAGGCTCTGCTCGTAACAGGTCTGGATCGGCGTGCCGCCTCGGCCGAAATCCAGGTCGACACCCTCGCACGCGAAAGCATCGAATCGGCGTACCGATGCGGCGATCTGGTCGGCGAAGTCAGGGCCCAGCCGGGCACCGCCGGTGTTGGCCGTGAGCTGCGCCAGTCGCTCGTCGACCCGGACTGCCAGCTCCGGCCAACTGTCGCCCGCGATGACGTGCGAGGGCAGCTCACCGGGCGGCCCGAGGGGATAGCGTGCTCCCGGGGCGTCGAGAACGACGCGGTCGAACACTTGGATCAAGACGCGGTTTGCGCGCCGGCGGCCAGTGGCGTCCCAGTCGAAGTGGGCCCGTGCCCGATCGTTGAAGACACCCTTCTCGTTGACTACCCGCCGGCCGTTGGTATCGACCCACATCATGCTGTCGCCGAAAGGGAAGTGGATGAGCGCAGGGATACGCGGTTGGCTGATAGCGAGTTCGAAGGCCGCATTACCCAGGTATGCGCTGGTCATGTTGGCCAGTGCCGCGCCGAGGCCCTGGCCGATCCGAAGAAAGTCTCCCGTTGCTGTCTCGACCGCGGCCACGCCGTCCACCGGCCCGGGCAAAAAGGTCTCGCGCGCGTTCCGGTCATGCCCGAAGCCGCCGGTCGCGAAGATGACACCGCGGCGGGCAGTCACGTGCAACGGGCCGTCGGGGGAGTCGGCGAGTACTGCTACGACCCGTCCCGTGCCGTCCCGCTCGACTTGACGCACCCGGCACCCGGTTCGAATCGAGACTCCCATGCGCGCCAGATAATCCGAGAGTTGCCGCACGTAGGCCTGCCCCCGCAGACCGAATGCCGGATCACCGTCGTCGACGATCAGATGCCGCCCCTGTGGCACCCGATTCTCGCTCAGGTCACTGTGGTATTCCGGGTGCCCCAGCGGATCGCCGTACGCCGCAGGGCTGATCCGGGAGTGCAATGCGCCTATCTGATCGAGGTATTCGGCTGCCTCGCTGGCCCGGTGGTAGTAAGTCCGCAGGAGCTCGTATTGGAGCTGGGTGAGCCCCAGGGTCGCAGACTCGGCAACGTAGGTGTCGGGATAGGAGAGTCTGGCCATCAAGGCGAGGCAATCCGCCTCAGGATCATCGATGCCGAGCCGGCGGAGATGGACGTTGTTCGGTACCCAGAACTCGCCGATGGACACGGTGGCCGTGCCGCCGAGTTCGCAGGCTCGCTCGACCAAGGTCACCGACGCACCGCACCCGGCGGCGGTTGCCGCGGCGACCAGGCCCCCGGCACCAGCGCCGACCACCACCACGTCGACCTCGACCGGTAGGTGCACGGCAGCTCTCCGCCCTGGCAGCTCGAATACGAATGGATCGACCAAGGTGTACCGCAATCACTCATGGTCGGATCGGTTCAGTGCCGATGAGCGGGACCGGTTGTCAGCCACACCATCCGCTACCCGATGGCCTGGACCGGCCAGTTGCCCGCCTGGGCGCCAACCGGAGTATCCCGCACGGTAGGACAGCCGCCCTCCGACACGACGGTCTCGGCATAGCGTCGGCAGCCATGGAACCCACCTACGCAGCGATCGCCCGGCTTGTCTATGGCTACGCCGAGCGGCTGGACGCCGGAGACATTGCCGGGATGGCCGCCATGTTCTCCGACGGCGCGCTCCGCACATCCGGTCCGGACGGGATCGTTACGTTCAGCGGTGCGAAGGCGGTGCACGACGCCTTCGCCAACTCGGTACAACGGTTCTCCGACGGCACGCCGGCGACCAAGCACGTCACCACGAACCTGATCGTGGAGGAGGAAATAGGCGACGGGGGCGAGGTGGTGGCCGCGACCGGCAGGGCGCTGTTCACGGTGCTGCAGGCCCGTCCGGACTTTCCGCTCCAGATCGTGGTCGCCGGCCGCTACAGCGACTCGTTCGTCAGGGATTCCGATGGCTGGCGGTTCGCCGACCGGCTCATCCAGATCGATCTGGTCGGTGATGTGAGCCGCCACCTGGTTGTGGACATCCCGCAGAACTAAGCCGACACCGCGTTGGAAATGTCAGATCAGTTGGACAGCCGTGCCGCTGATTGGGATAGGTTCCTGACAAGCTGCGTCGCGGATCACAGAGTGTTACCTGAGGCGCCGTGATGCGGGCAGCCACCGCTGTAAATCTGAGGAGGTCGGGCATGGGCCCGGAAGATCTGCTTGACAAGGCAAAGGCACTCGCTCCGATACTGCGTGAGCGGGCATTCGCTACCGAGAACGCCCGGCGAATTTCCACCGAGACCATGACCGACCTCAAGGCTGCCGGACTGTTCCGGGTGCTGCAGCCTGCCGCCTACGGAGGTTTGGAGTACGACCCGCAGGTTTTCATGGAAGCTGCCATGATCCTGGGTGCCGCCTGCCCGTCGACCGGTTGGGTCTACGCCGTCGTCGGCGTGCACAACTGGCAACTCGGGCTGATGCCCAAGCAGGCGCAGGACGATGTGTGGGGTGAAGACCAGGACACCCTCATCAGCTCCTCCTATACCCCGCGTGGCCAGGTTGAGATCGTGGACGGCGGGTACCGGCTCAGCGGCCGTTGGTCCTTCTCCTCCGGCTGCGAGCACGCGGACTGGGCAATTCTAGGCGGCGCCGCGACCGAGGCTGATGGAACGGTCCGGCGGCTGTGCTTCTTGTTGCCGAGAACCGACTACACCATCGACGATGTCTGGAACGTCGTCGGTCTTCGTGGCACCGGCAGCAACGACGTAGTGGTGGACAACGCGTTCGTGCCCGAGCACCGAACTCACCCGTTCACGTCGGGCAGCGTCACCAGCGACTCGCCGATCTTCCAACTGCCGTTCGGCCCGATCTTCAGCTTCGGGATCACCGCGCCGCTCATCGGCGCCGCACAGGGAGCGCTGGACGAGCACATTGCCTGGACCGCGGACCGCGTGCGGATCACCCGTGGATCACGGGTGGCAGAGGAACCGTTCTCGCAGGCCCGGGTGTCGGAGGCGGCGGCCGAGATCGACGGCGCCCGCCTGCAGATGATGCGCGATCTGGACGAGATGATGGACCTTGCCCGCGACGGCAAAGAGATCCCGATCGAGCTGCGAGCCCGCGCCCGGCTCGACCAGGTCCGCGCAACCCAGCTGGCCGCTTCCGCCGTGGACCGGGTGTTCACCAACTCGGGCGGCCGGGTGTTGCACGAGTTGAACCCGATCCAGCGCGCCTGGCGTGACATCCACGCCGGCAGCTTGCACAACAGCAACGTCGCCGAGCCGATTCTGATGGCGTACGGCGCTCTGCAGTTCGGCCTGTCGATCGAGGGCCAGGGTATCTAGCCAGGTCTCGCCTCGGCGATTTCATCAGCACATCGAGCAGGAGGATCCATGCCAGGCGATCTCAGCTTTGCCGATACCAGCCACACCACGAAGGTCAACGGCTTGCCGCTGCACTACCACGATGCCGGCGAGGGCCCGGCGCTGATTTTGCTCCACGGCGCCGGCCCCGGCGTCTCGGCGTGGAGCAACTTCTCCGGAAACTTCCCCGGATACGCGCAAAACTTTCGTACCGTGCTGGTGGACATGCCCGGCTTCGGCAAGTCCGGCCATCCGGAGGAATACGACCGCAGCTATCTGCAGTACGCCGCTGACGCTGTCGTCCAGCTAATGGACGAGCTAGGGATCTCCAAGGCACATCTGCTGGGCAATTCACTCGGCGCTTCGGTTGCGGTGCGCTTCGTGCTGGCCTATCCCGAACGTGCTGACCGGCTGGTGTTGATGGGTCCTGGATCTGCCTTGTCCATCGGCCTCTTCGCCCCCCGGCCGAGCGAGGGCATCCGCAGGTTGATGGAGTTCGCGACCGCGAAGGAGAAGACCCCCGAAAAGCTCGAGGCGTTCCTGCGGTCGATGGTGTTCGACCAGTCCCTTGTCACCGAGGAGCTGATCGCGGACCGGTATCAGGCCGCGATCGACCCGGCCACCGCTGGAGGCCTCAAGGCGATGCAGGTCGCCAATCAGAAGTTTCCGGTCGAGGGCGAACTCTGGCGCGAGGCGGGCCAGATCAAGCACGAGGTGCTCATCACCTGGGGTCGAGAAGACCGCGTGCAGCCGCTGGACGGTGCGTTCGTCGGCTTCCGCTTGCTCGAGAACGCTCGCCTTCACGTATTTCCCAAGTGTGGTCATTGGGCGATGATCGAGCAGCGCGTCGAATTCGAACGGCTCACCCAGGACTTCTTCGCCGCGGGCTGAGCATGGCCTTTTCAATGCCGATCTAGTGACGATTTAGTGCCGATTCAGTAGAGACTTTCAGAAGGGTACAACGAAGTGGATATCCACAGCCTTGGTTTTGTGCGCCTCGAATCGACCGTGGTCGAACAATGGCGCAGCTTCGCGACCGATGTTCTTGGCGCGCTGGTAACCGATGGTCCCGACGGCAGCCTGCACCTGCGGCTGGACGACCGGCCGGTCCGCGTGGCAATCGTGCCGGGTGAACGGGACAGACTCATCGGTGCCGCGTTCGAGGTACGCGACCGGCTCGCCCTGGAGGCAGCGGTCGCTGAGCTGGAGGCAGCCGGTGTTGCAGTCAAAGAGGGCTCTACCGACGAGGCGGCAGCTCGGCGCGTCGAGAAGTTCGTCGCGTTCGATGACCCGAACGGCAATCCCATCGAGTTGTTCTTCAGCCAGTCGGTCGACGGGCTCGACGTGCAACTGCCGCACGGTGGCGCGTTCCTGACCGGTGCGCTCGGGGTGGGGCACGTGGTGCTGCCCTCTGCCGACATCGAGGCAGCATTCGACTTCTACACCAAGGTGTTGGGATTCCGGCATCGGGACTCGATGGCCATCACCTTCCCGAACGGGATGCAGGTTCGGCTGCGTTTTCTCGGCTGTAACGCCCGCCATCACAGTGTCGCGCTTACCCAGACCCAGTCAGAGCAGGGCATGCGGCACATGATGCTGGAGGCGGATTCGATCAAGACTTTCGGACGCACCTATGCCAGGGCGCGCGAGGCCGGGGCATTGAAGACCGAGATGGGACAGCACTCCAACGATGAGGTGCTGTCCTTCTACCTCAACTGTCCCGGTGGTTTCGAAATCGAGTACGGGGTACACGGCCGGCACGTCGACGACGCCACCTGGCTGACCCGTGATCTCACCGCCCTCAGCTACTGGGGTTACTGGCCGGCGGCCAAGCTGGAGCCGACCGCATGACCGCGCCCGCTCACCTCAATGGTGCGATCACCGCGCTGGAAGCGGGTCGCCCGGTCTTCGCCTCGTTCTCGCCGGCCGACACGAGCAATGCGATGGCCTTCGCCGCCGGCCCGTACGACGTCGTCGTCTTCGAGATGGAACACAATCCCTTTTCGACAACGGCGCTGAGGGACAGCCTGCAGTATCTGCTGGACCGTAAAGCGATCGCCGAAGCAGGGCACGTGGCCCCGCTGGTCACGCCGTTCGTCCGGATCCCGGCCAACGGCTCGGAACACAATCAGTTCCTGGCCAAGCAGGCCTTGGACGCGGGTGTGTACGGCATTATCTGGCCGCATGTCAGCACGGTCGACGAGGCCCGCAACGCGGTCGCCTCATGCCGCTATCCGCGGCCCGCGAGCGCCCCGCTGTACGAGCCACCCGGCCTGCGCGGCGACGGTCCGTTCGGTGCTGCCCGGTACTGGGGTGTCGGCATCGAGGAGTATTACCACCGGGCCGACACCTGGCCACTGGCACCACACGGCGATGTCCTCACAGTCATCATGTGCGAGGAGGTCAAGGCCATCCGCAACCTTCCGCAGATGCTGTCGGAAGTACCTGGCATCGGTCTCGTGCTCATCGGTGAAGGGGATCTGTCGCAGGACCTCGGGCATCCCCGTCAGTACGATCACCCCGATCTCGAAGCGGCGATCGCCGACGTGTTGGCGATCTGCGCCGACGCCGGCGTTCCGGCCGGCATCCCGCACGTCACGCCGGGAAACGTCGAGCAGCGGCTCGAACAGGGATTTCAATGGCTGATGCCCAATCCGGTGAGGGTCAACCGCGCTGTCGACCTCGGCCGAGAGTGGCTCGCTGCCAGGGCGAAGACCGAGGTGAACGCATGATCATCGACACGCATGGGCATTTCACCCAGATTCCGACCGAGCTCGATGCCTACCGAGGGCGCCAGATCATGACGCTCTCGCGGGACCGCGGAAAGGGCAACCCCGGCATCTCCGACGACAACCTGCGTGAGCATCTGCAACCGCATGTGACCGAGACGCGTGGCCGGGGTATCGACAAGATCATCTTTGGCCCCCGGGCCGGCCTGATGGGGCACGAATTCGGCACCGAATGGATCAGCCGGTACTGGACCGAGGTGAACAACGACCTGATTGCGCGGTCGGTGGAGATGTATCCGGACCTGTTCATACCGGCCTTCCAGCTCCCGCAGAGTCCCGGCGTCGAACCGGCCAAGAGCATCCCGGAGATCGAGCGCTGCGCCGCGATGGGATTCGTCAGCCTGCAGCTGAACCCGGATCCGTCAGGCACAGTCGCACCGCTGAGCCCGTCACTGGGGGATCGGTCCTGGTACCCGCTGTACGAGAAGATGTGCGAGCTGGACATGGTCGGCCTGATCCATGCGGCCGCCACTCTCAATCCGCATCTGCACATGAACGGCGCACACTACGTGAACACCGACGTTGCGGCAGTCGTGGAGCTCACCACCTCGTCGGTCTTCAAGGACTTTCCCGACCTGAAGCTGGTAATCCCGCATGGCGGCGGCGGAATCCCGTTTCACTGGAATCGCATGCGGGCCATTCACATCGAATCGCGCCTGGCCCCCTTTGAGGAGGCAGTGCGCAACCTGTACTTCGACCTCTCGACGTATGACCAGGACTCGATCGAACTGACCATCAAGAAGATGGGAGTCGACAACATCCTGTACGCCAGCGAGATGTGGGGCTCGGCCAAGGCGATCGACCCGCTCACCGGGCGGAAATTCGATGACAACCTGGGAATGGTCAACGACATCGAGTGGCTCAGCGACGAGGACAAGTACAAGATCTTCGAAGGTAACGCCCGTACGCTCTACACCCGAGCGAAGTTCTAGCCCCGTCTCATGACGGCTGACCAGGAGCTACAGGACGAGGTGACGCTCGATGATCCTGCGGTTTTCCGCAGGATTCTCGGGCATTTCGCCACCGGGATCGTTGTGGTCACTGCGTTCGGCAAGCACCCCGTCGGCATGACCTGCCAGTCCTTCTCGTCGCTCTCGCTCGAGCCGCCGCTGGTTCTGTTCAGTCCGGCCAGGACCTCGACGACCTGGCCGATTATCCGCGAGATCGGTACGTTTGCGGTCAACATCCTCGCCGTCGAGCAGCAGCCGCTGTGTCGCGCCTTTGCGGTCTCAGGCAGCGACAAGTTCGCCGGCGTCGACTGGAGTCCGGGGGTAACCGGCGCGCCGCTGTTGGCCGGCGCTCTCGCGCATCTGGAATGTGCGTTGTACCAGGTCCTTCCCGGCGGCGACCACGACATCGTTCTCGCTCGTCCAATAGCGGTGGGCGAGGCCGAGGCGCGGTCACCATTGCTGTTCTTCCAGAGCCGGTACGGCACGTTCGACGGCTGAACTCACCTTGTACACCTTCCGTTTCAGTAGCAGACGATGAAAGGAACGCTGACTCACATGTCCAAAACAACGAGCTCGTCGCTACCTGAGAGCTGGGACCTCGAGACCGACGTCGTCGTGGTCGGATCGGGCTTCGCCGCGTTTGTCGCGGCTGCCGTCGCGCGCGCTCGGGGCAGCGAGGTGATCATGCTCGAGGCCGACGACGAGGTCGGCGGCATGATGCGGATCTCCTCCGGCGAATACTGGGTTCCCAACAATCCCAAGATGCGCGAGGCGGGTATACCGGATCCGAAAGCAGACTGCCTGAAGTTGATGGCCAGGTTGTCCTACCCGACGCACTACAACCCGAGCTCACCGACGCTCGGCCTGTCTGAGCGTGCATACCAACTGTTCGAGACCTATTACGACACGGCCACGGTCGCGGTCGAGGAACTCGCCGTGATCGGCGCGATGGGCTCGGTCTTCAGTGACGGGGTCACTCCGGATGCCGTGTTCAATCCGACGGGTCACATCGAATACCACAGCGAACTCGAGGAGAACAAGGTCGAGTACGGGCGTGCCATGATGGCTGAGACCGGTGGCATCCACGGTCCTGGTCAGGGCCAGTCCACGATCGACCTGTTGTTCGCGCACAGCCAACGGGCAGGCATCGACGTCCGCACCGGGCATCGCGTCGAGCAGGCCTACGTCAATGCCGGTCGCGAGGTGGTCGGTGTGCTGGCAGCCACGGCGACCGGATCCGTCACGGTCGCGGCGCGCCGGGGCGTGATCTTCGCCAGCGGCGGATTCTTCCATGACGAAGCGATGCGCCTGCAGTTGTTGCGTGGCACCGTCTGGGGCGTGACTGCTCCGAAGGCAAACACCGGCGTCTTTCTCAAGATTGCGCAGTCGCTCGGGGCAATGACCGAGAACACCGACAGTCTGTGGTGGGGCCAGATGGCAGTCGAGGAAGTGCGCGACGTGCATCGCTCGGACAACATGGCTTTCTGGCTGTGGGGTGACAGCATGGTGCTGGTCAACCGGCACGGCCATCGGGTCGTGAATGAGAAGGCCCACTACAACGAGCGCGGCCGGATCCACTCCGTCTTTGATGCGACCACCAAGTCCTATGAGAACAACATCCTCTTTCAGGTCTATGACGATGCCTTGGCCCACAACGACGAGATGGGTGTCAAGTATCCGGTGCCCTATCCCGGCCAGCCCTGGGACCTCGTGGTCTCAGGCAATACCTGGGACGAGTTGGCCGATGCGATCGACGAGCGCCTGGCGAAGCTGGCGGCCGACACGGGTGGCGTGCGCCTGGCCCCGGATTTCGCGAGCAACCTGAGTGACACGGTCCGGCGGTTCAACGGCTTCGCCGAGACCGGCGTCGATGAGGACTTCGGTCGCGGCACGGCACCCGGCGAGCGCGGTTACAGCGTGCTCGGACTGACGCGTGGGGTCAACCGGACCATGTACCCATTCGCCGACAGCGGGCCGTATCACGCTGTACTGCTAGGCGCAGCCGGGTTCGACACCAACGGCGGTCCATCGATCAATCCCGACGCGCAGGTCATCGACTGGGACTGCGAGCCCATTCCCGGCCTCTATGGTGCGGGAAACTGTGTCGGGGCGCCCGGCCACGGAGCGTACTGGTCCGGTGGCGCGACGCTGGGGAACGCCCTCGTCTGGGCGTACCGGGCAGCCGTGCACGCCAGTGGCCAAACCGCGAAGGAGCTGTAGCCGCGTGGATGAGAAGCGGTTCGCCGGCAAGGTCGCGCTGGTCACCGGCGCCGCCCGCGGTCAAGGTGCGGCGGAGGCGCTGAGGCTGGCCGCCGAGGGTGCCACGGTGATCGGCTGTGACGTACATTCCGACGCCGAGATCGGCGGCGGGGTCAGTTATGCCAGGCTCGATGTGACGTCGCGGGCGGATTGGCGACGCGTGGTCGATCAGGTACTTGCCGATCAGGGGCGGCTGGATGTCCTGATCAACAACGCCGGTATCGGGGTGATGGAGAATCTGGCCACGGTGACCGAGCAGGACTGGTCGGCAGTGATGTCGGTCAACCTCGACGGCGCCATGATCGGCATGCAGACCTGCGCGCCGGCCATCCGCGACAGCGGCGGCGGAGCGATCGTGAACACCGCGTCGGCGGCGGCCTTCTACGGGTTCGCGCTGCCTGCCTACAACGCCAGCAAATGGGCGTTGCGCGGCCTGTCCAAGACCGCCGCCTTGGAGTTTGTGCGCTGGGGCGTCCGCGTCAACGCGGTGCATCCCGGGCTCGTTGTCTCACCGATGTCGGACGGGGCGTCGGACATGACGGAGAAAATCAGGATGGCCACGCCGATGCGGCGCGGTGCCACGATGGAAGAGATTGCGGCCCTTGTCGCGTTTCTCGCATCGGATGAGGCCTCGTTCATCACCGGCTCGGACTTCGTGATCGACGGGGGCCTGCTTGCGGCGGGTGCCATGGGCGAGGTCTCCTACGACTTCGGGCCCTGAGTGCGTCAACGTACGTTGGGACGCGACGGCCCAGTGGTGTCGGCGATCGGCCTGGGCTGCATGGGGCTGGTCGACGGCTACTACGGCCCAGTCAGTGACGACCAGGCCGATCGTGCCGTCGGTCAAGCCCTGGATCTTGGGATAAACCTTTTCGATACTGCTGATTCCTATGGTGCGGGAGAAGGTGAACGGCGGCTGGCGCACGCACTGACCGGTCGTCGGGACCAGGTCTTCCTGGCCACCAAGTTCGGGCTGCTGACCGAGCCGGGCTCAGATCGGGTGGTCGACGGCCGCCCCGGCGTCGTGCGCTCCAGGGCGGAGGATTCACTGCGGCGTCTGGGCACCGACACGATCGACCTGTTCCAGCTGCACCGGATTGATCCCCAAGTGCCGGTCGAAGAGACCGTCGGGGCGATGGCCGACCTCGTCGCGGAGGGCAAGGTCCGTTACCTCGGCCTGTCCGAGGCCAACCCGGAGCAACTGCGCCGGGCGATGCTGACGCATCCCCTCGTCAGCGTGCAGAGCGAGTACTCGCTGTTCGAGCGTGGCGTCGAAGGTGGCGTCCTTGCCGGCTGCGCCCAATTCGGCTACGGCCTGCTGGCCTTTGCGCCGCTCGGCAAAGGCCTGCTGACCGGCAAGCTGCAGCAGGTACGCGACTTCGATCAGGGTGATCTTCGATCCAAGCTGCCCAGATTCGGTGGCGAACACCTGCGCCGCAACCAGGTACTGGTGTCGACGCTGACCTCGTTGGCCGACCAGCTGTCCATTACCACTGCCCAACTGGCGCTGGCCTGGTTGCTCAGCCGGGCGCCAGCGGTTGTACCGATCCCGGGCAGCACAAGTGCTGGTCATCTTGCCGAGAACGCTGCTGCAGCGGACCTGGACCTAGCTGCCGAGGTGATCTCCGGCATCGAGTCGGCGATTACTGCCGAATCCGTTTCAGGGGACCGCTACCCAGCAGGCTGGCGGCTGCCGCGCGGCTGACCTCAGGGGTCCCGCTCTTCGGGACCAGGTCTTCTACAGCATGGTGCCGGGCGCCAGACTCGGCCAGGACGATTGGAGAAGCCATGGTGGCTGTAATCAACAACGATGCGATCGAAATCGGCATCGTGGTTCGCGACGCAGAGAAGTCCCTTGCCTTTTACCGGGATGTGCTCGGACTGCCTTACCTCGGAGACCTGGAGTTTCCGGGTACCCACATGTGGCGCTTCGCCGCTGGCGGCTCGGTCGTCAAGCTGCTGGAACAGGTGCCCACCCCGGCTGAGGCGAATCCGGCCGGCGATATCCCGGCCACCGGCCTACGCTATCTGAGCCTGTTCGTCTCGAACCTGGACGAGCTGGTCGCCGAGTGCGAGGCCTATGGCTGTGTCATCGCAATCCCGGTCACTGAATTCCAGCCCGGTGCGAAGTTCGCGTTCGTCGAGGATCCCGAAGGTAATCGGATCGAGTTGCTCGATGTCGCAGGGCTCATGTCGGCATGACGAGCGACGTCGTCGATGCTGCCAGTGAACTGGCTGAGCTGCGTGAGCGGTTGGGCCGGCTCGAGGACGAGCGCGCCATTGTCGCCACCATGCAGCGCTACTCCGAGAGCCTGGACTACGGCGACAACAATGCCTGGGCGGCTACCTTCACCTCGGACGGATTCTTCGACGTTCGGCGTCGCGGGGAACCGATGTTCAGCCACACCGGTACCGAGCAGCTAGCCGGATTCGCGGCGACCCACACCTCGGCTCCAGCGGTGTATCACAAGCACTTCCTGTCCACGCCTGCGATCGACCTGGAGCAGGACCGGGCGACCGCGCGGACCTATTTCACGATGCTGCACGAAAAAGAAACCGGTCCCATTGTGCTGGTGTTCGGCCGCTACCTCGACACCTTGGTCCGGCACGAAGGTCGGTGGCTGTTCAGCGAGCGGATCGTCGACATGGAAGCACTACCGCCGATGCCGTAGCCGGCACGTTCCTTAACCGGAGTCGCCGGATGAGCGCTCTCAGCTCGTCCGGCGAGTTCCTATTGGTCGGTTCACGCCGAGCAAGGTGCGAGAAGCACCGAGCGCAGCAGCCATGACCGCCGGCGCAAGCCGATCGAGCCGATTGCGCTGGACCCGACCGGTGACGGAGATGGCCGCGACCACCTGGCGGCCGACTCCGTATACCGGGGCGGCCACGCAGCAGATTCCTATGCTGGCCTCCTCGCGGTCGAAGGCAACGCCGTTGGCGGCGATCGTCTGCAGCTCGCGTCGCAACCTGGCCGGCGACGTGATGGTGGCCTGGGTGCGTGCCGTCAGTCCGTTGGCGATCACATCCGCAGTCACCGTCTCGGGCGAGAAGGCGAGCAATGTCTTGCCAATTCCTGTGCAATACAGGGGCATTCTGCCGCCGACTTGGGACAGCTCGGTGATCTTGTCGTGTCCGCTGATCTTCTCGACGTACAGGACCTCGAGATCACGGCGCACGCCGAGATGCACGTTGATGTGGGTTGCCTCGTAGAGGTCCTCCATGAACGGTATCGCTGCCTCGCGCAACTCGTGGCGCATCGAACTGTGGCCGGCGAGTTCGAAGATGCGGGTTCCGAGGGAGTATTTGCCCTCCTCGTAGACCATCCAGCCCAGTTCGGTCATCTGCTGGGCCGTCCGATGCACGGTCGACTTCGGGAGTCCGGTTCGCATCACGATCGAGGACAGAGTCAGGTAGCGGTGTCGTGGCCCGAAGGCGCCGAGCAACAGGTTCGCGCGCTGGAGTACCGAATCCTGGGGCGTTTCCCGCTGGGGCTGCGACACGAGCGAAGCATAGGTCACCCCGAGGCCAATCTTGCGACCTTGTTACCTTCTCGTAACGCTGGCGTGTCGTCCCCGCTGAGAGGCACGGCCGAGGCTCCGATCTTCGCACCGACGCCAACTACAGAATGATCCCGCTGGACGGCACGCAGGAGCAGCAGGCGCCGGTTGCTGTGGACACAATCTGCCACGTTGCAATCCATTGATGCTGTGCGGCGGCCACCGGCTGGTCAGGTACCGGCACAGCCTTAACGCGGGAGACCATGTGCCATCGCTGACCGCCGCGATCGTTGGCTCCGGAAACATCGCCACCGACCTCCTGTTCAAACTCCTGCGCTCGGACGTGATCAGCCCGCGCTACATGGTCGGTGTCGATCCGGACAGTGACGGTTTACGCCGAGCCGCCGGCCTCGGACTCGAGGTCTCGGCCGGCGGAGTGGACTGGCTGCTGGCACGGTCTGAACTGCCCGACATCGTCTTCGAGGCGACGTCAGCCCATGCCCACGTGGTGAACGCACCTCGCTACGCCGAACATGGTTTGAAGGTCGTAGATCTGACGCCCGCAGCCATCGGCCCGTACGTGGTGCCGACGGTGAACCTCACCGAACACATCGGCTTGAACAACCTGAACATGGTGACCTGTGGCGGTCAGGCGACGATCCCGATGGTCGCCGCTGTTTCGCGGGTGGTCCCGGTGCGATATGCCGAGATCGTGGCGTCGGTTGCCTCGCTCGCCGCCGGGCCGGGGACCCGTGCCAACGTGGACGAGTTCACGCGAACCACGGCCGGCGCGGTGGCGAAGGTGGGTGGGGCCGAGGTCGGCAAGGCGATCATCGTGCTCAACCCTGCAAGCCCGCCCGTCATCATGCGCGACACCATCTTCGCCGCGATCCCGCACGGCAGCGACGAGAACGCGATCGTCGAGTCGGTGCGACGGATGGAGGCGGCGGTCCAGGCCTACGTCCCTGGCTATCGGCTGACTGCCGATCCACAATTCGACGCCGGTCGGGTGGCGATCTTCGTCGAGGTCGAGGGTGCCGGCGACTATTTCCCGCCGTACGCGGGAAATCTCGACATCATGACCGCCGCAGCGACCAGGGTCGGCGAGGAGATCGCGCGTGCCGCGATGATCTCGACGGCCTGAAAGCGCTTGTCAACCGATATCACCTCACCGCTTCCGGTGACTCTCAGAAGGGACCACTGGGCGTGCCCTATTCCGAAGATCTAGACATCCGCATCACCGACAGCTGTATGCGTGACGGCTCGCATGCCGTTGCCCATCAGTTCGACGAGGCTGCCGTTCGGGACATGGTCACCGCGCTGGACTCCGCGCGTGTCCCGGTTCTGGAAGTAGCTCACGGCGACGGGCTGGGTGGCTCGTCCTTCAACTACGGCTTCAGCAAGGTGCCGGAGCGCAAGCTCATCAAGCTGGCGGTCGAGCATGCACCATCGTCCAAGATCGCCTGCTTGGTGCTACCGGGTGTCGGGACCGTCGATGACATCCGGGCCGCTCGGGATCTGGGCGTCTCGGTCATGCGAGTCGCGACCCATTCCACGGAAGCTGACATCTCAGCGCAGCACTTCGGCATCGCCAGGGAGCTGGGTCTGGAGACGGTCGGGTTTCTGATGATGGCGCACTCGGTTGCGCCCGAGGCGCTGGCACGGCAAGGTCGCATCATGGCCGACGCGGGATGTCAGTGTGTCTATGTGGTCGATTCCGCCGGAGCCCTGGTGATGGAGCAGGTGAGCGACCGGGTTGCGGCACTCTGCGACATCCTCGGCGACGACGCACAGGTGGGGTTCCACGGTCACCAGAACCTCTCGTTGGCGGTGGCCAATTCACTGCTCGCGATCCGGGCCGGCGCATTGCAGATCGACGGGTGCACCAGAGCTTTCGGTGCCGGAGCCGGCAACACCCCCACCGAGGTGCTCGCCGCGGTATGCGAGCGTCTTGGCATCCGCACCGGGATCGACGTCTTCGCGCTGATCGATGCGGCGGAGGACGTGGTCCGGCCGGTCATGGAGAGCGAGCCGGTGGTAGACCGGATGTCGCTGCTGATGGGTTACGCCGGGGTCTATTCGAGCTTTCTCCGGCACGCCAACCGGGCCGCCGAACGGTACGGGGTTCCGGGCCCGGAGATCCTGTTGCGTGCCGGTCAGCGTCAGCTCGTTGGCGGACAGGAGGACCTCCTGATCGACATCGCGATGGAGATTGCGGCCGAACGGCCAACGGGCATCGACCCTGTCGCGGTGCCGTGATCGAGGCCCAGACCCTGGTCGAGGCCGCCGCGTTGTTACGGCAGGCCTCGGCCAGCCGGATTCCGATCGAGCCGCTCACCCGGCGGTTTCCGCAACTGGAGGTCGCCGACGCGTGGCAGATCCAGTCGCACAACCGTGAGCTCGCGCTCAGCTCCGGACGAACCATTCTCGGCTACAAGGTCGGTCTCACTTCCGTCGCGATGCAGGAACAGATGGGCGTTGCAGAGCCGGATTTCGGCGCCCTGACCGACGACATGCTCATCAACGACGGCGTCATGCGGCTGGACTCATTTCTGCAGCCGAGGATCGAGGCCGAGATTGCCCTGGTGCTCGGAGCAGATCTGGGAGGCGGCGGCGTTACCGCCGCGGACGTCCGAGCCGCGACGACGTTTGCTCGGCCGTCGCTGGAGATCATCGACAGCCGGATTGCCGACTGGCAGCTCAGCCTGATCGATACGGTCGCCGACAACGCGTCCTCCGGTGCCTACGTCCTCGGCGAACCGGTGCCGATCGCCGGACTGGACCTGCAGACCGTTGAAGCGGTCGTGCAGATCAACGACGTCGAGCGAGCCCGCGGTTTCGGGTCAGCGGCACTGGGTGATCCGGCCGAGGCTGCGGCCTGGCTGGCCAATCGGCTGTCCGATTTCGGGCTGGTGCTCAGGGCCGGCAGCGTCGTGATGACCGGGTCCCTGCATGCGTCGATGCCGGTGTCGCGCGGTGACGTAGTGACGGCGAGCTTCAGCGGTCTTGGCATTACCCGGCTATTGGTCCGGTAAGGGAGTTTCCTGCACGCTTCGGTGCTGGAGCTACCGCAAGATCAGATCAACTGCAATGCCATCCAGTGGGACTCACCGATGTAACGCAAGCAACATCCTTAGAACATAAGTCAACTTCGAAGGAGAGGGGTTTACGCCATGCGAAAGCAAACAAAGTTGACGGCAGCCGTCGCCATCTCGGTTCTCACGCTCGCCGCCTGTGGCGGTCACAGTACCTCCCCCACAGCAGCGGGTAGCTCGGGCGCCTCCACCAGCCCTGCCGCTCAGACCAGCGCACCCGCCAACGCCGCCGGCAGTTTCGGCACGCTCGGTGAGGTATGTGGTGCTGGTACCGCAAAGGGGGCAACGGACGTCGGTGTCACCGACACCGCTATCAAGGTCGGCACCATCGCCGACGTGGGCTGGACGGTTGCTCCGGGGCTGCTGCAGCCGATCTTCGACGGGGCGGACGCCTTCGTCGGATGGTGCAACGCTGCCGGCGGCATCAACGGCCGCAAGTTGGTGCTGGACAAGCGCGACTCCGCGTACACCAACTATCTGCCGCAGGTCAAGCAAGCGTGCCCGGTCGACCTGGCGCTCGTCGGAAGTATGGGCATTCTGGACGACACCGGGGTCTCTGCCTGGGAGGGTTGCGGTCTGCTCAACTTCACCGCGGCGACCGTAGGATCCAAGGCCGCCAACGCCAAGCTGATGTACCCGATGACGCCGATTCCTGCCGACCAGCAGACCATCGGCGGTTTTCACCTCTTCTTCGACCAGCACCCCGAATGGGCCGCCGCTGTCGGTTCGCTCTACTCCAACGGTGCTGCAGGTGATCGGGAACAACACACCTACAACTCGGCGATCACCAGTATCGGCGGCAAGGTGGTCTACACCGCGGAGTACACCCAGACAACCTCGAACTGGACTCCGTACGTCCAGGCGATGAAGAAGGCCGGCGTCAAGTTCCTCTTCCTCAACGACACCGCCCCCACCACGGCCGGTATCGAGCAGGCAATGGCGACGATCGGCTGGTATCCCGAGATCCAGATCTCACCGTCACAGCTCTACGACGAGGCGACCATCGCCCTGGCCGGCAAGAACCTGAAGAACTACTACACCTATATTCCGACCACGCCATTCGAGGCAGCGGCTCAGGTGCCGGCGGTGAAGGAATACCTGGACCTGCTGCAGACATACGCGCCGAAGGCCAAGAAGACCTTCTTCGGGGCCACGGCATTCTCGGCCTGGCTGCTGTTCGCTCAGGCGGTCAAGTCGTGCGGTTCGAACGTGAGCCGAAACTGCATCTCCGCCTATGTCGCCACTCAGAAGCAGTGGACCGGCGGGGGTCTGCAGGGTCCGATCGACCCCGCGTCCAACAAGGCAACCCAGTGCTTCATCATCATGAAGGCTGACGCCAAGGGATTCACCCAGGCGTTCCCTGCGAAGCTCGGCGAGTACGACTGCGATGCTAAGAACGCTCCGACGGTAACGCCGTAACTGCCCGATCTCCCGGTCCACGCCCTCACTCGTGAGGGCGTGGACCCGCACGTCTCGCCCCTCAGGAGGTTGACCACCGTGCAGGACCTTCTCGCTTACACCATCTTCGGCCTGGTGACCGCGTCCATCTACGCCATCGCCGCGAGCGGTCTTGTGGTCACCTATACGACCTCGGGTGTGTTCAACCTGGCACACGGTGCCATCGGGATGTTCGGCGCCTTCATTTACTGGCAATTGCGGTTCAGCTGGGGTTGGCCGGCCTGGATCGCACTGCTGCTGGTCGTCTTCGTGCTCTCACCGATCTTCGGGTGCGGCCTGGAGAAGGCGCTCATGCGCAACCTGACTGATGCGACGGAAGCCACCAAGTTGGCGGTCACCATCGGCGTGCTGGTCGCTCTGGTGGGGGCCGCGACCTGGATCTGGGATCCGAACCTAAGTCGGCCGTTCGCCGCCTTCTATCAGGGAAAGAAGGTAGACGTCCTCGGCGTGCCGGTGACCTGGGATCAGCTCATCACGGTGGGCATCGGCGCGTTGTGCGCCATCGGCCTGCGGCTTCTGCTTTACCGCACCAGGATCGGGCTGGACATGCGCGCGGTGGTGGACGACCGCTCCCTGGTGTTGCTGAACGGCGGTCGACCAGACCGGGCGTCGATGTTCAGTTGGGCGATCGGCTCGATGCTCGCATCGCTGGCCGGAATCCTGATTGCGCCCTACATTCAGCTGTCCGTTGTTCCGCTGACGCTGTTGGTGGTCAACGCGTACGCCGCGGCCGTGATCGGCAAGCTCCGGAGCCTGCCGCTGACGTTCCTGGGCGCGGCCATCATCGGCCTGTTGCAGAGCTACGCGGTTGGCTACCTACCGACCTCGACCGTGCAATGGATGCAGCACGTTCCGGATACCATCCCGATCCTCGTTCTGTTCGTTGCCCTTCTGGTGCTGCCTCATCAACGGCTGCGGGGCCATACCGGGCGCCGAGGCCGCGAATCCTTCCCCGTTCCTACCTACAAGATGGCGCTGATCGGATCGGCGGCGGTGGTCGGGCTTGCGTGTGTGTTGGCGCCGTTGCTGTCCACCCAGCCACTGTTCTCGATGAGCAGTGGCCTGGGGCTGGGCATCGTCGGCCTGTCGCTGGTGCCGCTGCTGGGCTACGGTGGCCAGATCTCGCTGTGCCAGATGACCTTCGCCGGTATCGGCGCCGTGGTGTACGCCCATGCGACTAGCGGGGGCAGTCCGTTGGGGCTGGTGGTCGCCTTCGTGGTTGCCGCGGCGCTCGGCGCGCTTACGGCGTTACCCGCGATCAGGCTCCGCGGGCTCTACCTGGCGCTGGCAACCGCGGCGCTGGCCGAATTCTGCGACACGTTCGTCTTCGGATTGTCCTCGGTGACCGTGTTCGGCCACCACATCCCGCTGTTCGGCAACGGCACCCTGCCTGCCGCGCGGCTGCAGGTTCCGTTCGTGGACGTCGCCAATGACCGTGTTTACCTGGTGGTTCTCGCCGTGATCTTCTGTGCGATCGGTTTCGGTATCGTCGCGCTGCGCCGTTCACGTTACGGTCGGGTGTTGCTGGCGATGCGGGAGAGCCCCGCGGCGTGCGCGATGCTCGGGCTGCGGTTGACAACCGTGAAGCTTGCCGTGTTCTCGCTCTCGGCAGGTATCGCAGGCGTGGGTGGTGCATTGTTGGCGGGACTGTCCACGCAGGTCGCGCCGGACCAGTTCTCCTTCTTCCAGAGCCTTCCGTTGCTGTTGCTCATGATGGCCGGTGGGGTCGGCATGGTCAGCGGCGCCTTCTTCGGCGCGCTCGCGCTCGGCCTGTTCAGCACGCTGGGAACGATGTCCTCGCTCTTCAATCGGGGCTCATCCCTGCTGCCCGGACTGGTCGGGATCGGCTTGGGTAACCAGCCCAACGGTGTTGCCTCCGACATCGGCGCGGGCCTGTCCGCGCTGGTCCGGCGCCGAGGCGCGCCGGCGCCCGCCGTCGTGACGGACGTGGTTACCGAGAGCCGGGACGAGCAGAGCATCGAATGGGAGTTTCTCGGTATGGACGGCAGTATCAGCAGGCATGATCGGCAAATTCTCGACGACGCCCTCGGATTGAAGGTCGGCTGATGAGCGCGCTGTTGGAGTTCCGGGAGGTCTCGGTGGTCTACGGCGGCGTCACGGCCGTCGACAAGGTGTCGATGTCGGCCGAAGCCGGCCGGATTCACGGCCTGATCGGTCCCAATGGTGCGGGCAAGTCGACCTTGTTCAACGTTGCGAGCGGTCTTGTCCAACCACGTCAGGGCACGGTCCTGCTGGAGGGTGCCGACATCACAGCGATGGGTTCGTACAAGCGTGCGCGGCTGCGGATGGCGCGTACGTTTCAACAGCTGGAACTCTTCGGCGTGCTGTCGGTCTATGACAACGTGCTGACCGCGGCCGAGATCCGGCGCAGCTGGTCACGCGATCACAGCGACAGCAGGGCCGACGCGC
>JAVEET010000038.1 GCA_030840295.1 Pseudonocardiales bacterium
ATGGCCTGGGTGCTCTACGGCAGCCGCGCCAACATCTCCTCGGTGTTCTCCCATGAACTTGCCGAGGCATGCAGCGACCCCGAAGGCAACGGGGTGCAGGTCAACCCCACGAACAACACCAACTGGAATGAGATCGGAGACGTCTGCAGCTCCACGGGATTGCTGAACGGAGTCACCGTGCAGTCCTATTGGTCCCAGCGCGACCAGGCGTGTGTCATCCCGAACAACGTCTCGATCCGTCGCCAGATCAGCTGCATCCACAAGACACCGCGCGACAATCCCTGGGATGACATCGAAATCATCGGCGGCACCGACGTCACTCGCGGCACGCCCTTCACCATGGCGCAGGACCAGGCGATCCTGGAGATCGACCGCGGCAACACCTTCTTCGTCGTCGGCGCCGACGGCAGCGAGGCGGAGGTCCGGGTGTACATACGGTTCCCCACGGCCAAGCGACCCGGCACCCGCTACATCGCTACCGTGCCCGACGACTCCCGAGCCGACAACCTGCTATCGCTGCCCGAATGCGCCTGGAAGTAGCAAGGCTGCCGGACCCTGACCACTAACCTGTCCCCGACACCTATTTCGGAGGCTGGAGTGGTTCTCGACATGCCGCTGCGCGGCCGGCTGGTCACCGGCGACCCGGCATGAAGGACGTCGAACCGTTCGCGGTCATCATCGGCCTGATCGCCGCGGCGCTGTTGCTGGCCGTGCTCTCCAACCGAATCACCGACAAGATCCGCGTCCCGGCCCCCGCGCTGTTCCTGGTCATCGCCGCCGTGGCGTCGGACCTCATCCCGCAGCTGGGTTCCCTACCGATCCAGACCGTCGAACGGATCGTCACCCTCGCCCTGATCTTCATCCTGTTCGACGGCGGAATGCACATCGGCTGGCGCCGGTTCCGGACCGCCGCCGGCGCCGTGCTGTGGATCGGCGTGGCCGGTACGGTCGTCACCGCCGGCGCGCTGGCGCTGGCCGCGCACCTCTTCTTCGGCTTCGACTGGCGGGTCGCCCTGCTGATCGGCACCGCGCTGGCTCCCACCGATCCGGCCGTGGTGTTCGCCGTCCTCGGCCGGCGAGAGATCTCCGGTCGGTCGGGCACCATCCTCGAAGGCGAGTCCGGCGCCAACGACCCGGTCGGCATCGCCCTCATGGTCGCCTTGCTCGGAGCAAGCGGCGGAGGATTGCATGAGGTCCTCGGCGGCATCGGCGAATTCGCGTTGCAGATGGCGGTGGGTGGCGCGGTGGGGATCCTCGGCGCCTCCGGCCTGATCGTCCTGATGCGTCAGCTACCGCTACCTAACGAGGCTCTGTACCCGATCCGCGCCCTGGCCGGCGCCGCGATCATCTATGGGCTGGCCACCGTCGCGCATGGTTCCGGCTTCCTCGCGGTATTCCTGGCCGGCATCCTGATCGGTGACGCCCGCGCTCCGTACAAGCGTGAGATCGAGCGGTTCGCCGGCGGTATCAGCACCCTCGGCGAGATCGTCGCGTTCACCGTGCTGGGCTTGACGGTCTCGCTGCACGACGTGCTACGCGCCGACACCATCTGGGTCGGACTGGCCCTCGCAGCCCTGCTCGTGCTGATCATCCGCCCGCTTCTCGTCGGCGCGCTGATCGCCCGCATCGACCTGGCCCGGGGCGAGCGGTTGTTCGTGCTCTGGTCGGGCCTCAAGGGGGCGGTGCCGATCCTGCTCGGCACGTTCATCCTGACCGGCGACATTGCCGATGCGCACCGGATCTACGAGATCATCTTCGTGGTGGTACTGGTGTCGGTCGTCGTCCAGGGTGGGCTGGTTCCGACCTTCGCACAGCTGCTCCGAGTGCCCATGCAAACCACACCGCTCGAGCCCTGGGCGGCCGGCCTGCGGTTCCAGGACGAGCCGGACGGCCTACATCGACACCTGGTCGGCGCTGGTTCGGCGGCCGACGGATGTGCGATCGCAGATTTGCCGATGGTCGACGCCTGGATCAGCATGGTGAACCGGGACGGTCAACTGCTGCAGGTCCGGGCCGACACGGTCTTGCGAGCCGGGGACGAGGTACTGATTCTGGGCGACCCAGGGAACCAGGTGGTCGAGGCGTTCACCGGTCGGCCAGGGGACAACGCGCAGCGCAGCCCTGGGTAAGGTTTACCTGCTTGGCGAAGAGCACCCTTTCGTGATGGGGTGGAGTTACCGCTCGCCGTCGAAGGAGGCCCTCCTTGACCAGCAGTTCCCTTTCCAGCAGCTTCACGGTCACCGTCAACGGGGAGCCGCAGTTGCTGGACCTCGACAACCGGACGACGCTGCTGGACGCGCTGCGTGAGCATCTCGATCTCACCGGAGCCAAGAAAGGCTGCGATCACGGCCAGTGCGGCGCGTGCACCGTTCTCCTCGACGGCCGACGGGTCAACTCCTGCCTGGTGCTGGCGGTGGCGACACAGGGCCACAGCATCACCACTATCGAAGGGCTCGGCACCGCCGAACGCTTGCATCCGATTCAGCAGGCCTTCATAGACCATGATGGGTTGCAATGCGGGTACTGCACCCCCGGACAAATCTGCTCCGCGGTGGGAGCCCTGGACGAGGCCGATCGCGGCTGGCCCTCCGCGGCGACCGCGGACGTCGGAGCCGAGAAGATCACGCTGGACGATTCGGAGATCCGCGAACGGATGAGCGGCAACCTGTGCCGGTGTGGTGCCTACGTCAATATCCTGGCCGCCATCAACGCGGTATCCCCATGAGGGAATTCGGCTACCAGCAGGTCAGCGACGTCGAGACCGCCGTCGCGACCCTTGCCACCAGCGCCGATGCGCGTTACCTCGGCGGCGGCACAAACCTGGTCGACCTGATGAAACTCGGGGTGGAAACGCCAGAACTGTTGATCGACGTGACCACCCTGCCGTTGACCGACATATCCGAGACGGCTGACGGCGGGGTGCTGATCGGGGCCGCCGTCCGCAACAGCGACCTGGCTGCGAATCCGGTCATCCGGCAACGCTATCCGGCAGTGGCCCAAGCCGTGCTGGCCGGTGCCTCCGGACAGCTGCGCAACCTGGCGACCACGGGTGGCAACCTGATGCAACGCACCCGCTGCTCCTACTTCACCGACGTGACCAAACCCTGCAACAAGAGGGCGCCCGGTTCGGGATGCCCGGCCCGGGATGGTGAGCACCACAACCTCGCCATCCTCGGTGCCTCCGAGCACTGCATCGCCACCAGCCCGTCCGACCTGGCCGTCGCCCTGGTAGCCCTGGACGCGGTCGTGCATGTCCGGGAAGGTGATTCGGCGCGGGCCGTCCCGCTGACCGAGTTCCGCCGCCTTCCTGGTGACCGGCCCGACCTGGAGACGACGGTGGAACCGGGAGCGCTGATCACAGGGGTCAGCCTGCCCGGTCTGCCGATCGCCGCCGCGTCGCGTTATCGCAAGGTGCGCGAGCGGGCCTCCTACGCCTTCGCTATCGGGTCCATCGCCGCCGCCGTCGAGGTGTCCGGCGGTCTGGTCACCGATTGTCGGATCGCCTGGGGTGCGGTGGCCGCGGTGCCTTGGCGAGCAACCCGGGCCGAGGCGATGTTGCGCGGAAAGCCTGTCGCGATCGAGTCATTCGCCGCGGCGGCCGATGCTGAATTGACCGCGGCCGAGCCCCTGGAGGGCAACGCCTACAAGGTCGCCCTGATCCGTAACGTGACCGTCGAGTTGCTGGCCGAACTGACCGGAGCCTCACGGTGACCTCGACCCTCGACCCGGCGACTACCAGAACACCCTTGATGGGCCAGGGCATAAACCGCCTCGACGCGATCGCCAAGGTAACCGGTGAGGCCCGGTACTCCGGTGAGTACCCGCTCGACGGGATGATCTACGGCTGGGTGGTGCAGGCCCCGATCGCCAAGGGCCGTATCAGGGACATCAGTCCGGCCAGCACGTTGTCCATGCCGGGCGTCCTCGCGGTACTCGACTACCGCAACGCACCCCGGCTGTCCGATGCCGGTGACAGCGAACTCCTGCTGTTGCAAGGCGATCGGGTCTACTACCGTGGTGAGGCCGTCGCGGTCGTGCTGGCACAGAGCTTGGAACAGGCCAGGGCCGGGGCCGATGCGTTGGACGTCTCGTACCTGGCGGAGTCCCACGACGTGCTGTTGCGGGCCGATCACCCGGACATGTACACCCCCGAGCTGGTGAACCCGAACTTTCCGTCCGCCTCGAATGTCGGCGACGTCGACGCGGCGTTAGCGGCCGCCGAGGTGGTTATCGATCGGGTCTACGCCACCCCGGCCGAGCACAACAACCCGATGGAACCGCATGCCACCACGGCACATTGGAACGGCGACACCCTGCTGGTGTTCGATTCCAATCAGGGAGCGAGCTCGGTGCAGATGTCGCTGTGCCGGTTGTTCGACCTGCCGCGTAGCGCCGTGCAGGTGAAGTCCGAGTACGTCGGCGGCGGGTTCGGCGCCAAGGGCAGTGCCCGTCCCCCGGTCGTGCTGGCCTCAATGGCAGCCAGACTCCTCGGCCGCCCGGTCCGGGTAACGCTGACCCGGCAGCAGATGTTCGCCATGGTCGGCTACCGCACCCCGACGATCCAGCAGGTCCGCCTCGGCTCCGACTGGTCCGGACGGTTGCAGGCACTGGATCACCTGGCGTACTCACAGACCTCCAAGATCCTCGAGTTCGCCGAGCAGACCGCTGTCGTATCCCGGATGATGTACGCCACCCCGAACCTGAGAACAGCACACCGCTTGCTGCCGCTGGACGTGCCCACACCGCGCTGGATGCGCGCCCCGGGTGAGGCACCGGGATCATTCGCCCTGGAATCGGCCATGGACGAACTGGCGCAAGCCTGCAATGTCGATCCGATCGAGTTGCGGATCCGCAACGAGCCGGATCTGGAGCCCGACAGCGGCCGGCCGTTCAGCAGCCGCAACCTGGTGGCGTGCCTGCGCGAGGGCGCGCGCCGGTTCGGCTGGGACGACCGTGACCCGCGGCCGGCGATCCGCCAGGACGGCCGGTGGCGGATCGGATCCGGGATGGCCAGCTCCACTTACCCGGCGCGCAACGCACCGTCGACCTGCCAGGTCCAGGCCCGCTCCGACGGGACCTTCGAGGTGCGCATCACCGCGTCGGACATCGGCACCGGCGCCCGGACTGCCCTGACACAGATCGCCGCGGATGCGCTCCGGGTCGAGCTGGACCGGGTCGAGTTACGCATCGGCGACAGCGACTTCGGACCGGCCATGATCGCCGGGGGTTCGATGGGGACGGCGTCCTGGAGCTGGGCCGTGGTCAAGGCCTGCCGCGACCTGCTGGGACAACTCGACATGCATTCCGGTGCGGTCCCCGCCGGGGGGCTGCTGGCGCGAGCCGACACCAAGGACGACGTGGCGGCACAGGCCGACGTGACCCGTCACGCGTTCGGGGCGCAGTTCCTCGAGGTGGCAGTGGATATCCGGACCGGTGAGGTCCGGGTACCCCGGATGATCGGTGTCTTCGCTGCCGGCCACATCGTCAACGCCAGGACGGCACGATCACAGCTGATCGGCGGGATGATCATGGGCCTTGGCATGGCCCTGCTCGAGGAGTCATTGATGGACCTGCGGTTCGGTGACTACCTCAACCACGATCTGGCGGGGTATCACGTTGCCTCGAACGCCGACGTGCGCTCGATCGAAGTGTCCTGGATCGATGAGCAGGACGATCAGACGAATCCGTCCGGCATCAAGGGGATCGGCGAGATCGGCATCGTCGGTACCGCGGCGGCGATCGCCAATGCGGTCTGGCACGCAACCGGGCGGCGCCAGCGGACGTTGCCGATTCGACCTGATCGAGTGATCAGCTGATCAGTAGCCCTGGTCGGGGTATCCGCCCGGGCCAGAGCCGTGCTACTGGTCCGGCGCCTGATAGCCGCGCGACCGGCGCATCGAGTCGGCCTCGACCAGTCGGTTCAAGGTCTGCTGGATCTCGTTCGCGCGGGGGATGTTGACCAACGTCTCCTGGCCGTGCTCGCCTGCGGACTCGATCGTAATTGAACCCGAGCGAACGATCCGGTCCCAGATGGACTGTTCGTAGGCGACGTCGTTGATGCGGGCCAGCGTGATGTCGCGGCCGACGTGGTTGAGCACCCCGCGGCGGATCAGCACCCGGTGGCTGGTGATGACGTAGTTGGTGGAGCGCCATCGGATTACCGGCAGCAACACCAGCCAGAGAATCAGCAACAGCGCGACGACCAGAATCGCCAGCAGCAGATACTGGTGCGCGGAATGATGGGTACTCGAGTCGGGCAGGAAGGCGATCGCCACGCCGGACAACGCGCACACGACGATGAAGATCAGAACGGGCCCCACCAGGGTGATCCAGTGCGGGTGCAGGTGCTCTACGATCTCCTCGTCCTGCGCGAGCAACTTGTCGGGGTAGGCCACCTGAGAAGCTCCTTGCTGTCGAGTGCGTTGCCGGTCGAGTGAGTCGAGTGTGAACGGCGTTGAGCAGAGGTTAGCCGGTACCGGGCCGCAGGTGTGTGACATCTCCGGCCGCGATGGCGCGCCTAACGCCGCCCTCGAGCGAGACGATCAGCCTCGCGTCATCGTCGATGTCCACGGCCTCGGCCTGCAAGATCTCGGCCGCCAGATGAACGGCCACCGGCTGGCCCAACGTGGCGCAATGCCCGCGGTAGCGCTCGGCCAGTCCACTGACCTGGGCATTTCCCCCGGCGGCCTGCCAGTCCCGATAACCGGTGGCGAAGGTGGCCAGGAAGTCGATGAGGATCCCGGCCCGGTCCAGCCTGCCACCGTGCTGCCCCAACGACGTTGCGGTCGGAACCGGGAGTTCGGCAAGGGTGCTCGACACGTTCAGGCCGATCCCGATCACCACCGCCCCGGATCCGACCTGGGCCAGAATGCCGGCCGCTTTCTGCTGCCGCGGACCCAGCAACAGGTCGTTCGGCCATTTCAGGCGGGCCGGGGTGCCGTCGGCTGTGATCGTGTCGGCTGTGATCGTGTCGGCAAGGGCCACCCCGGCCAGCAGCGGCAGCCAGCCCCAGTTGGCCATCGGGACTCCTGGCCGCAACAGCATCGAGAAGGTCAACCCGGCGCCCGGCGGTGATGTCCAGGATCGGTCGAGCCGGCCGCGTCCGCCGCGCTGATATTCGGCCACCCGGACCAGGCCCTCGGCAGCCCCCTCGGCCGCGGCGGCGAGCAGGTCGGCGTTGGTCGATTCGGTCTCGGTTACGACCTCGAACCGCCAAGGCGCCGGTGGCGCGACCGCCTCAAGGTCGGCTTGGCGCAGCGGTTCACGTCCGGTCGGTATGCTCACCGCGCCATTGTCGCGCGACGGGTCGGTGGCACGCGAAATCGGTCACTGTCGCAGGCTCGGACCGCAGCGGGCGGACTAGGCTCACCCGTTATGAGCGCAGAGAGCATCGACGGCCAGGTCACCGGTTCCACCGGCCTCGATCCACACACCACGGCCGGCAAGCTCGCCGATCTGGAACGCCGCTATGACGAAGCGGTACACGCCGGTTCGGCTCGCGCGGTCGAGAAGCAGCACGCCAAGGGCAAGCAGACCGCGCGGGAGCGCGTCCTGATGCTGCTGGACGACGGGTCGTTCGTCGAGTTCGACGAGCTCGCCCGCCATCGCTCCACGAAGTTCGGCATCGACAACAACCGCCCGTTCGGCGACGGCGTGGTCACCGGCTACGGCACCATAGACGGGCGCCAGGTCTGCGTGTTCAGCCAGGACGTCACGGTCTACGGCGGCGCCCTGGGTGAGGTCTACGGCGAGAAGATCGTCAAGGTTCAGGACTTCGCCCTCAAGACCGGCTGCCCGCTGATCGGGATCAACGAGGGCGGTGGTGCCCGGATCCAGGAGGGTGTCGTCTCGCTCGGCCTGTACGGCGAGATCTTCCACCGCAATGTGATGGCCTCCGGAGTGATCCCGCAGATCTCGCTCATCATGGGTGCTGCCGCCGGTGGACACGTCTACGGTCCGGCGCTCACCGACTTCGTCGTCATGGTCGACAAGACCTCGCAGATGTTCATCACCGGCCCCGATGTGATCAAGACCGTCACCGGCGAAGACGTCTCGATGGAGGATCTCGGCGGCGCCCGCACCCACAACACGGCGTCAGGCAACGCGCATTATCTCGGCAGCGACGAAGAAGACGCGATCAACTACGTCAAGGCGCTCATCTCGTACCTGCCGAACAACAATCTCGATCCGGCGCCGGTCTATGACGCCGACCACGACCTCGAGATCAGCGAGGACGACCGGTTCCTCGATACGTTCATCCCGGACTCGGCCAACCAGCCCTACGACATGCACACGGTGATCGAGCACCTGGTCGACGAGGGCGAGTTCCTCGAGGTGCACGCCCTGTTCGCGCCGAACATCGTGGTCGGCTTCGCGCGCATCGAGGGCAACCCGGTGGGCATCGTCGGCAACCAGCCGATGCAGTTCGCGGGCTGCCTGGACATCGACGCCTCCGAGAAGGCCGCCCGGTTCGTCCGGACCTGTGACGCCTTCAATATCCCGGTGCTGACCCTGGTCGACGTACCCGGCTTCCTGCCCGGCGTCGGCCAGGAACACAGCGGCATCATCCGCCGCGGCGCCAAGCTCATCTACGCGTACTCCGAGGCGACCGTCCCGAAGATCACCGTCATAACGCGCAAGGCCTTCGGGGGCGCCTATGTCGTGATGGGATCCAAACACCTCGGTGCTGACATCAACGTGGCGTGGCCGACCGCGCAGATCGCGGTCATGGGCGCCCAGGGCGCGGCCAACATCCTGTACCGCAAGGAACTCAAGAAGACCGCGGACGCCGGCGGTGACATCGAGGCTCGGCGGGCCGAACTGGTCACCGAATACGAGGACACCCTGGTCAACCCGTATGTGGCAGCAGAACGGGGTTATGTCGACACCGTGATCCCGCCGTCGGAGACCCGGGCCTTCGTCGTGAAGTCGCTCCGGATGCTGCGCACCAAGCGACAGTCGCTACCGCCCAAGAAGCATGGGAACATCCCACTGTGAACGGCACGGACAGCACAGATGACACCGCCGGCACTGCTGCGAGCGCGCCGGCCGAGGCGGCCGGCCGGCCGGCACTGCGGATCATCAAGGGGAATCCGACGCCGGCGGAGGTCGCGGCGGTGACAGTCGTCCTGACCGTCGTGACGTCCGGGGCCGGGGAACCCGATCGGGGCGAGCAGGTGCGCGCCGGTGGCTGGGCCGATCCGGCCCGGCGTCTGCGGCAGCCGATTCCGCCGGGTCCGGGCGCCTGGCGCGCCTCCGCGCGGCCCTGATCAGCGACTGATCGCCAATCCCTTACGGACCTGGGAATTCGGTTCCTTTCGGCCCCTCCGGCCACGGCGGATGCCTAAACTCTGACGGTGGCCACTGTGTTAGTCGTCGAGGACGATCCCACCGTCGCGGAGGTAGTGCTCACCTACCTCGAGCGCGCCGGGCACCAGACCAGATCCCTCGCCGACGGAACGGCCGCGGCCGAGTTGTTGACCGGCGCCGAGGCCGACGGCATCGATCTCGTCATCCTCGATCTGATGTTGCCCGGCGTGGACGGCCTCGAGATCTGCCGACGGTTGCGGCACACAAATTCCGAGCTGCCGGTCATCATGCTGACGGCCCTGGGTCAGGAGGACGACCGGATCACCGGACTCGAGGTCGGAGCCGACGACTACCTGACCAAGCCATTCTCACCCCGCGAACTCGTGCTGCGGGTGGAGTCGGTGCTGCGTCGGGCAGCCGTATCCGTCGAGCCGGCCCAGGTGCTGCGCGTCGGGCCGCTCACTGTGGACACCGCCGCCCGCCGGGTCACCAAGTCCGGTGAGGAGATTGCGCTCACCGTTCGGGAGCTCGACCTGCTCGCCTATCTGATGGCCAACGCGGGCAAGGCGTTCACGCGCACGCAGCTGATGCAGGCCGTCTGGGGCTGGACTTTCGGCGACCAGTCGACGGTCACCGTGCACGTGCGGCGCGTTCGGGAGAAGATCGAGGACGACCCGAGGGATCCACACCTGATTCAGACGGTATGGGGCGTCGGCTACCGCATGGACGCCGCGTGAGTGTGACCCACCTGCTCGACATCATCGGCACGGCACTGCTCTGGGGAGCCGGCGGAGCCTTGGTGGCCTGGATCATCACCTGGCCGCTGCGTCGTCGCTCCCAGACCGGCCTGCTGGTCTCGGTAACGCTGGTCGCTACCGGAGCCTCGGTCGGCGCGGTGATCGGTAATACCCGCGCCATGTTCATCGCCATGGACGACGAGTACGTCACGGTGACCGCCTCTGTGGTCGCGGGACTGCTCGCTGCCATGGTGGCCGGTCTTTCGGCGCGCACGTTCGCCAAGGACAACCGGAGTGTGCGGGCTGCACTGGACGATCTGCGCGCCGGACGGGTGCCCTCCGACGACGGCCGCAAACTGTCCGGCGAGCTGGAGCGGCTGCGCGCCGACCTCGAAACGACCGGCCGGACGCTGGCCGAGTCGCGTGATCGGGAACGGAGTCTGGAGGCCTCCCGGCGCGAACTCATCGCGTGGGTCTCCCATGATCTGCGGACCCCGCTGGCCGGGCTGCGGGCGATGGCCGAGGCGCTCGAGGACGGCCTGGCGGCCTCGCCGGACCGCTATCACAAGCAGATCCGCGTCGAGGTTGATCGGCTCGCGGGCATGGTCGACGATCTGTTCGAGCTGTCCCGGCTTCAGGCCGGCGCTCGGAGTACCCGCGCCGATCGGGTGAATCTCGATGACCTGGTCTCCGACTGCGTCGCGGCGATCGAGCCGGTCGCCACCCTGCAAGGCGTAAAGCTGGTCGGCCGGTCCAGCACGACGGCCGAGGTCGTCGGGAACGGCGCCGAGCTGAACCGGGCCCTCACCAACCTGCTGATCAACGCGATCCGGCACACCGACTCCGACGGCACGGTCGAGATCAGCCTGCGCTCATCAGCCGAAAGCCCTATCCCGGTGGCCGAGGTGACGGTCCGGGACGAGTGTGGTGGCATAGCCGAGCAAGACCTGGCCAAGGTGTTCGACGTCGGCTTCCGAGGCGAACCGGCGCGTACCCCGAACCCCGGCCTAGGTGGTGGCGCCGGACTCGGTCTGGCCATAACCCGCGGCATCGTGATCGCCCACGAGGGCAGCGTCGAGGTCAGCAACGTCAGGGGCGGCTGCGAGTTCACCGTGCGTCTGCCGCTGGCCTCCTGAGGGGGTCAGGGCAGGTCGAACGGCGGCACAATGCTGCCGTACACCTCGGCATAAACCTCGTCCGCGGACGCAGCCGGCAACTCGGCCAGGGTCGCGATCAGCAGGGCACGCAGCCGGGGCAGGTTGGCCGCGAACTGCTCGAGTACCTCGGCGTGCGTGACACCGCTGCCGACCTCGACGCCGGCGTCGTGGTCGGTCACCAGGCACAGCCCGGTGAAGCCGAGGGCCAGCTCCCGAGCAAGGATCGCCTCGGGCATCGCCGTCATACCAATGATCGTCGCCCCGGCCCGTTGATAGTCCAGCGACTCGGCACGGGTGGAGAAGCGCGGGCCGTTGATGACGACCAAGGTGCCCTCGCCGACCAGCGGGATACCCGCGGCCGCGGCTGCGCGCAACGCCGCCGCGCGGCCCTCAGCTGAGTACGGATCTGAGAACGACACGTGCGATACGCCGCGATCCGGACCGCTTCCGGCATCGTTGTACGTGTGCGGCCGGCCCCACGTCCGGTCCAGGATCTGGTCCGGCAGCACCAGAGTCCCCGGGCCGTGCTCGGCCTTGAGCGAGCCGACCGCTGAGGCCGAGAGCACCTGGCGAACCCCGAGGGACCGCAGGGCCCAGAGATTCGCGCGGTACGGCACCCGGTGTGGCGGGAACCGGTGGTCGACACCGTGCCGGGGCAGGAAGGCTACCCGGCGTCCGGCCAAGCTGCCCACGGTGATCTCGCCGCTCGGCTCACCCCACGGCGTGGCCACCGAAACCGCGGTGGCGTCCTCGAGCAACGAGTAGAAACCCGAGCCACCGATCACGCCGATCTCAGCCTGCACGGCCGGTAGGTGGGGGGTCGCGGGTTGCGCAGCCTGTTCGTTGCCCGTCACGCGGTAGAGACTAGCCATCTGCACAAAGTAGGACGTCATAGTAAATTGGTCGTGACCGGTCTCATCATCGCCAGTCCAGCCGGCGACCCACCGCCATCGCTCGATCGGGAGAAGCTCATGCAGCGCATCCATTACGACGCCGACCACCTGGCATTCGCCGAGGCCGTCCGGACGTTCATCGGCAAGGAAGTGCTGCCTGATTACCTGCAGTGGGAACGGGACGGACTGACCCCGCGGCAGATCTTCACCGCTGCTGGGGGTAACGGCTTTCTGGGGATGCAGATCCCCGAGAAGTATGGCGGCGGCGGCACCTCCGATTTCCGCTTCAACCAGGTGTTCGGTGAGGAGCTCATGCTGGCCGGCGTGGGGAGCGCAGGGCTGGGGATAACGCTGCACAACGACATCTGCCTGCCCTACTTCCTGCGTTACTGCACCGAGGAACAACAGCGCAGGTGGCTGCCCGGGATCGCCTCCGGTGAGCTGATCACCGCGGTGGCGATGACCGAACCCGGTGCGGGCTCAGACCTCGCCGGCATCCGGACCTCGGCGGTACCAGACGGGTCGGATCTGATCGTCAACGGGTCCAAGACGTTCATCACCAACGGTATCAACGCAGACCTCGTCATCACCGCGGTCCGGACCTCACCGGATCGGCACCGCGGCCTGAGCCTGGTCGTCCTGGAACGCGGCATGCCGGGCTTCGACCGGGGACGCAACCTGGACAAGATCGGTCTGCACTCCCAGGACACCGCCGAACTGTCCTTCTCCGATGTGCGGGTGGGACCGGACAATGTGTTGGGCGAATTGGGACATGGCTTCGAGTACCTGGTGTCCAACCTGCCTCAGGAACGGATGTCCATCGCGATCGCCGGAATCGCCGGCGCCCGCGCGGCACTGAACTGGACGATCGAATACGTCCGCGAGCGTAAGGCTTTCGGCCACTCGATCGGATCCCTGCAGAACACCCGGTTCGTGCTGGCCGAGGTGGCCACCGAGGTCGATGTGGCCCAGGCTTATGTCGATCGGTGCGTCAACGCGTTGTCCGGTGAGGATCTCACCGTAGCCGACGCTGCCAAGGCCAAGTGGTGGTGCACGGAACTGCAGGGACGCGCGGTTGATCGCTGCTTGCAACTGCACGGTGGCTACGGCTACATGCTCGAGTATCCGATCGCCCGCGCCTACGCCGACGCCCGGGTGACCCGGATCTACGGCGGCGCGACCGAGGTCATGAAGGAGATCATCGGACGGGACCTCAAGCTCGGCTGACCCGATCGCTAGCCTGGGCGGGTGCGATTCGTCCTGGCATCCGCCTCACCTGCCCGTCTAATGACCCTTCGAAGCGCCGGCGTGGCACCCGAGGTGATGGTCTCGGGGCTTGACGAGGACGAGATCACCGCGCCATCACCAGCCGATCTGGTCCAGGCGCTGGCCATCGCCAAGGCGGCCGCCGTGGCGACTGAGCTGTCCATGGCAGCGTCCGGTGAAGTTGGCGGTGATGTTGGCGGTGACGTGCTCGTGCTGGGGTGCGATTCGCTGCTGGAGTTCCGCGGCGAGGCCCTCGGCAAGCCGGCGAACGAGGAAGAGGCCGTCGCTCGCTGGAAGCAGCTGCGCGGCCGCGGCGGCATGCTGCACACCGGTCACACCCTGATGTTGCTGCGAAACTTCGAGATCGTGGACGCCAAGACCAAGCTGGCCAGTACCGAGGTTCGGTTCGGCTACCCCTCCGACGACGAGATCGACGCCTATGTGGCGACCGGCGAACCGTTGCGGGTGGCCGGGGCGTTCACCATCGACGGCCACGGCGGCTGGTTCGTCGACCGGATCATCGGAGACCACCACAATGTGGTTGGCCTGTCCTTGCCGGTCTTGCGCACCATGCTCATCGAACTCGGCCTGGGCATCGCGGATCTACCCGCCGTATCGACCTGATCCCTTGGCCTACGCCCTACCACGCGGTTTGAGGGTGACCGGGGGCATCGGCGGTGCCGGCAGCGGATCACCGCCGCCGGATACCGTGCCGAAGCGGTTCCCGGATTCCCACGTCGCGCGAGCTTCGGCAATCTCGGCGTGGGTGCGGCCCACGAAGTTCCACCACATCACGATCTGCTCGGAAAATGGCTCGCCACCGAGCAGTAGCGCGCGACCGCCTTCGGCCGACGACACTCCGAGGTGATCGCGTCCGCAGCCGAGATAGGCCATTTCGGCCCGCGCCATCGGCCGTCCGTCGATCTCGGCCGAACCATCGGTTACCAGCACCGCATATTCCCACTCCGGCCGTAACGGCAGCCTGGCACTACCGGCCACCGCAAGGTCGAGATCCGCACCCACCAGGGGCGTGAACGTGGTCGCCGGCGACGTGACCCCGTCCAGTGAGCCCAGCAACACCGTCGCGCTCACGCCGTCATCGCTCCAGACCGGCAGGTTCTCGTGATGTTCGAACGACGCGGCGCGGTCCCGATCCGCATCCGGCAACACCACCCACAGCTGAACTCCATGCAGAGTCGGACTATGCGGTTGCACCGAGGTCTCGGCGTGTGCGATGCCATGACCGGCCGTCATGAGGTTGAGCTGCCCCGGCGCGATCAGCTGCTCGCTGCCGATACTGTCCCGATGCAGAATGTCACCGGCCAGCAGCCAGGTCACCGTCTGCAGGCCACAATGCGGATGTGGTGCCACCAGCATCCCGTCGGAGTCAGAGACGTCGTTCGGTCCATAGAAATCGACGAAACACCACGCGCCGACCATCCGGCGGCCCCGGGTGGGCATGAAGCGCAGGACTGTCAGCGGATCTGGACCGGGTCGTCCGTCCGGCCCGATCCACACCCGCGGGGTGAGCACGACCTGGCGTGCTTCCAAGGGGTCGAACGTCGGTGGTGAGGCATCGGCCACACCGCCGCAGAGGTCGACCTGCTCGGGATTCGCTTCCAGATTGCTCACCCCGACAGCATGCCGCACACCATCAAGGACGTCGACCGAGCAACATCAACATCCGAGTCTGGTCATCGGCATCCGGTGGCGGATCCAACGCAGGCCCGCAAACGCCCGGTGTCCGCAGTAGATCCCCCATCTTCTCGACATGCGCCGTGATCACCCCTACCTCGTCCGGATCGATCGTCTCGTCCAACCCAGTCGCCCGGGCCAGGTCCCAACCGTGCACGACCTGGTCGAAGCACAGGAACCCGTCCACCGCCTTCTCGAAGGTCGACCGACCGAAGGCGCCGTCGTACTCGGCCTGAGCCCACACCGGGTCATCCAGATCGGCTTGGACGGAGTCGCGCGCCACCAGCCAGGCAGCCAGCGGACCGTCGTCGACGGACGGGATGTCCTCGGGCAAGGCACGACCGACCAAGCCGAGGAACATGCCATGAGTCTCGACAACATGGCGCACCACGTCCAGGGCGCTCCAACCCGCACAAGGTGACGGGGACTCCCACCGGTCCGGCAGCACCCCTGCGACCTTCTCGGTGAACGCGGCACTCAAGCGGCGGTAATGATCAGGGATCTCGGTCATCTGCCGATCATGCCGCAGATGCCGCAGATCCGCCCCGCCAGGAATTGCTCAACCTGCCTCAGACCGGCGGGACCCCGTGTCGCTTGTCGGCGAGCGGCCTGGACTTACCCGCGAGCGCGGCAAAGCGGCGGGTGATCTCGGACCGCAGTTCGGACGGTTCGATGATCACGTCGATGACCAGGTCGGAAGCCAGTCGGAGCAGGTCCACATCCTCCTCGAACTCTGCGCGCTTGGCTTTGATGAACGCGGCCCGTTCGTCGGGGTCGGTGATGTCGGCGATCTTGTTGGCGTATACCGCATTGACTGCGGCCTCGGGCCCCATGACGGCGACCCGCGCGGTCGGTAGCGCGATGCACGCATCGGGCTCGAAGCCCGGGCCGTCCATGGCATAGAGGCCGGCCCCGTACGCCTTTCGCACCAGAACCGACAATTGTGCAACGGTAGCCTCGGAAACGGCGGTGATCATCTTCGCTCCGTGCCGGATGATGCCCAGCCGCTCGACCTCGGAACCGATCATGAAACCCGGCACATCGGCCAGGTACAGCAAGGCGATGTTGAACGCGTCGCACAGCCAGATGAACCTGGCCGCCTTGTCGGCCGAGTCACCGAAGAGCACGCCGCCCTTCACCGCCGAGTTGTTGGCGACCACTCCGACCGGCCGACCGTCGATGCGGCAGAGACCGGTGATCAATTCGGCGGCGAACTCCGGTTTGACCTCGAAGAAGGAGTCGGCATCGATCAGGCCGTCGATGATCAGATGCATGTCGAACGGCACCGATTCCGACGGCGGCACCGAAGTGTCATCGAGTTCGTGGAGCGGCTGCTCGGCCTCATAGCCGGGCGGGGGCCACCGCCAGTTGATCGGGAAATAGGAGAAGAACAGCTTGGCCTGCTCGATGGCATCTGCATCATCGACGGCGAGGTTGTCACCACAGCCCGACACCGTGGCGTGCATCCGCGCGCCGCCCATCTCTTCCAGGCTGACCTTCTCCCCCACCACCATCTCGGCCATCCGCGGCGAGCCGAGATACATCGATGCGTTCGCCTCGACCATGATCACGATGTCGGTGAACGCCGGAATGTAGGCGCCGCCCGCGGCCGAGGGCCCGAACAGGCAACAGATCTGCGGAACTTTCCCCGACAACGCAACCTGATTGTGAAAGATCCTGCCGGCGCCACGCCGGCCCGGGAACAGGTCGACCTGATCGGTTATCCGCGCGCCCGCCGAGTCGATGAACCAGAAGATCGGCAGCTCCTCGGACAAGGCACGCTCGGTGATCCGGATGATCTTCTCGACCGTCCGGGCGCCCCAGGATCCGGCTTTCACGGTCGGGTCATTCGCCACTACCAGTGCAGGGCGGCCATCCACCATCCCCTGCCCCGTCACCACCCCATCCGCGGGCAGCCCGGTCGCGGTGGCGTTGGCAAGTTGGGAGTCCTCGACGAAGGTGCCCTCGTCGAACAACAACGCGATCCGGTCGCGAACATAGAGCTTGTGCTGGGCGGCCAGCTTGGCCATGGCCTTCGGCGGCGCGGCCAGGGTGGCTTCGCGGGCAGCGGCGATCTTGACCGAATCACTCATTCCCGCAAGCCTATTCGACCGGAAGGCCCAGGCCGCGCGCGATGACCATTCGCTGGACCTCGGACGTGCCCTCACCGACCTCGAGGATCTTCGCGTCACGATAGAACCGAGCGACCGGATACTCCTCGATGAATCCGTAACCGCCGAAGACCTGGGTGGCCACCCGGGTCGCGGACACCGCGGCCTCGGTCGAGTACAGCTTGGCGATCGCGGCAGCCTGTTTGACCTGGGCGGCCGGGCGGCCGGCGTCCTTCATCGCGGCAGCCTTGTAGGTCAGGCCACGCGCCGCCTCCACCGCAACCGCCAGGTCGCTGATGGCGAATGCGATCGCCTGACGGGCGCCGATGGGCTTGCCGAAGGTGGTGCGCTGCTTGGCGTAGCGAACCGATTCCTCCAGGCAGGCCTGAGCCAGGCCGACAGCCAGCGCCGAGATCGCGATCCGGCCGTCGTCCAGAATGGCCAGGAACTGCTTGAATCCCGCGCCGCGCGCGCCGAGCAGGTTCGCCTCAGGGACACGGCAGTCCTCGAAGACCAAGCCGTGGGTGTCCGAGGCATGCCACCCGAGCTTGTCGTAGGCGGGCTGCACCTCGAACCCGGGGGTGCCGCTGGGCACGATGACGGCCGAGATCTCCGGACGATCGCCCGACGGGCCGGGTATCACGCCGGTCCGGGCGGTCACCGTTACGCAGGACGTGATGGCCGATCCCGAGTTGGTGATGAACGCCTTGGACCCGTTGATCACCCATTGCCCGTCGACCAGTTCCGCCCTGGTCCGGGTCGCGCCGGCGTCCGAGCCGGCCTCGGGCTCGGTCAGCCCGAACCCTGCCAATGCCCGGCCTGCCACCAGGTCCGGGAGCCAGCGTTCCTTCTGAGCGTCAGTCCCGAAGGCGAGAATCGGATTTATCCCGAGACCGACACCGGCCGACAGGGTTATCCCGACCGACTGGTCGACCCGGCCGAGTTCCTCGATGGCCAGGCAGAGAGCCGTGAAGTCCGGACCGCTGCCGGTCACGCCGTCGCCGGCGCTGCCACCGTATTGTTCTCCGACGACGAGGCCGAACAATCCCAGCTCCGCCATCTTCGGGATCAGGTCGACCGGAAAGTGGTGGTCCCGATCCCACTGGGCCGCGTGCGGCGCTACCTCGGCCTCGGCGAAGTCGCGCACAACTTTCCGGAAGACCTCGTGGTCAGCGGACAACTCGAACGACATGTGGACTCCCGGCTCGCAGGCTGCGCGATTGACGTTTACGTCAACGTCAGGTCACTATATCCGCATGAGCGGGGCTACGAAAGACACCAAAGACCGCTGGACGGTCGGACAACTGGCCGGCGATCTGGGCGTGACGACGCGGACGCTGCGGTTCTACGAGGCCGAGGGGCTGATCTCCCCCGGCCGGAACGGCACATCGCGGGTCTATGACCACCGGGACCGGGCCCGGATGCGCCTCATCCTGCGCGGCAAGCGCTTTGGCATGTCCTTGCCCGAGATCCGGGAGATCGTCGGGATGTACGACGGCGCTGCATCATCGGAACGCCGTCAGCTGCAGACCCTGCTCGACCGTCTCGGCGAGATCACCCTCGACCTGCAAGCCCGTCAGCGCGATCTGGCGAGAACCCTGACCGAAGTCACCGATGTCGCAGGTCAATGCCGACGACGTCTGGACGAACTGGACTGAGCCAGGCAAGCCTGTGGATCGGCCGAGTTACGCCTTAGCCCGCGAGGTACGTCATGCATCGGGCATCTCACCGGGTGATCGCGTAACTCAGCCGAAGAATCGCGTGTCACTCGTGGTTGGCAAGCTCCCGGTAGTCCTCATAACCCTGGCCGGACGGCACGGCCGGCATCGACGCCAGCTCGTCGCGCAGCCGGCTGAGGTCTTCAGGTGTGCGACGGGTGGCCGCGCGTTCGGCGAGCCACGGCTCGAGCACGCCACGCAGCTCGAACAACTCGACGACTTCCTCGCTGGTGAGCACCGGTGTCGTGGAATAACCCCGCAGGCTCTCCTTGACGGCCAAGCCGTCGGATTCCAACCGGGCCAGTGCCTCGCGGATCGGCGTCGGCGACACCGCCAGGTCACGCGCCAGCTGGTCGATGGACAGCCTGCTACCTGGAGCGATGGCATGATTCATGATCAGCGCCTTGATCGCCTCGTAGACGTCATCGGACA
>JAVEET010000050.1 GCA_030840295.1 Pseudonocardiales bacterium
TGAACGGGAAGCTTGTGGCTGAACGACGGGTTGCCGGCCAATCCGGCGACGGCGGGCACCGACGCCGCCATCGCTGCGATGGCGGCAGCCGAAGCGATAAGTAAGCGGCTCATGGGAGCTCCTCTGACTAGGTGAAAGCTGAACAGCTCTATTTCTGCCGTATTTCCGGTACTGGTTGCCATTGGACATTGGTTCTAGTACCTAGCCGGCTGCTCGGCTCGGCGCGGCTCGCTGACCACGACGGACTTACCTTCTGTCGATAGACTCGCCCGCATGCCACGCCGCGACTCGCCCAGGACCGGAGGGGGATTGTGGCGCATCACGGCCATCTGTGTCGCCGTCGCCCTTGGTGCCGTCGCGGTATACCTGGTGGCATTTTCGACGACGGCCAAACAATCGTCGATCGGGATTCTCCTCGGCGCCTGGGCGGTTTTCCTCGCCGCACCGGTCATCTTCGGTGGGCGCCGGGCCCAGCTGCACGCGGCTCAGCTGCGGGACGCGCAGGCCCATGCAACCAGCCTGCACGAGGCCCAGCTACAGATTTCCCAGTTGCAGGAAGCCCAACTGCAGGCCACCCGGGAAGTCCATGCCAGCCAGGAGCTCGAACTCCGCCGGTTCGGCGAGGTGCAACTGGCTCGCGAAGTCGCCGCTCGACGCGAAGCCGACTTTCGGCTGGAAAGAGCATTGCGGGGCGAGATCGAGCGGGTTCTGACCGAACAACTTGGTTCGCTACGGGAGGAGGTCGCCTCGCTGCGCGCCGAGGTGGTCGACAAGCTCGGTGGGCAACTGCGGTTGGAACGGATCGAGACGACCCGGGTGATCGCGTCTGATCTCGAGGCCTTACAGAACGAGATCCGACGCCTCGGTGGCAGCCAGGAGAGCCTCGCCGCTCCGGCACATCATTTCTCGCAGACCACCCAGACGTCGCACTCAGCCTCGATTCCGCACGTCGCCGGCCCATCTGCCGGGGGGCTCCCGTCTGCCGGGGGGCTACAGCGGGCACCGTCGCCCGCACCTGCTGAGGCTGCTGTTTCGGCTGCGGCCAGCCACCCGACGATGCCGCTGCCCGCAGCTGACGACGATATCGTCGACGCTGAGGTCATCGACATCGCGGAGGACGCCCGGCAACCCGCTCAGCACCCTGAGCCGGAAATGCCATCGGCCGCGCCCCCTGCACCGTCGGCGGTGCCGCCTGCACCGTCGGCGGTGCCGCCTGCGCCGCCTACGCCGCCTGCACCGCCGGCCGCGGTGGTGCCGCCACCGGAGCGCGCGCCCGCGGATATGAGCCGGGACCCGTTCGCCGGTCTGCCCCGGCTCACGCCGTTGCCTGACGACCTGGCCGACCTGCTCGATTCGCCCCCCACGCCTGCGGCCCGTACAGATACGGCGGTCGAAACAGCGGCCGAGTCGGTGGCTGAAACCGCGGCGCCGGACGCTGAAGCGAGCCCGGCCGCTGGAGCCGCTGAGTCGGTCGGTAGCAGCACCCATGACGCCGGGGACCACAGCTCCGGGCGGCGGCGTGCCCCCGAAGCGGCTACGCCGCCGGCCGACGAGCCGCGGTACGTCGGCCGCCGCCGAGCCTCGGCGGCCGAACAGGCCGAGGCCGAAGCGGAATCGTCAGGTCGGCGGCGTGCCCCCGACGATGCTCCCGATGACCTGATGGCCCGACTGCACGGCCTGTAGCCAGCAAAATGGGTGGCGCGGGTCGGCGAGGAGCCCGCCCGGACCTCAGATCCAGTCGCGCTTGATCGAATCCTCGGGTTCGTTCAGCCGTGAATGACGAACGGCCTCCTCGGTGTCGACCCGGGCTGCGACCGCCAGGACCTCGGATTCCACCGAAACGCCGGTTTGATCGGCGAGCAGATACACCAGGTAGGCCAGTTCGGCCAGCTTCCCGGCCCACGGCGAAGAGACCCGGTAGGGCCGACGGCCGCCCTCGGTCACCCGGTCCGCTTCGCCGGCCAGCTGGCCGAGGGCGCCCTGCACCTGCAGGAGCAAGGCAGGGGCGGTGGAATGGGCACCGGCACGATCGGCTGCTGCGGCCACTGCGGCCTGTAGATCAGTCACAGCGGAAAAAACTAGCCGAACCCGGCCCGCGGAGTGCGCTCACCCCCTGTTGGCGTCGAGTTGGCTCGTTCGTCACAGGGCGAGGAGGGCCGAGGAGGCCGCGACTAGGCTTCACGCCGTGATCGATCCCACCGGTGCACCGCGGTTGCGGGTTGCGGTCATCGGAGTCGGCCGCGTCGGTTCCGTCCTCGGCGCCGCCCTGAGCCGCGCCGGGCATTTCGTCGCCGCCGCGACCGGTGTCAGCGACTCGTCAATACGCCGGGCCGAGCGGCTGTTGCCCGGGGTTCCGTTGGTTCCGGCCGACGAGGCAGCGGCCTTGGCCGACCTGGTGCTCATCACGGTTCCCGATGATCAACTGGCCGGCCTGGTCACCGGCCTGGCCCGCACCGAGGCCTGGCGAGCCGGGCAGCTCGCCGTGCACACGTCCGGGGCGCACGGCATCGGCCTGTTTGCGCCGGCGACCGAGCTGGGCGTGGTCGGGATGGCGCTGCATCCGGTGATGACATTCGCCGGCCGTCCCGAGGACCTGCAGCGACTGGCAGGCGCTGCGTTCGGGGTCACGGCCACCGAGGAGTTCCGCCCGGTCGCCGAGACCCTGGTCATCGAACTCGGCGGTGAGCCGGTGTGGATCCCGGAGTCGGCCAGGCCGCGGTATCACGCCGCGCTCTCGATGGCCTCCAACCACTTGCTCACGCTGGTCAACGACGCCTCTGATGTCCTGCGGTCCTCCGGTGTGGAGAGTCCCGCCCGGCTGCTCGGTCCGTTGCTGTCCGCGTCGCTGGACAATGCGTTGCGGATGGGCGATGAGGGCCTCACCGGGCCGGTTGCCCGCGGGGACAGCGCTACGATCCGAGCCCACGTCCGCGCCCTGCGCGGAACTGCTTTCCTGCACCCGTATCTCGCCATGACCATCCGGACGATGCAACGGGCCTTCGCGGCGGGCAGGCTCACCGAAGCCCAATGCGCCGAACTCGTGGCCGTGATCGAGGAGGCCGAGCAGAACGAGGACGGTGACAGCAGTGGCTGACCTGCAGGTGGTCAGCACCCGCGCCCAGCTGGCCGCCGCCAGGGCAAAGCTTGCCGGCACGGTGGGGCTGGTTCCAACCATGGGTGCTCTGCACCGGGGGCATCGGGCGCTCATCGAGGCGGCCAAAGCCGGCTGCGACTCGGTCCTGGTGAGCATCTTCGTCAACCCGATGCAGTTCGATCAGGCCGCCGACCTCGATCGCTACCCCCGGCCGATCGAGGCGGACCTCGCGCTGTGCGAAGAGCTCGGCGTGGAGGTCGTCTGGAAACCCTCGGTCGAGACGATGTACCCGCAGGGTCCGGCTCGGGTCTGGGTCACGGCCGGCGCGCTGGCCGATCAGCTCGAGGGTCCGCACCGCCCCGGGCACTTCGACGGCGTGCTCACTGTGGTGACCAAACTGCTCTCAGCCGTACGACCAGATCGGGCATACTTCGGCGAGAAGGACTACCAACAACTGACCCTGGTCAGGCAGCTGGTCATCGATCTCGCCCTGGAAGCCGGCATCGAGTTGGTGCCCACCGTGCGGGAGCCGGACGGCCTGGCGCTGTCCAGCCGCAACGTGTTCCTCTCGTCCGTCGAACGGCAACGGGCCCTGGCCCTGATCGGCGCACTGCGGGCCGGTCGGGCAGCGGCCGAGATCGCGGCCGACGCGGCCGGTGTGGCGCAGGCTGCGTGGGCCGCATTGGATCGATCGCTCGGCGCTGGCGAAGGAGTGGACGTGGAATATCTGGAGCTACGTGACCCTGCTCTGGGGCCGCCGCCCCCCTATGGGCCGGCCAGGTTGCTCATTGCGGCCCGGATCGGGCGTACTCGACTGATCGACAACATCGGCCTGGAGCTGCTCGCTGCTAAGGGTGCCGCCGGCCCGGCTTCTGATCCGGCTGATACCGCCGCCGAGCCACGCCGATGAACCTCCCACAGCGGTTGCTCGCCCCGGCCCCGGGCTGGATTGTCGACACCGACGTAGTGGTGGTCGGGTCCGGTATTGCCGGTTTGACGACCGCTTTGCGCATAGCCGGGGGTGGCGGCAGCACCGTCCCCGGCGGCGCCCCGGGGGGTACCAGCATCGGTGGCGGTGCCGGCCGACCGGTCGGCGGCGGGCTTTCCCCAGGCACCGCATCGGGAATCCGCGTCATGGTAGTGACCAAGGACGTCCTGGCCGCCGGCTCGACGCGGTGGGCGCAGGGCGGTATCGCGGCCGCGCT
>JAVEET010000071.1 GCA_030840295.1 Pseudonocardiales bacterium
ACGGCGCCGGATCAGACGGCGCCGGATCAGAAGGTGGCAGCTGGGACTGTGCTGCCTCGAGCAGCGATCCGCCGCCGATCATCAGCCGGCGTGCCAGCCCGGGAATCGCCGCTTGGATCGAGATCAGGTTGGCGTGACCGGCATAGACCCCGCCCAGCAGCGGATCCACGATCCGCTCGACCACCTCCGCGCCGAAACGAGACGTGACCAGATCACCCACCGAGATGTCCGAGTCCAGGGCGACCAGCGGTGCAGCGTCCGGTTCGGCCGCGATCAGATCCAGACTGGCTTCACTCAGTACGTCCGCGGCTCGCACGGCAGCGATGTCTCCCGGGATTCCCATCAGGGTCCGGGCCGGCAACGGTCGGTTGCGCCCGCGATTGCGGAGCAGCGCCGATGTGGTCAGCGGGTGCAGCAGGGCGTCGCTCAACCCGAGCGACGCGGCGGCCGCGACTCCTTCCGGCCGCCGGGCCAGCATCGCCTCCGCCCCGACATCCACCCAAGCCCCGCCGACCTGCCTTCGGCGCAGCTTGCCGCCTACCGCAGGCGACGCCTCGAACACGATCACCTCCGCGTCCGGGCGGGACGCGACCAGTCGGCGGGCGGCAGCCAGCCCTGCGACACCGCCACCGACCACCACGATGCGCGGCCCGGCGGATTCGACAGCCGTAGTATCGCCGACGGACGCCGCAATCAAAGGGAATGCACGAGCTCGACGACTCGGCTCAACATCGCGGGATCGGTTTCCGGTAACACGCCGTGGCCCAGATTGAAGATGTGACCGGGGGCGCGACGACCTTCGGCGACAATCCGGCGGACCTCGGACTCGATCACCGGCCAGCCGGCGAGCAGGATCGCCGGGTCCAGGTTGCCCTGCACCGGCGTGGCCTGTCCGATCCGGGCCGCCGCGACGTCCAGCGGTGTGCGCCAGTCAACCCCGACGACATCCGCGCCGGCCTGCCGCATCAGGTCCAGCAGCTCACCGGTGCCGACTCCGAAGTGGATCCTCGGCGCGCCGGTATCGGCGAGCGCGGCGAACACCGCCTGCGAATGAGGCAGCGCGAAGCGTCGGTAGTCGGCCGCGGACAGGCCGCCGGCCCAGGAGTCGAAGAGTTGCACCGCGGCGGCGCCGGCCTCCAACTGCACAGTGAGGAAGGTGGCCGAGATCTGCGCCAGCCGGTCTAACAGGGCGTTCCACACGTCGGGTTCGGCGTGCATCAGAGCCTTGGTACGGGCATGGTCCTTGGAGGGTCCACCTTCGACGAGATAGCTGGCCAGCGTGTACGGCGCTCCTGCGAACCCGATCAGGGGCGTTTCGCCGAGTTCGGCAACCAGCAGGCGCACCGAGGTCTCGATGTCGGAGATGTCATCGCGATCCAGCGGTCGAATCCGCTCTACGTCCGCCGCCGAACGAACCGGTTCGGCGACGACCGGCCCGGTTCCTGGCACGATCTCGATGTCCAGACCCGCCGCGACCAGGGGCACCACGATGTCGGAGAAGAGGATCGCGGCATCCACGCCGTGCCTGCGCACCGGCTGCAGCGTGATCTCGGTGACCAACTCCGGCGTCCGGCAGGCCTGGAGCATTTTCGTCCCGGTTCGCAAGGCCCGGTACTCGGGCAGCGAACGTCCGGCTTGGCGCATGAACCACACGGGCGGATGATCGGTGTGTTCGCCGCGCGCTGCCCGCAACAGCAGGCTCTGCTCGGCCGGATGCACAGCGGCAGTGCCAGCGGCAGGGAGGTTTTGGGTGGGCCTGAAGGAAGACATCGAAGTCCATGTTTGCACGGACCGGGGATGGCCGGCGACGGCAGGACCTACCGGATGCGGCGCGCCTCACGCGCGAGAGGCGACGCTCATGCGAAGTTCCTACGCGGACAGTCGCTACCCGGGGTTTCGGCTCGGGGTTTCTCCGAAAGGGAACCTGGCATGTTGGCCGACTCGAGCGTGACACTCGGTGGCGACCCAGCGGCGTCGGCCGGGGATGACGACGCCGTGCCGAGCAACGCACCTGAGGTGTTCCGGCACGCGGTGGACACACTGCTCGCAGCGCCGATCCGATCCGAGGCGATCCTTGAACGGATCCGGCCGCCCCAGCGACTGGCCCCCTGGTCGTTCGCGGTCGCCGTGGACATCGATACTGCGGGCACCGAAGGAGCGACCGGCCGCCTCGTCGTGCTTTACGACCCCGACGGTGCGGAAGCCTGGGACGGCGAGATCCGGCTGGTCGCCTATGCACAGGCCGACCTCGCAGCCGACATGGCCGGCGATCCGCTGCTTCCGGCGGTTGGCTGGAGTTGGCTCACCGAGGCACTGGAACAGCACGGCGTCCCGTACACCGCGGTCGGCGGAACCGTCACCCAGACGACCTCAACCCGTTTCGGCGACGTGCACGGGCCCCGCAGTACGACACAGTTGGAGCTCCGGGGGTCATGGACGGCGACCGAGCCCGACCTGACGACACACGTGCTGGCGTTCGTGGATCTGTTGGCGGTGGCCGCTGGTCTGCCGCCGGAGGGTGTGGCTGTTCTCGGTGACCGTTGAACCCGAGGAGCATGACGCGTCAGTCGAGACCGAAGCGCCCGCGACTGGCGCAACGCTCCTGCTGCGAACGCCGAGAGACGGCACACCGGAACCCCTGACGACACCCGAAGAGCTCGCGGCAGCGGCGGCAGGATTGGCTGCCGCGACGGGTCCGGTCGCGATCGATGCCGAACGCGCCTCGGGCTATCGCTACAGCCAGCGGGCCTATCTGGTACAGATCCGCCGTGAGGGCTTCGGCACGGTGCTGATCGATCCGATCGCGCTCCCCGACTTATCGGCCATCGGAGCAGCGCTGTCGGACGCCGAGTGGATCTTGCATGCGGCTACCCAGGACCTGCCCTGTCTGGCCGAGGTCGGCATGCGACCGAGCCGATTGTTCGACAGCGAGCTGATCGGCCGCCTGTTGGGTTTCGAACGCGTCGCTCTGGGCACCATGGTCGAGCAGTACCTCGGTATCGCACTGGAAAAGGGTCACTCCGCAGCGGATTGGTCTACGCGGCCGCTACCGCATGCCTGGCTGGAATATGCCGCGCTCGACGTGGAACTGCTCATCGAGTTGCGCGAGGTGTTGCTGGCCGAGTTGGTGCGGACCGGCAAAACGGCGTGGGCCGAACAGGAGTGCGAGGCCATTCTCGCGGCGCCGCCCCCGACCCCCAGGGCCGAGCCGTGGCGGCGCATCTCCGGCATTCATTCGATTCGGAACCGGCGCCAGCTGGCCACGGCACGTTCGCTGTGGGAGGCGCGCGACCGTCAAGCCGCCGAGCGGGACATCGCGCCTGGCCGCATCCTTCCCGATTCGGCCATCATGGCCGCCGTCAAGGCCAATCCCAAGAGCCCCGGCGAACTGCTGGCCCTGCCTGTCTTCAACGGGCCACGGCAGCGCCGGCTCGCCGGCCAGTGGTTCCGGGCCCTGGACGCCGGCCGGCAGCTGGCTGAAGCCGACCTGCCCGCGGTGTCGCAGCTCAGCGCCGACCCGGACGCGATGCCGGCCCCCGCTCGTTGGCGTGACAAGGATCCCCAGGCCGCGCTGCGCTTGGCCGCGGCCAAGCAGGTCGTGTCAAAGGCCGGGGCCGCACACCATGTCGTGAGCCAGAACCTGCTGGCCGGTGACGTCATTCGGCGCCTGTGCTGGCGGCCGGTGCGGCCGTTGACCGAGCCGGCGGTGCGGGCCAAGCTGGCCGAACTAGGGGCCCGTCCGTGGCAGATCGACGTGCTCGCGGCCGAACTGACCGCCGCCCTTGCAGCGGCGCCGACCACGCTCCCCACCACGGTGCCCGGCCCTGCGCCGAGCCCTGCGCCCGCCGCTGCTCCGAACCCAGTCACCGAGCCGGGATCCGCCGACCTCTGACCGGCGTCCCGGCCAGCTCGTCCGGTCGGTCTGTTAGATCACAGAATTCGTCGAGACAAGCATCAGCGCTGCCCGCTACAGTTAAGTTACCCGTCGGTAACCGGACCGAGCCGACGCGCAACCTCGTACCCGAGCAGGTATTCAGGTATTCCAAGGAGACCGCTGTGACATCTCGTCAGCTGAAGGAGGTCGTCTTCGTCGACGGCGCCCGCACCCCGTTCGGCAAAGCCGGAAAGGGCATATACGCCGAGACGAGGGCAGACGACCTGATCGTCGCCGTGATCCGGGAACTCATCCGGCGCCATCCGGAACTGCCACCGGAGCGAATCGATGAGGTCGCCATCGCGGCCAGTACCCAGATCGGTGACCAGGGGCTGACCATCGGGCGAGTGGCGGGCTTGCTGTCCGGCCTGCCCAAATCGGTGCCTGGTTACGCCATCGACCGGATGTGTGCCGGCGGGATGACGGCGGTGACCAGCATCTCCGGCTCCATCGCGTTCGGTGCCTACGACGTGGCGATCGCCGGCGGCGTGGAGCACATGGGACGGCACCCGATGGGAGAGGCGGCGGACCCCAATCCGCGATTCCTGTCCGACAAGATCGTCGACATGTCCGCGCTTTCCATGGGCATGACCGCCGAGAATCTGCACGATCGCTACCCGGGCATTACCAAGCAGCGAGCTGACCTCTATGCGCTGCGTAGTCAGGAGAAGGTGGCCAAGGCCTATGCCGAGGGCAAGATCCAACCCGACCTGGTACCGGTGGCCACCCGGTCGGCCGAGCATGGTTGGGGCCTGGCCACCCGAGACGAACCACCGCGCCCCGGTACGACACTGCAGGACCTGGCTGCCCTGAAGACGCCATTTCGGCCCCATGGACGGATCACTGCCGGCAACGCCGCCGGTTTGAACGACGGTGCCACCGCCTGCATTCTGGCCAGTGCCGAGGCGGCCGGGGAATTGGGCCTGCCGGTGAAGATGAAGCTGGTGGGCTACGGCTTTGCCGGCGTGGACCCCGAGGTCATGGGCGTCGGACCGATACCGTCCACCGAGAAGGCCCTCAAGGCCACCGGGCTGAGCATCGAGGACGTCGGGTTGTTCGAGCTGAACGAGGCCTTCGCTGTGCAGGTGCTGGCATTCCTTGAGCACTATGGCATCGCCGACGACGACGCCCGTGTCAACGCCTACGGCGGTGCGATCGCCCTCGGCCACCCGTTGGCATCGTCAGGAGTGCGGTTGATGACCCAACTGGCCCGGCAGTTCGGCGAGCATCCGGAGGTCCGGTACGGCCTCACTGCGATGTGCGTCGGCTTCGGCCAAGGGGGCACGGTGATCTGGGAGAACCCCAACTTCGACAGGTCAACCGCAGTCAACGCAGTCAACGAGGTCAACGCAGTCAGGGGAGGTAACAAATGACCCGCCAGATCGCTGAGCCCGTGTTCGAGAACGAGGTCGTGACCCGGTCGCTGGTACGGTTTCTCGAAATTCCGGGCCTCGCCGGGGAGTTCGCGCTGATCACGCTCGACAACGGCCAGGACCACACCCGTCCCTCGACCTTCGGTCCCGGTGGCCTGCGATCGCTGTCCGCCGCCCTGGACGCCATCGAAGCCCGCTCCCCCAGGATTGCCGCGGTAGGCGTGACCGGCAAGCCATTCATCTTCGCCGTAGGGGCCGACATCTCGGGTATCGGGCTCGTGACCGACCGCGCCCAGGCCCTTGCCCTCGGCCGCCAGGGCCACCAGGTCTACCGGCGCATCACGGATCTCGCGGTGCCGACATTCGCCTTCATCAACGGCGCGGTTATGGGCGGCGGCCTGGAATTGGCGCTGCACTGCGACTACCGGACGCTTTCGTCCGCGGCCGCCGCGATCGCCTTCCCTGAGTGCTTTCTCGGTCTGGTCCCGGGTTGGGGCGGTACCCAGCTCCTGCCCAACCTGATCGGCGGCGACCAGGCGGTCAAGGTCATCGTCGAGAACGCCTTGAACCAGAACAGGATGCTCGCACCTAGGCAGGCCGCCGAGCTCGGGATCGTCGACGAACTTCTCGATTCCGCCGACTTCCTGGCCGAGTCGCTGCGCTGGGCGGCCAAGGTCATCAACGGCTCGACTCCGGTCGTACGGCCGAGCGTCGACCGTGGCGACGCCTGGGACGATGCGGTTGCCAGGGGCCGGGCGTTCGCCGACGCCAAGGTCAATGGGGCCGCGCCCGCTGCATATCGCGCGCTGGATCTCATCGAACTGGCCAAGTCCGCATCCTTCGACCAGGGCGTCACCGCCGAGGACGAAGCGCTGGCAGACCTGATCATGAGCGATGAATTACGGAGCAGCCTGTACGCCTTCGACCTCGTGAACAAGCGGGCCAAGCGACCGGCAGGTGCGCCGGAGGCATCACTGGCCCGAAAGGTCGCCAAGGTGGGTGTGGTCGGTGCCGGGCTGATGGCCGGGCAACTAGCGCTGCTCGTCGCTCGCCGCCTTGAAGTGCCGGTGGTTCTGACCGACCTCGACCAGGAACGCCTCGACCAAGGCGTCGGTTACGTGCACCGCGAGGTGGACCAGTTACTGGCCAAGGGCAGGCTCAGCCAGGACAAGGCCAACCGGCTGAAATCCCTGGTGTCCGGATCGCTGACCAAGGATGCCTTCGCTGACGCGGACTTTGTCATAGAGGCCGTCTTCGAAGAGATCAAGATCAAGAAGTCGGTGTTCGCCGAACTGGAGCAGTACCTCGCGCCGACCGCGGTCCTGGCGACCAACACCTCTTCACTGTCCATCAGCGAGATGGCGGCCGACCTCCAACATCCGGAGCGGGTCGTGGGATTCCACTTCTTCAATCCCGTTGCGGTGATGCCGCTGCTGGAGGTCGTACGCGGCGAGCAGACCGACGACGCCACCCTGGCCACGGCCTTCGCGGTGGCCAAGCAGCTGAAGAAGACCGCGATCGGCGTCAAGGACTCGCCGTCCTTCATCGTCAACCGTCTGCTCGGTCGATTCATGGGTGAGGTAAGCCGGATCGTCGACGATGGCACGCCGATCGAGGTGGCCGATGCCTCCTTTGCCGGTGTGGCGCCGATGCCGCCGTTCGTCCTGCTGTCGCTCGTCGGACCCGCGATCGCACTGCACAACTCGCAGACCCTGCACGCGGCTTTCGGTAGCCGGTTCTACGTCTCGGAAAACCTGCGCCGAATCGTGGAAGCCAAGAAACCGGGCATCTACAGCTGGGACGGCGGCAAGCAGCATGTCGACCCGGACGTGCAGGCTTTCTTCGAGCATGGCGCTGCTCCAGCGCTGACCAACGAGCAGGTCCGCTATCAAGTGCTGTCGGCACTCGCCGAGGAGGCCAGATTGATGCTCGACGAAGGTGTGGTCCTCCAGGCGCAGGACATCGACCTCGCCATGATCACCGGGGCCGGTTTCTCGTTCTTCAACGGTGGTATCACGCCGCTGCTGGATCGGACCGGCGTCGCGGAGAAGGTCACCGGACGACGTTTCCTGGAGCGCGGCGTCGCGAGCGTTGCGGCCGGCTGAGGTCTCGAGTCAGGGCGCGTTGGCGATCGACTGGATGCCGCCCAGGCCCAAGTCGAGGAGCGCGGCCTGGGCATTGCCAGGTTGGTAGCCGACCACCGTGCCCTCGGAGCCGACCGCCACGACCAACTTGCCCCACCAGGCGGGTCGCACCGGCGCCGGGATCGGAAAGCCGGCCGAGTCGAACGGCGGCGCTGCGGCGGAAGCCGACGACGCCGACGCGGCGGAAGCCGAGGAGGCGGAGGACGCCGAAGATGCCGAAGCGGCGGACGCCCTGCTCGACTCGACACCGCCAGGTCCTTGATCACTCGACGCCGGGCCCGA
>JAVEET010000076.1 GCA_030840295.1 Pseudonocardiales bacterium
CCCGGGCCGCGCCACCGGCGTCCAGGCCGCGGCCGGCGGTCTCCTGGTTGCGCTCGTCGGGATGGATCTGCTGCCCGATGCCTTTGCCGATGGCACCGAGACCGGCGTCCGCCCGCCGGCCCTGATCGCTGTTGCTGTTGTGGCGTTCCTCGTCACGGCGTGGTTTGCACTCGGCGATCCGGCCACTGCCGATGGCTGCTGCACGCCGCAGCTCGGGCGCTTTGCGGCGTACGCGCTGGCGGCACACGGCGTCGCGGAGGGACTGCTGCTCGGCCTCGGTTCCGGACTCGTTGCGGCAGCCGGTCCCTGGCTGCTAGTGGCCTTCTGCCTGCACAAGGCAGGCGAGGGCTTCGCCATCATTGCCAGCGTCGAAGCGGGATCACGGCGATGGACTCGGGCCGCCGGCTGGCTGGCATTAGCGGCGCTCGCGCCCCCGGTCGGTGCACTTCTCGGCGAACGGTTCCCCGTCACCGGAGCAGCCCTACCGCTGGCAACTTCGGCGGTCGCCGGGGTACTGGCGGGGGTCGCTCTCAGACTTCTTCGTCCGGCTCTGCGTGCACGCAGAGCCGAGCATCGAGTGACGGCGCTGATTGCGCTGGTGTCGATGTCGATCGTGATCGGCCTCGGTTCGGCATGACAGGTCAGGCGTGGCCGGCCCTGGACCCGGGTACCCGGTCGCCCTTGCACGGACTGCACCGGCGCCAACTCGGTCAGCTCGAGGTCACCGCCCAGTCGATAGGGACGACCGCTCCAGCGGCGGCCGTGGCTTCCATGCCGGCCATCGTGGCCGCCCAGGCCGGCGGCGCAACGATGTATTCGTTCCTCCTCGCGACCGTCGTGGTCCTGCTGGTGGCCTACTGCATCAACCGCTTTGCCAGCCGGATGGCTGCGTCGGGGTCGCTCTATACCTTCGTGGCCCGCGGGCTCGGGCCCGTCCCGGCGATGCTGTGCGGGGTCAGCCTGATCCTCGGGTACGGCGTGCTCGCGATGGCCACGCTGGTCCTGTCCGGCGGCTACACGCTGCGGTTACTGTCGTTCAGCGGCGCCGGAAACGGTGTTGCCCTGATGTTGGGACTGGCGTCCGCCGCCGCGGTCGTGATGGTGCGCGGGGTGTCGGTCGCATCACGGGTGACACTGGCCATCGAGGCAGCAGCCATCGGCGCAGTTGTCGTGGTCATCGCCGGATTGGCGTTGCGAACCCACGGCCGGATGGACAACGTCCTGATCCCGAGCGGAGCGGTTACACCGGGTGGGTTCGGCGCCGGCGTCGCGTTGGCGATCACCGCGTTCATCGGTTTCGAGAGCGCCGCCGCGCTCGGCCCGGAAGCCCGGCGGCCCCATCTCACGGTCACTCGCGCGATCGGGCAGACGGTCGGCGTTGCCGGAGTCATCTATCTCGCTGGCGCGGCCCTGCAACTGAGCGTCTTCCCGGGCGGCGTCGCGGGCCTGGCTGCCACCAGCACGCCGCTCCCCACGCTCGCGGTGCGGCTCGGTGCTCCATGGCTGTCTATCGTGCTCGACCTCGCCATCGCCGCCTCAGCGTTCGCGTGCACGATCGCATCGGCCACGGCACTGGCCCGGCTGCTGTTCTCGATGGCTCGAGAGGGCGTGCTGCCTGCTGAGATCGGACGAACGTCGCAGCGGTTCGGGACGCCACACGTCGCGATTCTGATCGGCTGGTTGGGCATAGTGTCGATTCCCCTGGTCGGCGTTGCATCCGGCATCTCGGTGGCTGACGCGTTCGTCATGCTGGTCACAGTCGCGACCTTCGGCTACATGCTCGCCTACGTTCTCGTCTGCAGCGCGCTGCCGGCTTTCCTGTATCGGATCGGTGAGCTGACGGCGTCCGCTCTGGGTGCAGGCGTCACAGCAACCGTGGTGCTCTGCGCGGTCTTCGGTCTTTACGCCGTGCCGTCCACCGGCACGAACCGAGCACTCTTCGTGCTCAGTGGCGCGACCGTCCTGATCGGAACCGGTCTACTGGTTCGCAGGTCACGTGGCCGTGCCACCGGCGTCGTGAGGCTCGGACTGTACGACGAACCGATTGCCGCGGATCTCTTCAGCCCCAGTTGGCGGCGAGCGTCATGAGCCAGCTCCCGTCCGCACCGAGCGGGCGGCAGCCACAGGCCATCCGGATGGCGTTGGCCATGTTGCGTACGGTGGCACAGGCCGGTCCGGGCATCACGGCCAAGCAGATCTCTGCCGAACTTAACTTGCCACCGGCGACCACCTACCGCATCCTCAATCTGCTGGTAGGCGAGGGATACCTGGTCCGCCTTGCCGACCTGCGTGGCTTCGCTCTCGGTACCAGGGTGGCCGAACTCGTGGGTGCGAGCCAGTTCGTCGCACCACCGTTGTCGCTGTTGCACCGTCTGGGCGACGAGGTGCAGCCGGTGGTCCTCGCGCTGCGGGCCAGCATCGGGTTGCCAGTCACGTTGGCCACCTATACCGATCACGCCGTAGAGATAGCGGTCCGTGATCCACGCCGGCCGGTGTCGGTGGACGGTCTTGCGGTGACCAACCTGCACGCATCGGCCATCGGACGCCTGTTGCTGGCCGCGACACCGAACTGGAATGCCTTGCTCACCAAGCCGATCCTGAATCGCCTGACACCGAAGACGATCGTCGATCGAGCACGGCTCGACAGCGAGCTCATCCGGATCCGGCGGGACGCGCTGGCCGTCCAGCTCGGTGAGCTGCACACCGGAGTCGGCTGTATCGCGGTCCCGGTCACCGACCCTGACGGGTCGATGTGTGCAAGCCTGACCGTCTCGGCCGACGCCTCCGCCATCGAGCGCCGGCTAACCGAGCTGGTCACCCGGCTGCGATCGGCAGCCGGTGACTTGCGGGAGTTGTGGCCCGCTCTGGGCTGTCCGCCCGGCCCGTCCGCAGCATCGATGACAGCAGAATCGAGAAACTCATGACCCCGGCGATTGCCCGGTCCGAGATCGGTGTAACGACTTTCTCATTTGAGGTGGCGGAGCTGCAACGATCAGGCAACGTCCGGGTCATGGCGAATTTCCCGTTGCGAAATGGGCGGATTTCTGCGGGCAACACCTCCGATTCACTATTTAGCGCATGACGGTCCTGCAGACTCGGCCCACCCTCACACCCGAGGTCGCAGCAGAGACGAGTGCGCACGAACCCACCCCAGAGCTCGCGGCCTCGGCGGTCGGCAACGGCGGTCGGCTCCTTCGCTTCGCCCTGGCAAACCTCACTCGTCGCCCAGAACGTTTCGTGCTGTCAACACTGGGTATTGCGCTGGCGATCATGGCTGTCGTGGTGGTCCGGACACTGTCGATCGGGTTCGCGGGATCCAGCTCAGCGTCACTGTCGGAGGTCCTGCACGGCGCCCCGTTGTGGGTAACCCCAGGGCAGGGCATCTCCTACAACGCCCAGTTGTCAGCGATGCTGCCCGACGGCCCGGCGCCGCAGCTGACGGTTCCGCCGGGCTGGACAGCTCTGCACACCGTCGCGGGAGCCTGGAACTCATCAGCCGGCGAACTGGCAATTTACGGCAACGCCAGGATTGCCGACGGCACTGTCATCCTGTCGAGGTCAACGGCGAACAAGCTCTCCGTGTCCGACGGTGGTCCCCTCAAGGTCGGTACGACTGATCTCACGGTCTCGGTCACCGGCAACTCGCCCATCGTCATGGTGCCGGAGCAGGTGGCGACCGCCGTCGTCGGCAGCAAGAGCTGGTGGACGGTGATGCCACCAGCTGCCCTCAACGGACGCCTCGATCTAGGCAAGCTGCTCAGTGCCGCCACGGGTCTGCCGACGTCGACGGACCCGGCGAACAAGCCGAGCGGTGCCGGGCTCATCTACGACACGGCGGGCGGCGGCGGATCTGTGACGTTCCAGCAACGGTTCACGGCGCTGTATGCGGGGAAGGTCACCGGTTCGATGCTCGGCATGGTGTCCAACGTCGGGCTCATCCTGGGCTTCATCATCGCGGTGACGTCGTTTCTCGCGTCGGTGCAGGAAAGGCGGCGGGAGTTCGGCATCATGGCCAGCATCGGTCTGGCCGATGAGGTGCTCTACTTCTTCCTGGTCGAGTCGGCGGTGGTCTTCGTGCTCGCCTATCTGGGCGGCGCATTGTTGGCAGGAGTCGCGGTGTTGACGCTGGTACCGGGCGTTGCTTCGGTCAGTGCATGGGCGCAGGCGGCCGGCATGGCGGCGGCATACCTGCCGGCGATGGCAATTGTCGGGGCGCTGGTGCCGGTGCACCGGCTGTTGCAGCAGCGGCCGGTGTCGCTGTTGGCGGATGCCACATGATCCGCCGCGGGCTGTCCTACGGCATGCTCTCGACCCGGCGCCGGGCATCGACCTTGCTGCTACCGATGCTCACGACCGCGACGGGAGCCTTCCTGGTGGTGCAGGTGTTTTCGCTGACCGGCAGCGTGAAGGTGCAAGCCAGCGCGTTCGGCAACAAGGATCAGTTCTTCCGTGCCACGCTCCTGATTGCCGTCGTCGTCCTGCTGGTGGGCGTGGTCGAGGTTGCGGTCTGCACGACCCGCACGATAAACCAGCGCACCCGGGAGATCGGTGTCCTCGGCGCCACCGGGGTCAGCCGCTCGCCCGTGGTCGCTGCGCTGATGGTCGAGCCGATCGTCGCCGCCTTCGGCGGTGCGGTCTGCGGATCCATCCTGGCCATAGTCGTCGACGGCGTGCTGTCGGCCACCGGCGGCAGTTCAGCCGAGCCGGAACTCGGGCCCACTGCCGTCGGGGTGACTCTCGCGGTTCTCATCAGCATCGCCTCGGCCGCCGTAACCAGCATCGTGCCGTCCTGGCATGCCGCTTCACGTCCGCCAATTCGCTCGCTGAGCCATGGAGGCTGACCTATGACCAACGCTACTGAGGCTGCGCCGGCGGTGGTGGCGCTCGCCAGTGATGCCCCGGTCGTGCACGTTGAGGGAGTGTGGAAGCTGCACAAGCTGGGCGACGAGGTCGTCAAGGCACTGAGTAATGCCAGCTTGACGATCAACCCCGGTGAGTTCGTATGCCTGATGGGACCCAGCGGCAGTGGCAAGTCGACCCTGCTCAACATCATTGGTGGGCTCGACCGGCCCACCAAGGGCTCGGTGGTCATCGACGGCACCGATACGGCGACGATCAGCGAGAGCCAGTTCGCCGCATTGCGTCACGACACGGTTGGGTTCATCTTCCAGAGCTACAACCTGATCCCCTTTCTGTCCGCGGTCGAAAACGTCGAGCTGCCACTGATTTTCGAACCGTTCGACCGGGCCGCGCTGCGAGCCCGGGCCCTGGACCTGCTCGAGTTGGTCGGCCTGTCGCATCGAGCTGACCACACCCCGACGAAGATGTCCGGTGGCGAGCAGCAGCGCACCGCGATCGCCCGCGCGCTCATCAGTCAGCCCCGTCTCATTCTGGCCGACGAGCCAACGGCGAACCTTGATCACCGCACCGGGGCCACCGTCGTCCGGCTGTTGCGGGATCTCTGTTCGCGACTCGGCGTCACGGTTGTCGCCAGCACACACGACCCGTCCGTCGCCGAGGAGGCCAGCAGGGTGATCCGCATGCAGGACGGGCACATCGTCCACGACCCCGCCGTTCACGACCCGAGCTCGGAGAGCTGATATGACCGCTATCGCGAAAGGGCCCGAGACGAAACTCGCGGCCGAACTCGTACCTGAACGCGTGCTCCCGAGGGTGCTGAACACCTTCGGGCTGACCGCCGCATATGTGTTCATCATCTGCTGGATCAGTGGTTCCTCGATCATGTCGACCGGTGGCTGGTCCTCGATCCCGATGTGGGTGCTGGGCATCGTGGTCTTCCTGATCCCCGCCGGCCTCGCGGTGGCCGAGCTGGGAAACCTGTGGCCGGCCCAAGGCGGTGTCTACATCTGGGCCTACCGGACGCTGAATGAACCGCTGGCGTTCTTGGGGGGATTCCTGTCATGGATTCCGGTGGTTCTCAACGGTGCCTCCGGCCCGTCCGTGGTGCTGTCGTTCGCCCTGTTCGCGCTGCACGCGAAGGTCGGCCTGACGGTGTCGATCATCCTGCAGCTCATCATCCTCTGGCTGGCGGTGGGTCTTGCGCTCCGCAAACTCGCCGCGACGCAGCGCGTGATGAATGCGGCCCTGATCGTCTACGCGTTGGTGGCCGTGTCGGTGCTGCTTGTCGGGATCGCCCATGCCGCGCGCGGCTCTTCGGGGACTCCGGTGAGCTGGCACGACATCACCCATGTCAACTTCGGCACCTACGGCTGGATCTTCGGCCTGGTGCTGCTGTACCTGGTCGGGGTCGAGACCCCGTTCAATATGGGCGCTGAATTCCTGTCGGTTCGGCGCAGCGCCACGCGGATGATCCTGTTCGGCTCGATCGCGCTCTCGGGCATCTACCTCCTGAGCACGATCGGGACGATGCTCGCCCTGCCGACCGACAAGATCGACCCCGTGGTCGGGGTGGCTGGCGCGCTGAAGATGGGTGTCCCCGGCATCGCAGAAGTCGCAGCGATCGCCATCGCCATCATCCTGGTCATCGCCTTGACGACCTACCAGTCCGCGTACTCCCGGCTCATCTTCGTCTCCGGCCTGGAACGTCACCTGCCGCGCCTGTTCACCCACCTGAATCCGCGCACCCGCAATCCGGTGACCGCGATCCTGGTGCAGGCCAGCATCTCCTCGACGATGATCGTGGTGCTGTTCTCCCAATCCAGCCTGACGAATGTGTTCCTCTACCTCAACGGTGCGCTGAGCGTGGTGTGGCTGTGCTCCGGCTTCTTCTTCTTCGTGCCGCTGGTCATCGCCCGCAACAAGTACAAGCAGCGCTATGCGACCGAATCGTTCTGGAGGATTCCCGGTGGAATGCCGGCGGTCTATCTGGTTGCTCTGATCGGATCGCTCGGCACCGCCGCAGGCGTCTATTACTCGTTCACGCTGCCGTTCAGTCCGAGCATTGCCAAGGGCACCTGGATGACGTGGGTGGGTTCCATTACCGGCGGCACCCTCATCGCGGCCGGCCTGGTGTATTTCTTCGGTCGCCGGTCGGCCGGCAAGCTCACCGAGACCGACGCTCTCGCGCACCTGGCCGTTCTCGACGACGCCGAGACTCGCGTGTCCTGAAACCCGATCGATCCGACCGAAGATCCCTAGCCCGCAGAGCACTAGTAGTGAGAGGGAAGCGATGACCACCCAGCTTGTTTCGGAGACGGTAGCGGTATTCCAGACAGAACCGCCGTTGCATCCGCTGGACCCGTTGAGCGCAGCCGAGGTGAGTGCCGCGACGGCCATCCTGAAGGACTGCGTCAACCTGGCAGCGACGGCACAGTTCGTGATGATTTCCCTTCAGGAGCCACCCAAGCCCGAGACCCTGGAGTTCGGCCCGACGGATAACCCGGACCGCTGTGCGTTCATCGTCACTTACGATCGCACCGAACGGCTGATCCGTGAGGCCGTTGTGTCATTGACCAGCAGGACGGTGCTGAGCTGGACGCCGGTGCCAGAGCGTTTTCCCTCGTTCATCTGGGAGGACATGGGCGCTATCGAAGAACTGGTCCGTGCGGATCCAAGGTGGCAGGAGGCCATGGGCAAGCGTGGCGTCACGGACTTCTCGCTGGCCATGATCGATCCCTGGCCGGCCGGGTTCGTGAGCCCGTCGGACGATCCGAAGACCAGTCCGCGGCTGTGCAGGCCAC
>JAVEET010000077.1 GCA_030840295.1 Pseudonocardiales bacterium
TGGACAACAAGGCCGCAGTTGCGGCGACCCCACCCGCATTCGGCTCCGACACCAGCCCCGTCGCCACCGCCGAGCCCGGCACCGACACCGACACCAGCCCCGCCGCCACCGGTGAAGAACTCGGCCGCTGTCGGTCCGGTCATCCCGCGCGACGGCAGCACGTTGCCCCCACCTAACGGCCAGCCCGTCAAGTAGCGGCGACGAAGGGAAGCGCGGACGGTGGCGTGCTTATCGCCGCTCGCTGTCCAGTTGCGCGAGCTGGGCCGGTGCGTAGCGGTCACCGGCAGCTGCTCCGGCCGGGATGATGCACTCGATCTCGGCTAGGTCATCGGCGGACAGCTCGACCGCGATGGCCGCGATTGCACCCAGCATCTGCAGCCCGCACCAAGCCCGGTCATTGCATCGGGGATCGATCATCGATCAGAGCAATCACCGCCCTGACCTCTACTGTCTCATCGGCTACCGCGAGGATCTTGTGCAGCACACCCGAGGTCGGTGCCTCCACGTCGCCGGTGGTCTTCGCCGCCTCCACTTCAACGAGGGGTTCACCGGCCTCCACGAGGTCTCCTTCGACCTTCAGCCAACTGACGATGAAACCCTCGGTCATTCCCATTCCCCACTGGGGCAGGAGTACTTCCACGAGCATGTGCGCCTCCGCTACCTTTCGTGATTGGCGATGCCGGTACTTGGGTGAAGCTCAGCACGTCCAGGGTTATCGAATCGTCCTGCGCGCGGCCTCGGCGATACGGGTGGGATCGGGATACAGCGTTCTTTCCAGCGGCGGACTGAATGGAATCTGCACGTCGGGAGTCGTAACCCGGACCGGCGCATGTTTCAGTTGCCCGAACAGTTCCTCGGTAACCGTCGCTGCTATCTCACTGGCGGCGCTGCACGTGCGGGAAGCCGGATCGGCAATGACCAGTCGCCCGGTCTTGGCCACGGATTCGAAAATTGTCGGCCAGTCCAGAGGCACGAGACTCCGCGGGTCGATGACCTCAGCCGATATGCCCTCGCCGTTCAGCTTCTCGGCGGCCTGTAAAGCCAGGCGCACCGCTCCGGCAATGGCCACGATCGTGACATCGCTACCCTCCCGCTTGATCGCGGCCTGGCCCAGTGGTACGAAGAATTCCTCGTCGGGCAGGGTCTCCCGCACTCCCCACAGGTTCTTGTCCTCGAAACACAGGACCGGATCGTCATCGCGCACCGCGCTCTTCAGAAGGCCCATCGCGTCATAGGGCGACGACGGCACGATGATCTTCAAGCCGGGAACCGTCATGAACGTCGCGTACGGTCGGTCGGAATGGTGCGCTGCGTCACCGCCCCCGTAGAACATCGCCGCCCGATATACGACTGGCACCTTTGCCTGCGCGCCGAACATGTATCCGGACTTAGCCGCCTGGCTCACGATCGCGTCGAAGGCGACATAGGTAAATGTGGCTATCGTGAGATCCACGATGGGGCGCAGGCCCGTCATGGCCATGCCAACCGCCGCACCGCAGAAGCCGAGTTCTGAAATCGGGGTATCCCGAACACGGACGGGCCCGAATTCGTCGCGCAAACCACCCGAGGTCCCGAACATCCCGGTCTCGACATCCTCGCCCAACATGACGACATTGGGGTCGTTGCTCAACTCCTCGGATTGGGCATCACGGATGGCACGAAGGTAGGTCAATCGGCGCCCCTTCCGGTCGGTTGCCGAGGTGTGGGCGGTTTCCGTGAGGGTGGTCGCCATGATGTCTCCTTCAGCGCAGTCGCGCGAGCGGAATGATCGGATTGGAATAGAGACCATCGAAGATGGAGTCGGCTGACGGGAACTCGCTGCTCCGAGCAAAGTCGATCGCGGCGTCGACCTCCAGGACAACCTCACGCGCGATCTCGGTGACCTGCTCCTCGGTCAGGATGCCCTCGCCGGTCAGACGCTTCGCAAACGCCGGCAGCGGGTCTCGTAGGCGCCAGACGTCGATTTCGGCTTCCTCCCGATATTTCGAAGGGATCGGTAGACCTTCGGCGTGTTCGAGGATCCGATAGGTTTTCGCTTCGACGAGCGTGGGACCCTCACCGCGGCGCGCGCGCTCCACGGCCTCCGTGGTCGCTGTAAAGACTTCGACCGGGTCCTGGCCGTCGACCACGACGCCCGGGAACCCGTATGCCGACGCGCGCTGGGCGATGTCCACGACGGAGGTCGATTTGGCTATCGGCGTGGTCACCGCCCACTGGTTGTTCTCGCAGAAGAACACCACCGGTACCTTCCAAATCGCCGCCATGTTCATCGACTCATGAATGGCACCGGCGTTCGATGCGCCATCGCCGAAGAAGGTGAGGCACACCTGGTCGGTTCCGCGCACTTGCGCGCTGATGCCGGCACCGAGGGCGACCGGAACACCAGAGGCGATGATGCCGGACTCTCCTAGGCTGCCGACGCTGAAGTCGGCCAGGTGCATCGAGCCGCCCCGGCCCTGACAGACACCGGTACGTTTGCCCATCAGTTCAGCCATAAGCCGATCCACTTTGGCGCCCTTGCCGATCGGATGGCCATGTGAGCGGTGATTGCCGGTCATGTAGTCGTCGTGACGAAGGGCGAGCGTGGCGCCGACGACGGTCGCCTCCTGGTTCAGTGAGGTATGCAGCGCCCCAGGTATTTCCCCCTTTCGCTGCAACTCGATAGCGCGCTCTTCGAACACCCGGATCAGGTACATGCGCCGGTACATCTCGGTGAGCAGCTCATCGTCTTGCGTCATAGTTGGCTTCCTCATGCGTTGTTGGCCCCAGGCATCCGTTGCTGTGCTGGGTGCGTGACTCGGTACTGGACGGGCAGAGTTGCTCAGGCCCAGGCGGCGAAGTCGCTCTTGCGGATGAGGCAATGGACGCCCTTGACGTCGTCGACCACCTGGGAAACGACGAAATCGCCGGCCGCGCTCAGATACGCGTAAGCGACATCGGTCGGCACCTGGTACATCTGCTCCAGCATTCGTAGCGCCTCGCGGACGGCCCCTCGAAACGCCTCGTTGAGGTCACGGTGCAGTCCGACCGCGAGCCAATGATGCGGGGTCTCGCCCAGCGGGCAATCCAGCTGGCCCAGCAGCGCACGGCTGTCAGCGGCGGGCAACACGGTGACCCGAAGAGTTGCTCGTAATGGCGCCTCCAGCGCGGTCAACGCGACTTCGCCGTGCCCTTGGGCATAATGCGGATCGCCCGCATATAGGCCGGCACCATCGACCTGCACCGGCAGGTACAGGGCGGTCCCGCTGATCAGGTCCTTGATATCGATGTTCCCGCCGAACGGCCCCGGCGGTACAGAATGGGTGGGAGTTTCACCGGCCGGAGTCACGCCGATCAGGCCGAGGAACGGAGCGATCGGGAATTTGATGCTGCGCCCGCCGCCCGCGGCTAGTGCGCCGGTGAGGTCGCCGGCGACCGGGCAGAAGAGCGACACGGTGCCTGACTTTTCGACATCGCCCGGATCCGCGACGAAGCCCGGAAACGGCAGCGGTGGCAGTTCGCCCGGCAACGCGCCGTAGCCGTGCCGGTTGGAGATCACCCCATACGGTGCCCGAGGCACCAAATCCAGGAACTCGATCTTGAGCACGTCGCCGGGGCGTGCCCCGGCGATAGCGACTGGCCCTGTCACGACGTGCGGTCCATCCACGGTCGGTTCCCGGACCGGATGGTCCGCGGCGATAACCGCGGCATCCCGCAGGATATCGGTAGCGGTGACGCCGAACCGGCCGAAGAATTCTTCGGGGTCGCGGCCGTGATCTTCGACGATGCCCTCGTGGGACACGGTGTCTATCGTTACGGTCTCCCCTGAGCGCATCTGAACGGCAGGCCTGGCGCCCTCAACGGGAAGCCATCCCCAGCTCACCGAGTCGAGGGTCGACGGTAGGTAGTGTTCTCCGGGGATCGGCCCTTCGTGCGACTGCAGCAAGGGAAAGCTCATCGGGACGAGTTTAGCCATGGGGGTTCCCCTCATTGAAAGCAGATTCGGTGTGTCGGTCACAACCACAGCCGGCTCACCCATGCAGTAGGGCGACGGGTCGGACCGGGCTGGCTGTGCCGCCCCGCATCGGCAGCGGGAGGACTACGAAGGTGAATTCCCGACCGAGTAGTCGCTCGAGATTGTTCAGTTGCTGCACCATCGGTACTCCGCCTGCCAGGAAGGCGGTGTGGGTCGGCTCCCACCACTCGTCCGGGTCGTCGATCGCGATGAGGTCGGTGCAGAAGAGCGTGATTCCTCGTTCGACCAGCCAGCGCGCGCTCTGCTCCGGCACGTAGGGCCGTTCGTAGAAGAAGCCCTCGGTTCCCCAGTTCACGTCCTGGCCGGTCCAAAGGATGACGGCGGTACCGGAGCCGATCGTCTTGCCGCTGGCCTGCTCGGCGTCGATCAGATCCTGCGGTTCGATCGGTTCGTGCGCCTTCTTGTGGGAGACATCAAGAAAGTGCCCAGGCAGGATCAGGTTCTGAAGCGGAACCTGGTCAACTGACAGGCCGTCCTCGTCGAAATGGGAAGGCGCGTCGAAATGGGTGCCGGTGTGCTCGCTTAGCAGCATCATCTTGTTGCGCAGGGCCCGTCGCCCTTCGCTGGTTCGGCGGGTACCTTCGAAGTCGTCCACGGTCCAGAACGCTGTTACGTTTGCTGCATAGCAGGGCATTCCGGTGTAGAGCTCGTGCCCGAGGTCGATGATTTCGTCAAAGTTCATTTGCATTCTCCAGGTCTCGATGACAACAAGGGGTTAGACCGCGACGCCGGTCAACGACTGCAGGAATCGTTTCGTCTCGGGCTGCTGTGGCGTCTCCAGGATTTCGCTCGGCGTGCCGTGCTCCACGACCTGTCCGTTCTCGATGAAGATCACGCGATCGGCCACGTCCCGCGCGAAGCGGATCTCGTGTGTCACCACCAGCATCGTCATGCCGCCAGCGGCCAGGCGTCTCATGACCGCAAGCACCTCACCTACCGTTTCGGGGTCAAGGGCGCTCGTCGGCTCGTCGAAGAGCATCAGTTTGGGATGGGTGGCCATCGCTCGGGCGATGGCCACCCGTTGCTGCTGTCCTCCCGACAACTGGTGCGGCATCTTCTGGGCATGATCGGCTAGTCCGACCTCGGCGAGGAGTGCCCACGCCTCCCGGGTGGCCTCGGATGGGTCTCGGCTGTACACGAAGACCGGTGCCACCCGGACGTTCTCGAGGACCGTGAGATGCGGAAACAGGTTGAAATGCTGAAAGACCATGCCGATATGGGCCTCGGCACGCGCCGTCGCCAGTTTGGCGGCCGAGCGTTGCGCGGCACCCGTCGGTGTGTAGCCGATATGGCGGCCGTTGACGGTAATGGCACCGCCGTCCAGGGATTCCAGATGGTTGATCAAGCGAAGCAAGGTGCTCTTGCCGCTGCCACTGGTGCCCAGCACGGCGACGACCTCACCACGATGCATGGTCAGATCAAGACCGTCGAGCACCATCCGGCCGCTGTAACTCTTGCTCACGCCATCACAGATGAGTACCGGCTGGTCGCGGATCAAGGTTGCGGACTCCGTGCTGGGGAGTGCACCGGGGCTCGGGTCGTAGGCTTCGACGGCGGGAGCCCTGGCGGTGGCGGCCGTGCGTTGCAAACCGTCCGGGTCACGTGGCACCTTGCGCGCCCGATCGAAACTCATCCGCCGCTCGAGGAGACTCTGCGCGAGGGCAACGCCCGAGGTGAGGACAAGGTACATCAAGCCCGAGGCCAGGAAGACGGGGAAGAACACGAAGGTCTGTGACGACAGGAACTGGCTGCGCTGCGTCAACTCGCTTACCGAGATCACCGACGCGAGCGAGGTGCCTTTGATGAGACTGATGAACTCGTTGCCCAGGCTAGGCAGAATCGCCCGTAAGGCGAGGGGCAGCACGATTCGTCGTCGGGTAACCCGCGGGGACATGCCCAGAGCCTGCGCGGCCAGCGTCTGATTGCGGTCGACGGACAGGATGCCGCCGCGAATGATCTCGCCGAAGAAGGCGGACTCATTGATGGTGAAGCCGATGATCGCAGTCGGGACGGGCGCCATCACGATGCCCACCGATGGCAACACGTCGAAGAGAAACAAGAGCTGCAGTAGGAGCGGCGTGCCTCTGATCAGCCAGATGTATCCCGCGGCGAAGGCGCGCAAGGGGAGCAGCGGGGCGATGCGAATCTCGGCGAGAATCGCGCCGAGGACAACCGCGCCGATCAGCGAGGCGCCGGCGATCTCGACGGTCGTGAGCGCTCCGCGCCACAGATAGGACAGGGTCAGGTAGTGCAGATATTCTTGCATCCGGCGGGCCTTTCACAAGGGGTGCCTGGGTTCTGAGATATGCGGTGCGGCCAAGACATCGCCCGGCCGCACCGCATGTGCACTACGGAAGTTCGACGGTTGCCGCCTGGCTGGACGGATCAACTTTCCAATTCGTCATCAGTTTTTTCTCGGTGCCATCGGCCTGCACGGACTTGACGGCGGCGAAGGTCGCGGCCTGCAGTTGGGTGCTGGACTTGTTGAACCCGATGCCGATCTGGGAACGGAACTCCGGGATCGGGTCAGTCCCGGCAATCTTGGTCGGATACTTCGCGACGGTCGCCGCGACCATGCTCACCGGATCGATCGTCGCGTCGCTGCGACCCGTCAGCACAGCCTGGACGCAGCTTAGGAAGTCGTTGTACGTGTTGATGGTGATCGGCTTCTTACCTGCCGCTGTACACGCATCACTCTGTACTTGCGCGGCACCAGCCTGCACGGTGCCGGGGAAGACCGCTACCGAATTCCCACAGAGGCCACTAACAGTGGAAATGGACTTCGGGTTCCCATGCGCGACCAGCAGCGACTCGAGGTCATTCTGGTAAATGACGAAGTTGACCTGCTTGGCTCTGGGAGGGGACGCGATCAGGTTGGCGACAACCATATCGATCCGCCCAGCCTGGAGAGAGGGCACCAGTGCCTGGAAATCGGATTTAGCGAACGAGTAGGTGAAGCCGGCGCATTTGCCGACGGCGTCGAGGAAATCGACGTCGAATCCGACGATCTTGGAGGGGTCGTTCGGATCGATCGCCTCGTAGCTGGGTTGCGTCGGCGAGGTGCCGACCGTGTAGTGCTTGCCCACGACGCTGGGGTTCGCCTTTTGGCCGGCTTTGCAGGCCGCCGAAACCGTGCTGCCGATGCTCGCGGTGTTGGTCGCCGCCTTTCCGGAGGAGCACCCGGCGGCGAGTAGACCGATGGACAGCAACGCGATTGGAAACCGGACGGATACGTCTCGGTGACTGAATTTGGGCATGTCGAGGTTCCTTTCGATACGAAGTACTTGATGTGTGTGGACCGCAGCTAGCAGGCGTTACGGGCAAAAGGCGTTACGAAAGCTAAGAGGGCATGGCAAGCTGCAGCGGGGTTGCGGCTACGACGACATTGCAACGTAGAACGGCATTAGGGATTGAGCGGCTTACGATTAGACTGGCGTTACAAAGGGAATGTTCTCGTTCGTGAGCTCCGCGACTTCCTGAAGGTGTCGCAGCATCGCCGAGCCCGCTGCCTCTTTGTCCCGTTCCGAAACGGCGTCGAGAATTGCTCGGTGTCCTCGATAGGAAACTTCGCGTGCGTTTTTGGTGGAGTGCGACAGGATTCGGACCGGCCGCGTCCACGAGCTGGTCAACGTGATCAGCGAGGAGAGCAGCGGGTTTTGTGAGGCCTGCGCGAGCAACAGGTGGAATTCCAGATCCAGTTGCACGGAACCCTCGGCGGTCAGCCCTTCGACCGTGTGACTGAGCACGCCGTCCAGCTCCATCAGGTTCGCATCGGTTGCCCGGTGAGCGGCCAGCCGGGCGATCTGCGGTTCGATCGTTTCGCGGAGTTCTGCGACATCGCGCAGCTTGCGCTCCGCGCCAGAAATCTGTCCGTACAGGTCGCGGACATACTCCGGTGGTGCCAGCACGCAGGTTCCGCGCCCTGGCCGCCGTTCGATCAGGTTCTTCGCCTCGAGCTCGTGCATCGCTTCACGCAACGACGCCCGCGACACTTGCAGATCCGCGGCCAGATCGCGCTCCGCGGGCAGCCGATCGCCCGGATTGAGTTCGCCCACGGTGATCAGGCGTTCGAGATGGGCCGCGATCTGCACGCTGACACCACGTGCACGCGGTCCGAGCGGGCCGATGTCAGTGACGCGTCCAGCCACCCTGTCACCTCGAAACTTGGTCTGACCATCTGACGAATCGGACGTTACGTCGCGCGGAACAGCGGCGGAAGGCACTTAACCAGACCGGCGCGAAGGGTTTACCGGACCGAAATGGTTGTAATCGAGGCCAAATTGTATACAAGAGCCGTAAGCCTGAACTCGTCATCGCGGGTGTTGGCCCCGTAAACTTGCGGAGTAGACGCTCTAGCGCGCCGTATATCTGAAGGGTCTGTCGTCTACTGTATGCAGCAGAGCCATCCGGGGCAGACTGAGAATTGGCCGCCGCAACGGTCCGTCGCCGCTCTGTCCGGCCGGGGGAGCCCCTGCGATGATCGAAGTGTCCTGAGGGCTGCTGTACCCAGCAGTTCCGATCTCTCCAGCGGGAGCGTCCAATGTCAAACCACACCTATCGCGTTGTCGAGTTGGTCGGTTCGTCCCCGGAAGGTGTCGACGCTGCGATCCGCAACGCCATCAGTCGCGCGTCCTCGACCATCCGACACGTCGATTGGTTCCAGACGACCGAGATCCGAGGTCACGTCGAGGATGGGGCCGTCGATCACTTCCAGGTCACCCTGAAGGTCGGCTTTCGGGTCGAGGACTCAGGTGAGGTCTAGTACAACAACGGATCTGCAACTACGGATCTGCAACTACGGATCTGCAACGCCCATTACCACGGGCCTTTGCAACCGCCCTTTCAACCCGTCCTCAAAACCAGACCCTCTCTCATTCGGCGTGACCCGGAAGGTAACTTGTTGGTGACGATCCAGGTAACCGATCGCTCCTAACGTCAGCCCGGTGGCTGGAACTACGGCACTGGCTCTACTGCTCGCGACGGCTGGTTTGCTGGTCGGTGGCGCGGCCGCGGCGGTACGCCCGGGCCGCGCCACCGGCGTCCAGGCCGCGGCCGGCGGTCTCCTGGTTGCGCTCGTCGCGGTGGATCTGCTGCCCGATGCCTTTGCCGATGGCACCGAGGCCGGCGTCCGCCCGCCGGCCCTGATCGCTGTTGCTGTTGTGGCGTTGCTCGTCACGGCGTGGTGGGCACTCGGCGATCCGGCCACTGCAGATGGCTGCTGCACGCCGCAGCTCGGGCGCTTTGCGGCGTACGCGCTGGCGGCACACGGCGTCGCGGAGGTGGCAGGAGGCCATGGGCAAGCGTGGCGTCACGGACTTCTCGCTGGCCATGATCGATCCCTGGCCGGCCGGGTTCGTGAGCCCGTCGGACGATCCGAAGACCAGTCCGCGGCTGTGCAGGCCAC
>JAVEET010000081.1 GCA_030840295.1 Pseudonocardiales bacterium
TAACCGTGCATGTCGCCTCCTCTACCCAACGATACCCCCTTGGGGTACTTGACGCCAGGCGGTAACCGGGAGTAGACATACCCCTATGGGGTACGCGCCGAGCTTGGCGGCGAATCTTGAAAACCCACCTGCGAACGGGCGAGGAAGCTAGAAAAGGCGAACTAGGGAAAGGAGAAAAGGAACATGGCGGAGAAGACCTATACCGTGACCGGCATGACCTGCCAACACTGCGTGAATGCGGTCAGCAGCGAGGTGAGCGGTATCGACGGGGTCGAGTCGGCCGCAGTGGACCTAGCGGCCGGCACGGTTACCGTGATCGGCGAGGGTTACCGCGACGAGCAGATTCGGGCCGCGGTGGACGAGGCCGGCTACAGCATGGTCGACGACTGACCCGCTGTACACACCCGCCGGGTACTGAACAGTCCGGCGCCTAGGCAGCATGCACCTGAGATCCGCAGGAAAGGCACGACATGAGCAGCCACATCAACAGCGCAGGCAGCGGAGCACCGACGCCCGCGTCGGTCGAGTTGAGTGTCGGCGGCATGACGTGTAGCTCGTGCGCGGCTCGCATCGAGAAGAAACTCAACAAGCTCGAAGGCGTGACAGCGACCGTCAACTATGCGACGGAGAAAGCGACGGTGCGCTACGACCCGGCCGCGGTCGCACCCGCTGACCTGGTCGCGACGGTCGAGGCGACCGGCTACACCGCGCGCCTTCCGCAGCCGCCCGCTGCCTCGAACGCGACCGGTGATCCCGGAAACGAACCCGACCGCGAGCTGTCTGCACTACGGCAGCGGCTGGGTATCTCCGCGGCACTGACCCTGCCGGTGCTGCTGTTGGCCATGATTCCGGCAGCGCAGTTCGACAACTGGCAATGGCTGTCGCTCACCCTGGCCAGTCCGGTCGTGGCGTGGGGCGGCTGGCCGTTCCACCGCGCTGCCTGGGCAAACTTGCGGCACGGCGCCGCGACGATGGACACGCTTGTGTCGATGGGTACCCTGGCCGCGTTCGGCTGGTCGCTGTACGCGCTGTTCTTCGGTGACGCCGGCATGCCCAGCATGCGGATGCATTTCGACCTTGTCGCGACCTCCGGCAACGGCGCGTCCGAGATCTACCTCGAGGTGGCCTCAGCGGTCACCGTGTTCATCCTCGCCGGTCGTTACCTCGAAGCTCGCGCCAAGCGCCGCTCGGGCGCCGCGCTCAAAGCCCTGCTCGAGCTCGGAGCGAAAGACGTCGCCGCCATACGCAACGGCATCGAGACCCGCATCCCGGCCGACCAGCTCCTACCCGGGGATGAGTTCGTCGTGCGGCCCGGCGAGAAGATCGCCACTGACGGCGTCGTCGTCGACGGCTCATCCGCCGTGGACGAATCCCTGCTGACCGGTGAATCGATCCCGGTCGAGGTGGCACCGGGTGACGCGGTCACCGGCGCGACCGTCAACGCCGGCGGTCGGCTCGTCATCCGCGCCACTCGCGTCGGCGCCGACACCCGGCTCGCCCAGATCGCGCGCCTTGTCGTGAACGCCCAATCGGGCAAGGCTGCGGTCCAGCGACTCGCCGACCGGATCTCGATGGTGTTCGTACCCGTCGTGCTTGTCCTCGCACTCGCCACCCTCATGGTGACGCTGGTCAGCGGGCAGGACGCGGTCCGCGCGTTCACCGCCGCTGTCGCTGTCCTGATCATCGCCTGCCCCTGCGCGCTCGGCCTCGCGACACCGACCGCGCTACTGGTCGGCACCGGCCGCGGCGCCCAACTTGGACTGCTCATCAAGGGCCCCGAGATACTGGAGTCAACCCGGCGGGTTGACACCGTCGTGCTCGACAAGACCGGCACCGTCACCACCGGCCGGATGAGCCTGCACAGCACCCACACCGCTGCCGGTGTCAAAGACGAAGAGTTGCTGCTCATCGCCGGTGCATTGGAAGCGGCCAGCGAACACCCGATCGCCAAGGCCATCGCAGCCGCCGCTATGCAGCAGTTCGGGCAGCTGCCGACAGTCGAATCGTTCAGCAACTCCACCGGGCTCGGCGTCACCGGCACGGTCACGATCGGCGACGTCACGCATGCCGTCGTCGTCGGCCGGGACACGCTGCTCGCCGACTGGGGCATGCCCCTGGATGAGCAGCTGGCAGCGGCGAAGGCGGACGCGGAGGCCGCCGGACAGACCGCGGTCCTCGCCGGCTGGGACGGCCGTATCCGCGGCCTGCTCGTCGCCGGTGACACCGTCAAGGACACCAGCGCCGCCGCCGTCGCACAGCTGCGACGGCTCGGGCTGCGGCCGATTCTCCTGACCGGGGACAACTGGGGCGCCGCGGCCGCCATCGCAGCCACCGTCGGCATCTCGGCGGCGGACGTCATCGCCGAGGTACTGCCCGAGGACAAGGTCACCGCGGTCACCGACCTCCAAGGCCAGGGACGGGTCGTGGCGATGGTCGGTGACGGCGTGAACGACGCCGCAGCGCTGGCTGCGGCGGACCTGGGCCTGTCGATGGGGACCGGCACCGACGTCGCCATCGAAGCCTCCGACATCACCCTGGTGCGCGGCGACCTCACCGCTGCCGCGGACGCGATCCGGTTGTCGCGGCGCACGCTTGCCACTATCAAGGGCAACCTGTTCTGGGCGTTCTCCTACAACGTCGTCCTCATCCCGGTGGCCGCCTTCGGTCTGCTGTCGCCCCTGATTGCCGGTGCTTCGATGGCGTTCTCCTCGGTGTTCGTCGTCACGAACTCGCTGCGGCTACGCCGCTTCGCTCCCACGCCATCGGTGGGCGCGTCGGACCTGCGGGAGGGTTGGTCATGACGCACGACCAGGACACCGGCCGGGAACTGACCAGGCTGGCTGTCTCGGCAACCATCCACTGCCTGACCGGCTGTGCGGTCGGGGAAGTGCTCGGCCTGGTGCTGGCGACCTGGTGGGGCTGGGGCAACGGACCGTCCATCGTGCTCGCGGTCGTGTTGGCTTTCTTGTTCGGTTACTCCCTCACCATCGCACCGGTGCTGCGCTCTGGGCTGGCGTTGCATACCGCGCTCAAAGTAGCGTTGGCGGCCGACACGCTGTCCATCTTGACGATGGAGATCATGGACAACGCGGTCGTGCTGGCCGTTCCTGGCGCGATGGACGCGGCCCTGACCGATGTCCTGTTCTGGGGTAGCCTCGTGGCCTCGCTCGCAGTGGCGTTCCTTGTCACCGTTCCGGTGAATCGGGCCCTCATTGCCCGTGGCAAAGGCCACGCCGTCGTCCATTCGTACCACCACTAGCCCCGAATTTGGCCTGAGAGGAGAGGCGCATGGGCAGCATCTGGCACGGCCTACTGCACGCCCTGGGCATCGCCGGTTCCATGACTTGGCAGGTCACGTGGTCGCTCATCCTCGGCTTCACGCTGTCGGCAATTATCGAAGCACTCGTGAAGAAGTCCACCATCGCCCGGCTGATGCCCGACGACTCGCCCAAGAGCCTCACGACCGCCACCGCGCTGGGTGCGGCCTCATCCTCCTGCTCCTACGCGGCGGTCGCTCTCGCCCGGTCCCTGTTCCGCAAGGGTGCCGACTTCAGCGCGGCCATGGCATTCCAATTCGCGTCGACGAATTTGGTGATTGAACTCGGTCTGATTCTGGCGCTGCTGCTGGGCTGGCAGTTCACCGCCGCGGAGTTCGTTGGCGGCCCGTTCATGATTGTGCTGCTGGCGCTCATCTTCCGACGGTTCCTGTCCCGCAAGCTCGTCGACGACGCGCGTCAACAGGCGGACAAGGCGGTCGCCGGATCTATGGAAGGCCACGCCGCGATGGACATGTCCGTCGGCGGCCACGGCTCCTTCTGGCGCCGGCTGCTCAGCCCGGCCGGAGTCACCTCCGTGTCCCACAACTTCGTCATGGAATGGGCGGCGGTGTTGCGCGACATCGCCATCGGACTACTCATCGCCGGTGCCGCCGCGGCGTGGATCCCCGACACGTTCTGGCAGAACCTGTTCTTCACCGCGCACCCCCTCGCCGCGAAAATCTGGGGACCGGTCATCGGCCCACTCTTCGCAGTCGCTGCGTTTGTCTGCTCGATCGGCAACGTCCCGCTGGCCGCAGTGCTGTGGAACGGCGGCATCAGCTTCGGCGGCGTCGTGTCGTTCATCTTCGCCGACCTCATCATCATCCCGATCTTGCTGATCTACCGGAAGTACTACGGCACCCGGTTGATGTGGTTCCTCGCCGGCACGTTCTACGTCACGATGGTCGCCGCCGGTTACGTCATCGAGCTGGTATTCGGTCCGCTTCACCTCATCCCGTCAGGGCCGCGGCACGCATCCGTCGGCGAGAACGGCATCACCTGGAACTACACCACCTGGCTCAACATCGTCTTTCTGGCGCTGGCGGCCATGCTCGTCTGGCGGTTCTTCACCACTGGCGGGCGAGGGATGCTGGCAATGATGAGCGGCGGCCCGGACGACATGGCCGGCGCCCACGAGCACCCGGCCCCGCGTCCGGGTGACGGCACCGGGCCGTGATGATGCAAGGGTGTCCGGCATGCCGCGACTACTGAGTTCAGCTCGGCGCTTTTTAGCTCTCGCGGCGCTCACCGGGCTGCTGGCCATGCACGGACTGTCGTCTGACCACGATCTGCCGAGCCTGAGCAGTACCCATGCGGCGATGGCGCATGATCACGCCGAGACCCTGATGATCGTCACCGACAACGCCGGGTTCTCGGCCGCGCCGGACTGTGCGATGTGCTCGATGAGC
>JAVEET010000150.1 GCA_030840295.1 Pseudonocardiales bacterium
GGGCGCGCTGGCTGTTCACCATCCTGGTGGTGCTGCCCTTCAGTCCGCTGTCCGACGTCGCGCGGATCATCGGCTTCACCGCGAGCGTCCCGATTCTCGTCCGCGTGCTGTCCGTCCTCACCGGCCTGGCTGCGCTGGCGGCCGTCGTGCTGTTGTTCGTCGGACCGTCCAAGGCCTATTTCCGCAAGCCGGCCACCGCAGACGGCGGAGCAACCCCGGCTTCCCCCTTCGGTGGCCTGTTCAAGACCCGACCGGTTGCCGGGCCCGCGAGCAATTCGTCCGCCGAGCCGGGCAAACCCGCGGCTCGTGGTAAGGCCCGGTCGTCGGCGGCCAACGGCCCGTCACCGGCCAAGCCGACAGGTCCCGCTGCCTCGACCAAACGCCCCGCCCCGCGAGCCAAGTCGCGTAAGGCGCCCACCGAATGACCGGTCCGCTCTGCGGCTACGCGTTGGTGACCGGGGCCAGTTCCGGGATCGGGGCAGCGTTCAGTCGCCGGCTGGCCGCTGAGGGACGTGACCTGGTGCTGGTGGCGCGAGACGTTCAGCGGCTGGAGCAGACGGCGGCCGAGCTGCGCGAGCGGTACCTGGTACAGGTCGAGGTACTGCCCGCGGACCTGGCCACCGATGAGGGCTGCGGCCGGGTCGCCGCCCGGATCGCGACCGACGACGAGCCGGTCGACACCCTCATCAACAACGCCGGAATCGGGCTTTACCAGGCCTTCGGCCGGGCGCCACTGGCCGATGAGGAGCAGCTGTTGGACGTCAACGTCCGAGCGGTGCTGCGGCTGACCCACGCCGGCGTGAACGCGATGCGGCGGCGCGGGCGTGGCGAGATCGTCAATATCTCCTCGGTGGCGGGCTTTCTGCCACGTGGTGCCGCCGCGACCTACGCCTCGGCCAAGGCGTGGGTCACTTCTTTCACCGAAGGGGTGGCGCTCAGGATGGCCGGGAGCGGAGTCAGCGTGAGCGTGATCTGCCCCGGGTTCACCCACACCGAGATCCACGAGCGCACCGGGACGGACATGAGCCACCTGCCGTCCTGGCTGTGGCTCGACGCCGACCGGGTGGTGGCTGAGGGCCTCGCGGACGTACGTAGCGGCACGTTGGTGAGCATCCCGAGCCGGCGGTACCGGGCCATCGTGTTGGCCAGCCGGCTGATCCCGCGGCCGTTGCTGCGCAAAGCGATGGCCACTCGGTAACGGCTGCCCTTCAAGGGCGTCCGGCTACGGTATCTGCGGTATCTGCGGTGTCTGCCAACGGCGGAGGCGCTACTGCCCACCCGATAGGCTGGCCGCCGTGACTGATCGTGATGAATTGCTCGCCCTGATCAAGGACCTGGCCGTGGTGCACGGCAGGGTGACGCTGTCCTCGGGGCTCGAAGCCGACTACTACATCGACCTGCGGCGGATCACCCTGCAGGCCAAGGCAGCTCCCCTGGTCGGCCGGGTATTGCGGGAGCTGACCGCCGACTGGGACTATGCCGCCGCCGGCGGTCTCACGCTCGGCGCCGACCCGGTCGGTACCGCGATCATGCACGCCTCCGATGGCACCGTGGACGCCTTCGTGGTCCGCAAGGCCGAGAAGAAGCACGGGATGCAGCAGCGGGTGGAGGGACCGAGCGTGGCGGGGCGCCGGGTGCTGGTCGTCGAGGACGTCTCCACCACTGGTGGCAGCCCGCTGACCGCGGTGCAGGCGTTGACCGAAGCCGGTGCAGAGGTGGTCGGGGTCGCCCTCATCGTCGACCGTGGCGCAGCTGACACGATTCGACAGTCCGGGCTGGAATGCCGGTCCGCGTTCAGTCTCGGCGACCTCGGGTTGGCCTGAGCGCCGCGTGGGTGAGCCGCCTTCCTCCGCACCGCCGGCCGCGGACCGCGACCCCGACGATGCGACGCCGGACCACGCGGTGGGCGTCGGCCCACATCCGCTGCCTTGGCCGACCGATGACCGATTCGATCCCGAGTTGCTGGAGCACGGCGACCGCCGCAATGTCTCCGACGGCTACCGCTACTGGCGGGTCGAGGCCATCGTGGCCGACCTGGACACCCGGCGCCATGACTTCGTCGTAGCGATCGAGAACTGGCAGCACGACGCGAATATCGGCACTGTCGTCCGGACCGCGAACGCCTTCCTGGCGCGGGAGGTTCTGATCGTCGGCCGCAAGCGCTGGAATCGGCGCGGCGCGATGGTCACCGATCGCTATCAGCACCTCAGACACCTGCCGACCCTCACCGACGTCGTCCGCTACGCCGAGGACGGCGGCTACACCATCGTCGGGATCGACAACACTCCCGGAGCCAGCCCCATCGAGACCGCGGTCCTGCCGCGCCGGTCACTGTTCCTGTTCGGTCAGGAAGGACCGGGTCTCACCGAGCACGCCCACCAGGTGGCGACGGTGACCCTGTCCATCGCCCAGTTCGGTTCCACCCGCTCCATCAACGCCGGTGTGGCGGCCGGGGTCGCCATGCACGCCTGGATCAGACAACATGCCGAGATCTGAACCGTGACGGCTCAGGCGGTGGCCTCAGCCGCGGCTCGGCCGGCCGCCCGCCCGGAGAAGATGCAGCCGCCTAGGAAAGTGCCTTCCAGCGAACGGTATCCGTGCACGCCACCGCCGCCGAAGCCAGCAGCTTCGCCCGCCGCGTAGAGGCCCGGCAGCGGCTCGCCGCCCGCGCGCAGCACGCGCGCGGCGAGGTCGGTCTCCAGGCCGCCGAGCGACTTCCGGGTCAGGATGTTCAGCCGGACGGCGATCAATGGGCCCGCGCCGGGATCGAGGATCCGGTGCGGCGTAGCGACCCGGGTCAGCTTGTCGCCGAGGTACCGGCGCGCTCCTCGGATCGCGGTGACCTGTAGATCCTTGCTGAACGGGTTGTCGATCTCGCGGTCCCGGGCCTCGATCTGCCTTTGTACATCAGACAGCTCGAGCAGGCCGTTACCTACGAGCGCATTCATCTTGGCCACCAGTTCGGCCAAGCCCGTTGCTTGCACGAAGTCGACGCCGTGCTCGACGAAGGCGGTCACCGGCGCCGGCGCCCCACCACGGATTCGGCCGAGCACCTGGCGGACCGACCTACCGGTGAGATCAGGATTCTGTTCCGACCCGGAAAGCGTGAACTCCTTCTCGATGATCTTCCGGGTGAGGACGAACCAGGTGTACTCATATCCCGAACGCATGATGTGTTCCAAGGTGCCGAGTGTGTCGAAGCCCGGGAACAGCGGGACGGGTAATCGCTGGCCGCGGGCGTCTAGCCACAGCGACGACGGCCCGGGCAGGATCCGGACGCCGTGATCGGGCCAAATCGGGTTCCAGTTCTGCAGGCCCTCGGTGTAGTGCCACATCCGGTCGCCGTTGATGACATGCCCGCCGGCGGCCTCGGTGATGGCCAGCATCCGTCCGTCCACATGCGCCGGCACGCCGGCCACCATCCTCACCGGCGGCCTGCCTAGTCGAGCGGGCCAGTTCTGGCGCACCAGGTCGTGATTGCCGCCGATACCACCCGAAGTGACGATCACAGCTTGGGCATGCAGCTCGAAATCGCCTACCGCAGAACGTGAACTGGGCTTTCCCCGTTCTACGCTGGACAGCTCGAGTACCGTGCCTCGAACACCGTCTACCGCCCCGTCGGTGACGCTCAGCTCGTCAACCTGATGCCGGAACCGGAAGCTGACCCGTCCCTCGGCCTCGGCCTGACGGACCCGCCGGACGAACGGTTCGATCACCGCGGGACCAGTACCCCAGGTGACGTGGAACCGAGGAACCGAGTTTCCCTGACCGGTGGCCAGGTAACCACCCCGTTCAGCCCAGCCGACCACCGGGAAGAAGCGAATTCCCTGATCGTGCAACCACGATCTCTTCTCTCCGGCGGCGAAATCGATGTACGCCTCGGCCCAACGGCGGGGCCAGTAGTCCCCGTCCCGATCGAATCCCGCCGTGCCCAGCCAGTCCTGCAGGGCCAGCTCGGCGGAGTCCTTGATCCGGAGCCGCCGCTGCTCCGGGGAGTTCACCAGGAAGAGTCCGCCGAAGGACCAGAACGCCTGACCGCCGAGGGACTGTTCAGGCTCCTGTTCGATCACGATGACGCTGCGTCCCGCGTCCGCCAGCTCGGCCGTGGCCACCAGACCGGCCAGACCGGCACCAACCACTATCACGTCCGCATCGTCGGCCATCAGGTCAGGCTATCGCCGTCGACCGAACGCGGCCGCAGCGCTGGTTCAGTGATCACGGCAGGACGATACGGGCGAGCAGGCCGTGATGATCGGAGACCTGCACGTTCATCCGTCGAACCGACCGCGCCTCGGCGTTACGGACCAGCACATGATCGATCGCGATCAGCGGCGGCTCGGTCGCTCCCACCGGGTAGCTGAGCAGCGTCCCGGAACCGGCCTGCTCGACCGCGTCGTGGTAAAGGCAGCCCACCGCGAAACCGGCCCAGCCGAGTACTCGCCCGAGCCGGCCCATCAGGACCCAGACAGGGTGAGGATCTCCGCGCCGTCGTCGGTGATGTGCAGGGTGTGCTCCCATTGGGCCACCCAGGACTTGTCCTTCGTGGCGATGGTCCAGCCGTCGGGCCACATCTCCCAGGCATAACCACCCAGGGTGAGCATGGGCTCGATGGTGAAGGTCATGCCCGCCTCGATCATCGTGGTCGCGCGCGGTTCGTCGTACGGCCAGATGGTGGGTTTGGTGTGGAAGGACGGACCGACACCGTGACCGGTGAAGTCCCGGATGACGCCGTAGTCGAAGCGCCGGGCGTAGGATTCGATAACCCGTCCGATCACGCTGATCGGGCGGCCCGGACGGGCGGCATTGATCGCCCGCATCATGGCCTCATGGGTGCGCTCGGACAGCAACCGCACCTGCTCCGACGGCTCGCCGGCGAAGAAGGTGGCGCAGGTGTCGCCGTGCACGCCGTCGACAAAGGCGGTCACATCGATCTTGACCACATCGCCCATCTCGAGTGGCAGGTCATCGGGGATACCGTGGCAGACGATCTCGTTCACCGACGAACACAGCGACTTCGGGAAACCCTTGTAACCCAGGGTGGATGGGTAGGCGCCGTGATCGAGCAGGAACTCGTGTCCGACCCGATCGAGTTCCTCGGTGGTCACCCCCGGCACGACATGTTTGCCCACTTCGTCGCGGGCCAGGGCGGCGATCCGGCCGGCGTGCCGCATCTTTTCGATGATCTCCGCAGTCTTGACCGGGGCATCGTCGAGATCCCAGGGCTGATCCTTGGCCTTGGTTCCGGACAGCGGTGCGTAATGCGGCCGGGAAATCGAGGCCGGCACCGGTCGCATCGGTGTCACGGTGCCAGGTCGGATCGCGGCTCGGGTTGGCGCGCTCATACCTCGATCACCATGGGCATCAGCATGGGCCGGCGGCGGTATTTCTTGTCGACCCATCGGCCGACCGTCCGCCGTACCAAGTGTTCTAGCGCATCGGCGTCGCGGCTTCCGTCCACCAGGGCCTTCTCGATGATCTGGATCAGCTCGACCCGGATCGGTTCCAGCGCTTCGGCGTCATCGGTGAAGCCGCGGGCGGTGAGCTCCGGCCCGAACACCACCTTGCCGGCATGCAGGTTCACCGCGACCAGGATGGACACGAATCCCTCGTCACCGAGGATCTGGCGCTGTTTGATGACCTGATCACCGATGTCACCGACCGCGAGGCCGTCGACATAGACGTTGTCGATCTCGATGCCGCCCACGATGGCGGCTTCACCGCCGGACAGGTCGACGACGACACCGTTCTCGGCCAGCATGATGTGCTCGTCGGTCATCCCGGTCGAGCGGGCGATGGCGGCGTGCGCCCGAAGGTGGCGCCACTCGCCGTGCACCGGCATCAGGTTCTTCGGCCGGACCGCGTTGAGGAGGTAGCGAAGTTCACCGGCAGGGGCGTGGCCGGAGACATGCACCAGCGCGGTGGACTTGTGCACGACCGTTGCGCCGAGCCGGGACAGCCCGTTGATGACAGTGAAAACCGAGTTCTCGTTGCCCGGGATCAGGGACGAGGCAAGCAGGATCAAGTCGTCCGGCACGATCCGGATCGACGGGTGCTCGCGGTTGGCCATCCGGGACAGCGCCGACAGCGGTTCACCTTGGGAACCCGTGCAGACCAGCAGTACCCGGGAGGACGGCATCTGCTCGGCGTCCTTGAGATCGATCAGGATGCCGTCACGAACATGGAGCAGGCCCAGATCGCGGGCGATCTGCATATTGCGGACCATCGATCGTCCCACCATGGCGACGTGCCGGCCGGATTCGTGGGCAGCGTCGAGGACCTGCTGAACCCGATGCACGTGCGAGGCGAAGCAGGCCACGATAATCCGGCCCTTGGCCTTGGTGATCACGTCGGCGACGACCCGGCCGACGTCCTGCTCGCTGGGGATGAAGCCGGGTACCTCGGCGTTGGTGGAGTCGGCCAGCAACAGGTCGACACCCTCGTCGCCGAGCCGTGAGAACCCGGGCAGATCGGTGATCCGGCCGTCCAGCGGCGTTTGGTCCATCTTGAAGTCGCCGGTGTGCAGGACGGTGCCGCCCGGGGTCCGAATGGCGACCGCGAGCGCGTCCGGAATCGAGTGGTTCACCGCGTAGAACTGCAGGTCCCAATCGCCGACGGTGAAGCGTTCACCCTCGCGGACGATCTGGATGTTCGGGCGGATGCGGTGCTGTTCGAGCTTCGCGACGATCAGGGCGCTGGTCAGCCGGGAGGCGATGAGCGGGATATTCGGCCGGGACTTCAGCAGGTACGGCAGCGCGCCGATATGGTCTTCGTGACCGTGGGTGAGCACGATGGCGTCGATGTCGTCCA
>JAVEET010000153.1 GCA_030840295.1 Pseudonocardiales bacterium
TAGGCGTCGTGGGCCGGTTGAATCCGGTAACCGCGTCCGCGAAGCGTCACGATATCCGGCGCGGGCAGGCCGATCTCGCCCGCCGTCGCGGATAGCTTGCGCCGGAGCATCGCGACATGCACGTCGAGGGTCTTGGTCGAGCCGTGCCAGTGCTCGTCCCAGACGTCGGACATCAGAACTTCTCGGCTGATCGCAGTCCGGGGCTCGGACGCCAGCCGGGCCAGCAAGTCGAATTCCTTGGCTCGCAACACGACTTCGCGGTCACCGATACAGGCACGCCGGGCATCGGCGTCCACCTGCAGGTCGCCGACCCGATGGATCCGGTGAGCCGAACCTGCACCGGAGTTCGTAGCGGAGTCCCCCACCGGGCTCCCGGCCGATCCGCGACGTAGGTGTGCCCTGATCCGGGCGAGCAATTCACTCAGGCGAACCGGTTTGGTGAGGTAGTCATCGGCGCCGGCGTCCAGTCCGACGACGACGTCGATCTCCTCGTCCCGGGCGGTGAGGATCACGATGACCGCACCGGGCTGTCGTTCGCGCAGGACCCGGCAGGTATCGACGCCGTCCATATCCGGTAGGCCCAGGTCCAACAGGATCAGGTCGTACGCGACCTCATCGGCCGCTGCTATGGCCGATTCCCCGTCCAGAGCCCAGTGCACGTGATACCGATTTGCGGTCAGAACTGATTCAAGGGTGCGCCCGATCGTGAGGTCGTCCTCGACCAGCAGGACGTCAGGCATGGCCTCGATGCTTCGGTACCCTGCATGTGACGATGATGTGACCGGCTTTCAGCGCAACAGCCGGGGGAGGCCGGCGGCCAGCACCAGTATTGCAGCGGCGATGAGCAGGACGCCGCCGAAGGTCCAGGCCGCGTAAAGGCCGAAGACCGAGACCTCGGCGGCGAGGCCGGCGATCGATGACACCGTGGCCCGCGAGGACGACTCGATGCCGTCCTGCAGCTTGGCGTCGGCGTAGACCAGAACCAGCCGGTACGCGCCGTAGAACAGCGCGACCGCGACCAGCCCGACGGGTTGCGCGATCAGGCCGGCCAGACCGAGCAGGAGCGCACCGCCACCGAGTAGTACGGCCAGCGTGCCGGGCCGACCCTGAACACCGGCCCTTCCGCCGAGCGCGGCGCCCGCGGCGCCGACCAGGGGGATGGCCAGCGTGGCCAGCGGATTGATTCCGGTGGGCACGCCCCAATCCCGCGCCAGCAGCGGAAAGTACTCCTCCAAGCCATCGACGGCAGTGAGCACGGCGACGGCGACGACTACCGGTGCTACCCCGGGTCGACGGTGTATCAGCACGAATCCTCGGTACAACGTGGCCATCAGGTTAGGTGCGTCGTCAGCGTCCAAGATTCTGGGAGGCTCGGGCAGCTGGCTGGCCAGACCGGCGGCAGCGAGGCAGCACCCGACGCTCACCCATGCCACCAAGGCATAACCGCCGATCGCGAACAAGGCGACGGCAGCCAGTGCGGACGGTAGCTGCGCGAGCAGGCCGGCGGCTGTGATGCGGCCCAGCACGCGCGGATACTGACTCTCGGCGCCCACCGCGGCCAGTCCGTCGTAGACCAGAGCCTGCAGCGCACCGGACACCAACGATCCACCCAGGCCCCACAGCACGAAGCCGGCCGCGAAAGCCGGCAAGCCCGGTCGCCCGATCCAGCATGCGTAACCGGCACCTTGCAGGATGCCAGCCGCCACCAGAGCGTTGCGGCGGGAGTACCGGTCGGCGAGGGCCCCGGTCGGGACCTCGGCCAGAATAGACACTGCAGACCAGATCGCGAACAGCAGCGATATCTGGCCGCTCGACAGCCCATGATCGGCGAAGAGCAGCGCGTACAGCGCATAGATCGGCAGGGCGTCGGCCACCAGGGCCCACGTCGTGATCAGCCGAACCAGGCCTGAGGCCTCGTCCGGGACGCGGTCTCAGCGACGTCAATAGAAGCTCATGGGCGCGACGCTACACGCGGCGACGGCTCCTTGTCGTGGGCAAAACTGGCGACGGCTGATTACCGGATTGCCACAGCCGCGGCTCGGAGCTGCAACGACGCATACACCAGGACGAGCAACGATGCGGTGCTGGTGAAGGCGCCTGCCAGGTCGAAATGGCTCAGACTGCCTGCTCGCGATCCGCATGCGGAATCACCTTGATCCCGGCGACCAGCAGCGCGATGGCCCGCGGTCCGGGGACCAGGAAGGTGGCCCGCCAGTCGAGTTCGGTGAGCCCTGTCACGGCTGATCAGCAAGCTCGAGCGGGAAAACGCCCGTCACAACGGACACGTCGGCCTGCTCCGCGAGCGCAGGGACGGAACCACCGGCAGGCAATTCTGTTCGCGGCGCAGTGCCGCATACCCACAGCGAACACCTAGCAACCTTAGAGCCTCTTGCCAGCGACGCAGTACAGGGTACCGATGACCAAATTTCGGCAATCGAGAAATCGCAGGAAGGCCAGAACATGCGCATCCCGGGGATGCCTCGCCGCAAGCGGGATGTGATCGTAGCTATGGCGGTCGTTGTCCTCGCCGCCGCAGGTGGCGGCTACTGGTGGAGCCAGCGCAGCTCCTCCGCGGCGACGACTACGGCGGCCACGACCTCGGTCGTAGCCGCCAGCAGGACCACGCTGCAACAGACGGTGTCGACCTCGGGAACGATCAGCCCGACAACTGAGTCGGACCTCGCGTTCTCCGTTGCCGGCACGGTGACCGCAGTCAATGTTGCGGTCGGGCAGAAAGTGTCCAAAGGTGCAGTTCTGGCCCGGATAGGAACCACCGATCTGCAATCGGCAGTGGACACCGCACAGGCCGGCGTCGACGCGGCCAACGAGCAGGTCACGTCATCTGCAAGCTCCACGAGCACCCAGATCGCCTCAGCCAAGGCACAGTTAGCAGCGGCGGAGTCCTCCCTGACGCAGGCGAAGAACTCGCTGGCGGCAGCGACCATGACCTCCCCCATCGCCGGAACGGTTGCCACGGTCAACATCGCAAACGGCGATGCGGTCGGTAGTAGTTCCGTTCAGGGCACCGGCTCCGCGAGCGGTGGCTCCGGCGGATCTGCGGGCGCAGGGTCATCAACCTCGAACAACTCGGCCGCCTCAACCAGCACAAGTTCCACCGCGGACATCGTGGTCATCTCGACCAGCAGCTGGACCGTCAACACCACTGTCAGCAGCGCCGATCTGGCCTCGGTCAAGAAGGGCCTGCAGGCCCAGATCACGCCGAGCGACAGCACGACCAAAGCGTTCGGCATCGTGAAGTCAGTGGGCATCGTTGCCTCAGCGTCGAACTCGACCTCAGCGACGTTTCCGGTCGCCATCACCGTCACCGGATCACCGAGCGGTCTCTATTCGGGTGAAACCGCAAACGTGACGATCATCGTCAAGCAGATCCAGAATGCGTTGTCCGTCCCGACGGCGGCGATCCATACAGCCAACGGAAAGCCCTTTGTCTACACGAAGAACAACAATAAGCAAGTGAGCACGACGGTCACAGTCGGCGGCGTGTACGGGCCCAGCACCCAGATCACGTCCGGCTTGAAGGAAGGCGATCAAGTCGTGGTCAACAGCTTCGCGCCAGGTGGTGGCCTAACCCGCCGCACCGGTACGAACGGTGGCGCGGGCGGCGCAGGCGGCGGTGGCTTCGGCGGCGGCGCAGGTGGCGGTGGCTTCGGCGGCGGCGCGGGCGGCGGCTTCGGTGGTGGGGGCTGATGAGCGCACCACCGAAGACCCCAATCCTTCAGTTGATCGACGTCCGCAAGACTTACGCCACCGGCCACCTCGAGGTCGAGGCACTGGCCGGGGTAAGCCTTGACGTATCCGAAGGTGACTACGTGGCCGTCATGGGGCCCTCGGGCTCCGGTAAGTCCACGCTCATGCATATTCTGGGCTGTCTGGACAGCCCGACCAGCGGCCTGTATCGGTTGGCCGGGACCGACGTCAGCACCATGTCGGAGGCCGAGCTGGCCGAAGTGCGCAATCGTCGGATCGGGTTCGTCTTCCAGCAGTTCAACCTGCTACCGAGTCTCGCGGCGTGGCGCAATGTCGAACTACCGCTGATCTACGCGGGAATGCCCAGAGCACAGCGACGCAAACTGGCCTTCGCGTCACTCGAGAGGGTCGGCCTGGCCGATCGGGTGGAGCACCGCCCCGGAGAACTGTCCGGCGGCCAACAGCAGCGGGTAGCCGTGGCCCGGGCATTGGTGACCGATCCAGCGTTGATCCTCGCTGACGAACCCACCGGCAACCTCGATTCGCGGTCCACCGAAGACGTGCTCGCTCTCCTCTCCGAGCTGCATGATGCCGGCCGCACCATCGTCCTCATCACTCATGAGGCCGAGGTCGCAGCGGCGGCCGCCCGGACGGTGCGTATCCGCGATGGCCTGGTGGACACTGGCGAACTGACCGGGCGGGCGGTCAGAAGCGGATGAACCTGCTGGAGACCTTCCGCACCGCCGGCGAGGCGATCAGGTCACATCGGATGCGGTCGATCCTGACCATGCTCGGAATTCTCATCGGTATTGCAGCAGTCATCCTCACGGTCGGGCTTGGCAAGGGCGCTCAGCAGCAGGTGCGCGACGAGATCAACAAACTCGGTAGCAACCTGCTGATCGTGTCGCCGGGAAGTACCACCACATCCGGTATCCGTGGCGGACGGGGGAGTGCGTCGACGCTGACCATGAGCGACGCTGTGACGCTGTCGAATGCCGCAGTAGCGCCGGACATCAAGCAGGTCGCCCCGGTCGCGTCCAGTTCGCTATCGGTAGTAGCGGGAAATACGAACTGGACGACGAACGTGGTGGGAACGACCGTCGACTGGCTGACTGTCCGGGCGCGGAACGTGGCCCAAGGACGGTTCATCACCCAGGATGACGTGGACCAAGGCCGCCAGGTCATGGTCATCGGCTCGACGGTGTCTTCCGAGCTGTTCGGGCAGCGCAGCCCGGTGGGCCAGACCGTCACCGTCAGTGGCAACACCTTCTCCATCATCGGGGTACTGGACACGATCGGCTCCTCGACCACCGCTGATGAAGACGATCAGGTCGTGATACCGCAGACCAGCTACGCCAGCCGAATCTCGACCTCGGCCAACCGGTCCAGCATCACCACGATGTATATCGAGGCGACCTCGCAGAGTTCGCTGTCAGCGGCCTACCAGGAGGCCACCAACGCGTTGACGACCAGCCACGGTGTCACCGGGACCAACAGGGACTTCTCGATCAGCAGTCAGCAGTCGCTGCTGACCACGGCCACTTCCACCGATCAGACGCTGACCGTTCTGCTCGCTGGAGTCGCCGGCATCAGTCTGCTGGTGGGCGGTCTCGGCGTCATGAACATCATGTTGGTCTCGGTCACCGAGCGGATCCGCGAAATCGGGCTACGCAAGGCCTTGGGTGCCACCCCGTCAGCGATCCGGCGGCAGTTCCTGGTCGAGGCGAGCAGCCTCGGCCTGTCCGGCGGAATACTCGGTCTGACGTTGGGCATCGTAGGAGCCGTCGTCCTTCCGCATTTCCTCAATCAGCCGGTGCTCATATCACCGTTCGCAGCGGCAGGCGCGGTGGCTGTGGCACTGGTCATCGGCATCGTGGCCGGTGTCTACCCGGCCAGCCGAGCCGCGCGGCTCGCTCCGATCGATGCGCTGCGCAGCGAGTGACATCGTGACCGTCCACGCGCGTGGGTCGGGCCCACCCCCGGCCGAATGCCCCGTTGTTCCCAGTAGGTCGTCCATCGCAGGTCCGAGGAGAAGGTCCGTGTATCCAACCACTCAGCTCGGCGGCTCCGTCCGCCTTCGTCACTTCACGTTGATCGGGCTGACCACGCTGACCGCGTTGGCCTTGGCCGCCTGCGGGGGGAGCAGCAACAATGCCTCGACTGCTTCACCGGGCGCATCACAGTCCGCGGCAGCACCGGGTGGCGGCCAGTTCCAGCCGCCGGGCACGTCCGGCGAGGTGGTAGCAATCTCTGGAACGACGCTGCAGGTGCAAAACACCTCGGCACAGACGGCAGTAACCTATTCCAGCTCGACGAGGTTCAGTGACCGTGTCGCGGCGGCCAAGGCTGAGGTCACCGTTGGATCCTGCATCTCCGCGCGGTCTGCGAGCAACGCGTCCAGCAGCGCCGCCTCGTCCTCGGCGCCGGTCACCGCGACGTCGATCGCCATCTCGCAGCCGGTCAACGGCCAGTGCACCGGGGGCGCCGGCGGTCCGGGCGGCGGTGGTCGGCCTGGTGGACCGCCGAACTTCTCAGGCGGTACACCGCCGAGCGGGTTCCCATCGGGGGCCCGTGGATCCGGTGGACCACGCGCGGGCGCCGGATTCGGCGGCGGTGCGAACGGGAAGGTGACCGCGGTGACCTCGTCCGGGTTCACCGTCGAGAGTGTGCGCTTCAATCGGGGCGCCTCCGCGTCCGCGAGCGCCACGCCCAGCACGTCCGACGTCAACGTCGTCGTGACGGCCGCTACCACCTATACCAAGACAGTGGCGGCGACGTCGAAGGCGGTGGCCGTCGGCCGATGCGTCACGGCGGTGGGTAAGACCGATGACACCGGTACGGTCGCCGCAACGTCAATTGCCGTCAGCGCCAAGCAAAACGGCACCTGCACACAGGGACGGGCCAATGGCTAGCAAACGTAAGGTCACCGCTATCCGGCTGACGGTCGGACTCGGGCTCGCGGTCATCGTGGCGACCGGCTCCGTGGCCTATGCGACCAGTGGTGACGCCAGTCCGTACGTCCTCGCCACGGTCACCCGCGGCGACGCGCAGCAAACGTTGAGCCTGACCGGGTCAGTGCAGCAGATCAACCAAAAATCACTGTCGTTTCCGGTCGCCGCAACCGTCTCCTCGGTCGCGGTCTCCCTTGGTCAGTCGGTAACGTCCGGGCAGGAACTTGCGCGCGTCGACACAACTACTCTCGCTGCCGCGGTCACTCAGGCGGCAGCGAAACTCGCCCAGGCAAAGGCGACCGTCGAGACCGACAGCAGCACCTCGACGGCATCGGCCACCGTGGCGAGCACGGTCAGCTCCGGCCCGACGGTCAGCTCCGGCCCGACGGCCGGCTCCGGCACGACGGCCGGCTCCGGCACGACGGGTAGCCAGACGACCCAAGCGTCGCCCACGCAAACGGGCACAACCTCCGCGGCGGCCACGTCATCGAAGGGCGCCGGAAAGGGTGGCGCGGCGGGCGGTGGTGCCTCGGCATCGGTCACCAGGCTTGCTACCCAGCTCAAAGCCGCCCAGC
>JAVEET010000175.1 GCA_030840295.1 Pseudonocardiales bacterium
GCCGGTGACTGGTCTGGGACAATTGTGCCGTGACTGCGAAGCCCTCGATCCCCAACGTCCTCGCCGGCCGGTATGCATCCGCGGCGATGGCGACGCTGTTCAGTCCGGAGCACAAGATCGTTCTGGAGCGGCAACTGTGGTTGGCAGTCCTCACCACGCAGGCCGATCTCGGCATTCAGACGCCGGCCGGAGCTGTCGAGGCTTATCGAGCCGTCGTCGACAAGGGCATCGAGGCGGTCGACCTCGACTCCATCGCTGCCCGGGAACGGGTGACGAGACACGACGTGAAGGCCAGGATCGAGGAGTTCTCCGAGCTGGCCGGTTTCGAACAGATCCACAAGGGCATGACCAGCCGGGACCTCACCGAGAATGTCGAGCAACTGCAGATCCGCAGTGCTCTGGCCCTGATCCGGACGAAGGTCCTCGCGGTGTTGATCCGGCTGGCCCGGCGCGCGGCCGAGTACGAGACGCTGGTCATGGCGGGCCGTTCGCACAATGTGGCGGCCCAGACCACCACCCTTGGTAAGCGGTTCGCCACGGTCGCCGATGAATTGCTGGTCGCGCTCGGGCGGCTGGACGACCTCATCGCCCGGTATCCGTTGCGGGGCATCAAGGGCCCGGTCGGTACCTCGCAGGACATGCTCGACCTGCTCGACTCGGATGCGGACAAGCTGGCGGAACTCGAGGCCGGTATCGCCGCCCACCTGGGGTTCAGCAAGGTCCTGACGTCGGTCGGCCAGGTCTATCCGAGGTCCCTGGATTTCGATGTGTTGTCGGCCCTGGTCCAGATCGCCGCCGCGCCGTCCAGCCTGGCCAAGACGATCCGGTTGATGGCCGGTCATGAACTGGTCACCGAAGGTTTCCGGCCCGGGCAGGTCGGCTCGTCGGCCATGCCGCACAAGATGAACACCCGCTCGGCCGAGCGGATCAATGGCTTCGCCGTCATCCTCCGCGGCTACGCCTCGATGGCCGGCGAGCTGGCCGGCGATCAGTGGAACGAGGGTGACGTGTCCTGCTCGGTGGTCCGCCGGGTAGCGCTGCCGGACGCCTTCTTCGCCCTCGACGGGTTGCTGGAAACCACGCTGACGGTGCTCGACGACTTCGGGGCCTTCCCCGCGGTGATCGCCCGCGAGCTCGACCGCTACCTGCCCTTCCTGGCCACGACCAAGGTCTTGATGGCCGCGGTCCGGGCCGGCAAGGGACGCGAGCAGGCCCACGAGGCGATCTCTGAACACGCGGTCCGGGTGGCCCTGGACATGCGCGAGCAGGGGGCGGCCGAGAACGATCTGCTCGCCAGGCTGGCGGCGGACGAGCGGCTCGGGCTGGCCGCCGCGACGCTGGACGGTCTGCTCGCGGACCCGCTGGCGTTCACCGGAGCCGCGCAGGCCCAGGTCCAAGCCGTGATCGCGGCGGTCGACCTCGCCGTCTCGTCCGAGCCGCTTGCCGCGAGCTATGTCCCGGAGCCGATCCTCTAGCCGGTCGGGAAGGTGTGACAGGATTCGCCGGTGAGCACGCCACCTGATCGGGACGCCACCGGCACCGTGGAAGCCGCGGGCCTGACCCATGTGCACTCGGGCAAGGTGCGAGATCTGTACGCCACCGACACCGGCCACCTGGTGATGGTGGCCAGCGACCGGATCTCGGCCTTCGACTTCGTCCTTCCTACTCCCATCCCGGACAAGGGCCGGATCCTGACCGCGATGACTGTGTGGTGGTTCGGGCAGCTGTCGCAGCTGGTCGACAACCACATGCTCAGCTATGACGACGAGCTGATCCCGGATGAGTGGCGAGGCCGGGCCATGCTCTGTACCAAGCTCGACATGATCGCCGTGGAGGCGGTTGCTCGCGGCTACCTGACGGGCGGCGGGCTGCTGGACTACCAGGCCACCGGCGAGGTATGCGGCATTCGGCTGCCGGCCGGGCTGGTCGACGGTGACCGGTTGCCTGAGCCGATCTTCACGCCCGCCGCCAAGGCCGCGATGGGTGAACACGACGAGAACGTCAGTTACCAGACCGTGGTGGCGCAGGTCGGGGCTCCGACCGCAGGGCTGATGCGGGACAAGACCCTGGAGATCTACCGGTTCGCGGCCGAGATAGCGGCGGGACGGGGCATCCTGCTCGCGGACACGAAGTTCGAGTTCGGCCTGCACCCCTGCAGTGGCGACATGGTGTTGGCGGACGAGGTGCTCACGCCGGACTCCTCGCGATTCTGGCCCGCCGACGAATACCGTCCGGGCCGACCCCAGCCGAGCTATGACAAGCAGTATGTCCGAGACTGGCTTACCTCACCGGCGTCGGGCTGGGACCGTCGAGGTGCAGAACCACCTCCGCCGCTACCGGACGAGGTCGCACTGGCCACCCGTCAGCGATACGTGGCGGCCTACGAGCGCCTGACCGGGTTGCGCTTCGACGACTGGCTGGGCCCGGCCCGCTAGCTGGCCAGCCCCTTAGCCACCGCGTTGGCTCGGCCAGCGGCACACGCACGCTTGCTGCCCGGGCGCGCGCAAGTAGCGGCTGTGTTCGGTGGATACTCTGTGCCGTGAGTGCACCGCTCGGTGTGGTGTACGGCTGAACACCGCCCTGAAGGAGATAACCGAAGTGGCCCGTGTCGTCGTGGACGTCGTGATGAAGCCCGAGATCCTGGACCCGCAGGGACAGGCGATCCTCGGCGCGCTCGGCCGGCTGGGCATCGAGGGTGTGCGCGGTGTGCGCCAGGGCAAGCACTTCGAACTGGACGTGGACGAGAGCGTCTCGGAGGAGACCCTGCACCGGCTGGCCGACACGCTGCTGGCAAATCCGGTGATCGAGGACTTCAGCATTCACCGCTGAGCACCCTGCCGCGCCTCTGCGGCACCCTGCTGCACAGAGCCGGAGGCGATCAGCCGGTAACCTTGCGCTGTGGCTCTCAGCAGGTACCGCGTCGGTGTTGTGACATTTCCCGGCAGTCTCGATGATCGTGACGCACTCCGAGCGGTCCGGCTGGCCGGTGCCGAACCGGTCCCGCTCTGGCACGGCGAGAAGTGGCTGTCCGATGTGGTAGCCGTCGTGCTGCCCGGGGGTTTCTCCTACGGCGACTACCTCCGTGCAGGTGCCATCGCCCGGTTCTCACCGGCCATGCAGTCGGTGATCGACGGGGCCAAGAACGGCATGCCGGTACTGGGCATCTGCAACGGTTTCCAGGTGCTGTGCGAGGCGCATCTGCTGCCGGGTGCCCTGATCCGCAACGACCACCGCAAGTTCGTGTGCCGCGACCAGCGACTGCGGATCGAGAATGCCGAGACGGCCTGGACCAACCAGTACGAGGCCGGTCAGGAAATCGTGGTGCCACTGAAGAACGGTGAAGGCGGCTACGTCGCGGACCCGGCCACCCTCGATGCCCTGGAAGCGGATGGTCGGGTGGTGGCGCGCTACCTCGGCGACAACCCGAACGGTTCCTACCGGGCCATAGCGGGCATCACCAATGAGGCCGGCAACGTCGTCGGCTTGATGCCGCACCCCGAGCATGCCGTCGAGGAGCTCACCGGCCCGAGCACGGACGGCCTCGCGTTCTTCACCTCCGTCCTGCAGAAGCTGGTAGGTATTCCCGCATGACGCCGTCCTCAGCCGCGCAGCGATCGCTGATCGACACGGTCAAGGCCGCCAAGAAGAGCTCGGACGCCCAGCAGCCCTACCGTGAACTGGGCCTGGCGGACAACGAGTACGCGCGGATCAAAGAGATCCTGGGACGACGCCCGACCAGCAGTGAACTGGCGATGTACTCGGTGATGTGGTCCGAGCACTGCTCCTACAAGTCGTCCAAGGTGCACCTGAAGCAGTTCGGCGACAAGGTCCCGGTCGAGGCCAAGGACATTCTGCTGGTCGGCATGGGTGAGAACGCCGGCGTGGTCGACATCGGCGACGGCTGGGCGGTCACCTTCAAGATCGAGTCCCACAACCACCCGTCCTACGTCGAACCGCACCAGGGCGCGGCCACCGGCGTCGGCGGCATCGTCCGCGACATCCTGACCATGGGGGCCCGGCCGGTCGCGGTGATGGACTCACTGCGCTTCGGTCCGGCCAATGCCCCGGATACCGCCCGGGTGCTGCCCGGTGTGGTGAGCGGGGTCGGCGGTTACGGCAACTGCCTGGGCTTGCCCAATATCGGCGGCGAGGTGGCCTTCGACTCGACCTACCTGGGCAACCCGCTGGTCAACGCCCTGTGCGTCGGAGTACTGCGTACCGACGAGATCAAGCTCGCCAAGGCCGACGGGCCCGGCAGCAAGGTTGTGCTCTTCGGTGCCCGCACCGGTGGCGACGGCATCGGCGGGGCGTCGGTGCTGGCCAGTGCCTCCTTCGAGGCTCAGGGCAAGACCAAGCGCCCCGCGGTTCAGGTCGGCGACCCGTTCGCCGAGAAGGTGCTCATCGAGTGCTGCCTGGAGATCTTCGCTGCTGACCTGGTCACCGGCATCCAGGATCTCGGTGCGGCCGGCCTGTCCTGCGCGACGACGGAGCTGGCGGCGGCCGGCACCGGCGGCATGGCGGTCGACCTCGACCTGGCGCCGCTACGCGACGAGACGCTGGTCCCCGAAGAGATCCTGATGAGCGAGTCTCAGGAACGCATGATGGCCGTCGTGACCCCGAAGAACCTCAGCGCCTTCATGGCCATCTGTGAGAAGTGGGATGTCACCGCAACCGTGATCGGCGAGGTCAACGACTCCGGCCGACTGACCATGCGCTGGCACGGCGAGAAGATCGTCGACGTACCACCGCGCACGCTCGCGCACGAGGGACCGGTGTACCAGCGCCCGATCCGGCGTCCCTACGACCAGGACGCGCTCAACGGTGATCACGGCAACGGCCTGCCGCGCCCCAAGACCGGTGAGAAGCTGCGGTCGACGGCCTTGAAGCTGATCGCCTCGCCAAACCTGGCTGACAAGTCCTGGATCACCGACCAGTACGACCGGTACGTGCTGGGCAACACCGTGCTGGCTCAGCCCGAGGACGCCGGCATGGTGCGGGTCACCGACGAGCGCTGGCGGGCCGAGCACGATGGCGAGGACTCCACGCTCGGCCTGGCCCTGGCTACCGACGGCAACGGCCGCTACACCCGCCTCGATCCGTACGCCGGCGCCCAGCTCGCGCTGGCCGAGGCCTACCGCAACGTCGCGACCACCGGGGCCCGTCCACTGGCGGTGACGAACTGCCTGAACTTCGGCTCCCCCGAGGACCCCGCTGTGATGTGGCAGTTCTCCGAGGCGGTCCGCGGCATCGCCGACGGTTGCCAGCAGCTCGGCATCCCGGTGACCGGGGGCAATGTGAGCTTCTACAACCAGACCGGGACGTCGCCTATCCTGCCCACCCCGGTACTGGGTGTGCTCGGTCTGATCGATGACGTGACCCGGCGTACCCCGATGGCTTTCGATCAGGACGGCCACCAGCTGTACCTGCTCGGCGACACCCGTGACGAGTTCGGTGGCTCGGAATGGGCGTACGTGATGCACGGGTTCCTGGGTGGCAAGCCGCCGGCGGTCGACCTGGACCGCGAGAAGCTGTTGGCCGATGTGCTGATCAATGCGTCCCGGGACGGGCTCGTCGACGCGGCCCACGATCTGTCCGACGGCGGGCTGTTCGTGGCGCTGGCCGAGTCCTGCTTGCGCGGCACCACGGGGGTACGGGTGATCGTGCCCGATGACGTCGATCCGTTCGTGTTCCTGTTCTCCGAGTCGGCGGGGCGCGCGATCGTGGCCGTCCCGCGCACCGAAGAGGTGCGGTTCACCGACATGTGCACCGCGCGGCGACTGCCGGCGACCCGGATCGGCGTGCTGGACGTGCTCGAATCGGCCATCGAGGTACAGGGCCAGTTCCGGTTGCCGTTGGCCGAGCTTCGCACCGCGTGGGCCTCGACCTTGCCGGACCTGTTCGGCTGAGTCCCCCCGGCCACCAAAGTGACGAACAAGACCGGCCGGGCGCTGATCCTGCAGTCGAAGGTCATCGATGAATGGCTGGCCCGGTTACCCGACGAGGCCTTCGGTCAGGACTCGGTGCTCGATGGCTGGGATGTCCGGACCCTGATCGGGCACCTCGTCCAGTCACTGCGCGGTTATGTGCGGGTGACCAACCTGCCGTCCGCCGAACGGCCAGGCACGATCGGCCAGTACGTCAGCCAGTACCGGGCCGCCGCGACGTCGATCGACGAGATGACCCGGCAGACCACCGGGGACTTCGGCCCGGAGGACCTGCGGGAGGCCTACACCCAGGCGCTGACCGATGCCGAAGCGGCGGCCGGGCAGCCGGTGCCGGCCTGCGTGACCGGGCCTCGTGGTGCCATCAGCGGCGTGGACTGGATCCACACCCGGATCATCGAGATGGTCACGCATGCCGATGACCTGTCCCGGTCGGTGCCCGAGGTCGAACCGATCGAACATGTCGGCCTCGCGCTGGCGGATGCGGTCCGGTCACTGGCGGGAGCGCTCGCCGAACGGTATCCGGGCCGGTCGGTCGAGGTCCGGGTGCCGCCCTATGTCGCCGTACAGTGCGGCGGCCCGCAGGGTGACGGCCCGCGGCACACCCGGGGAACTCCGCCGAATGTGATCGAGACCGATCCGCTGACCTTCGTCCGGCTCGCGACCGGACGGACGTTCTGGGCGGATGAGGTTCGCGCCGGTCGAGTCGCGGCGAGCGGGAACCGGGCCGACCTCACCGATCAGCTGCCACTGCTGTAGCAGACTCCACCCGTGCCCTCCCACGCTGAACCCGCTGACGCCGAAGCCATCGAACGGTGGCTCACCACCCACGGCGTTCCCAGCTTCGTTGCCGGCTATGCCAGTCCGCGTAAGGTCGCGCCCTGGGCGGCCGCCGGAGCAATCGCGGCCGGTCTCCTCGCCACCGTCGCGCTGGCCGTGGGGGGCGGGCTCACCGGCTGGCTGCCCAACACGGTGGCGGTACTCGTCGTGGTGGTCGGCGCCGCGGTGATCAGCTGGGCGGTGGTGGCCAGTGCCATCATCCCGCTGGCGATCTTTGCGGTCCGCTGGTTCGCCCAGACGGTGCTCCGCGGCGGGACGTCCATGCTGTCGGTGGTGCCCTTGTTGCTGGTCGCCGTGGCCTTCCTCTTCCTCGGGACCGAGACCTGGCAGACGATCGGGCGGTTGCACGGGCTGCCCCTGGTGCTGGCTGCGTTGCTGTTCGGCGGACTCGGGGTCTGGTTCGTAACCCTGCAGATCCGCCCTGACCTGGACGGCCTGGCCTTCGCCTCACCCGACGAACTCGGCGAGGCGTTGCCCCAGGAGCTCCGGGTCTCGCCCGAACTCGTCGGCTGGTCATGGTCTCAGCACCCGGCGCCCGCCGAACTGGGCCGGGCCGAGCGGTGGAACCTTCAGGCCGTAACCGCGCTGGCCCAGGTCACTGTTGCCTCGGTGGTCGGGCTGGCCATCTTCACCTTCTTCATGGTCTTCGGCACGCTCGTGGTCGATACCGCGACCGTCACTTCATGGACCACCGAGAAAGCCCAGATCTGGTGGCACGCGCGGCTCGCCGGTCACACCTATGCCCTGACCAGCGAGCACGCGCGGGTGTCTGCCTTCCTCGGGGTGTTCTCGGCCTTCTACTTCGTGGTATCGGCGAGCACGAACGGTCCGATGCGGGCCAGTCTCACCGAGGGCGCCCGTCGGCACGCCTACACCTGCCTGGCGGTGCGGGCGGTGTACCGAGCGCAGCAGGCTTGAGCAAGTCGACGGGCGAGCGTCACGTCGGGGCCGACCCGGGTACCCCGTAGACTGACCGGTGTGACTCGCGGCGACGGCAGGCTCACCCACGATCTCAACCCCCAAGACCAAGGACCGCAGGATGCCTGCGGTGTTTTCGGCGTCTGGGCACCGGGTGAAGAGGTGGCCAAGCTGGCCTATTTCGGCATGTACGCCTTGCAGCACCGAGGCCAGGAAGCAGCCGGCATCGCGGTCAGCGACGGCTCCTCGATTCTGGTCTACAAGGATCTCGGCCTGGTGTCCCAGGTGTTCGACGAGTCCACTCTGGCCACCCTCAAGGGCCACATCGCCCTCGGACACACCCGCTATTCCACGACCGGGTCGACGACCTGGGAGAACGCCCAGCCGATCTTCCGCACCACCAAGACCGGCACCGGGATCGCCTTGGGTCACAACGGGAACCTGGTCAACACCGCTGAACTCGCCGCTAAGCACGACCTGCCCCGCGGTTTGGGTCCCACCCAGGGCACGCTCGACGGGTCGACGTCGGACTCCGACCTCATGACTGCGCTGCTCGCCGACCGTCCGGACGTCAGTGTCGAACAGGCCGCGATGGAGGTGCTGCCCACCCTCAAGGGCGCGTTCTCCCTGGTCTTCATGGATGAACACACCCTGTACGCCGCACGTGACCCGCAGGGCGTCCGCCCCCTCTCGCTGGGACGTCTGGAGCGGGGCTGGGTCGTGACCTCGGAGTCCGCCGCCCTGGACATCGTGGGCGCCTCGTTCGTCCGTGAGATCGAACCAGGCGAGCTCGTCGCCATCGACGAGGACGGTTTGCGTTCGCAGCGTTTCGCCAATCCGGATCCCAAGGGCTGCCTGTTCGAGTACGTCTATCTGGCTCGGCCGGACACCACGATCTCGGGGCGGTCGGTGCATTCGACGAGGGTCGAGATCGGCCGCCGACTGGCTCGGGAGTTCCCGGTCGAGGCCGATCTGGTGATGCCGACGCCGGAATCCGGTACCCCGGCCGCGATCGGTTATGCCGAGGAGTCAGGGATTCCGTACGGTATGGGACTGGTGAAAAACGCCTACGTCGGACGGACGTTCATTCAGCCCTCGCAGACCATTCGCCAGCTGGGTATCCGGCTCAAGCTCAACCCGCTGCGTGACGTGATCCGCGGCAAGCGGCTGATCGTCGTCGACGATTCCATCGTTCGCGGCAACACCCAGCGGGCGGTGATCCGGATGCTTCGCGAGGCGGGCGCCCTGGAAGTGCACGTCCGGATCGCCTCGCCGCCGGTGAAGTGGCCGTGCTTCTACGGCATCGATTTCGCGTCCAAGGCTGAACTGCTGGCCAACGGCCTGGACAACGAAGGCATCCGGGCTTCGATCGGCGCCGACACGCTCGGCTATGTCTCCCTTGACGGCGTCGTGGCGGCCAGCGAGCAGCCCAAGACGCGGTTGTGCCGGGCCTGCTTCGACGGCGAATACCCGATCGAGCTGCCGGACGTGGTCGGCAAACATGTGCTCGAAGGCATCGGACGGTCCGTCGGGAACGGGATGCCGACCGGGGCCCGGATGCCCGAGGTTGCCGAGGGGTATCCCGGGATCGGCGCCGGCGCGCTTCAGCGCCCATGACCGAGTCCCAGATTGGTGATCATCTCGCGTTCTCGGCGGCCCAGGCACCGGAAAGCGCGAGTGGAGCAGCTGAGTTCGGGCCGGTCTCTTATGCCTCGGCCGGCGTCGACATAAAGGCCGGTGACCACGCTGTCGAGCTGATGAAGGGCTCGGTGCGACGCACCTACCGGCCCGGCGTCCTCGGCGGGCTCGGAGGCTTCGCGGGGCTGTTCGCGCTCGATCTCTCGCGATACCCACGGCCGGTCCTGGCCACCTCGACCGACGGCGTCGGCACCAAACTGGTCATCGCCCAGCAACTCGACAAACACGACACCATCGGCATCGACTTGGTCGCCATGGTCATTGACGACCTCGTGGTGGTCGGCGCCGAGCCGCTGTTCATGACCGACTACATCGCGACCGGCAAGGTGATCCCCGACAGGATCGCCCAGATCGTGGCCGGCATTGCCGAAGGGTGCGTTCGGGCCGGTTGTGCTCTGGTCGGTGGCGAGACCGCCGAGCACCCGGGTGTGATGGGCGCCGACGACTACGACATCTCCGGCGCAGGGACCGGAGTTGTGAACGCCGACGCGATGCTGTCCGCCGAACTCATCGAGCCCGGAGACGTGTTGATCGCCATAGGCTCGTCCGGCGTGCATTCCAACGGATACTCGCTCGTTCGCCATGTCCTGTCGGCTCGCAACCTGTCGTTGTCGGATACGCCGGCGGAACTTGGCGGCCGCAGTCTCGGCGAGGAGTTGCTCACACCGACCCGCATCTACGCCCAGGATTGTCTGGCGCTGATCGCTGAAGTCGGAGTACACGGCTTCTCGCATGTGACCGGTGGTGGCTTGGCCGGCAACCTGGTCCGGGTGCTTCCGGATTCGGTCGACGCCCTGGTGGACCGCGCGACCTGGTCGCCGTTGCCGATCTTCCAGCTGTTGGCCCGCGAGGGTGGGATCCTACGAAGTGAGGTGGAGCCCGCGTTCAACCTCGGTGTCGGCATGATCGCAGTGGTGGCTGCGGATCGAGCCGACGCCGCTCTGGAGCTGCTGGGTTCGCGGGGGGTATCCGCCTGGCGCCTCGGTGAGGTCCGAGCCGGGTCAGGTCACGTCCGGATGTCCGGTGAATACGCCGACTGCGCCTTCTGAAGCTGCTATGGGCGGTATGCACGAGTCATGCACGAGGCACGCCGAATAGAGCTTGCGCGCCATATACCGGTGCTACTCGGATGGGCCGGCGGTCAGCCGTCGGATCGTGTCAATGGGAACCGGCGGCCCAGGTCGGGCCGTCGTCCTCGTCATCATCGGTATAGGGGTCCCGATCGGACTCTGCACCGCGGTAGCCCGGCTCGGCCGGGTGGCCCAGTTCGCGCTGAAGTGCGGTGAAGTCGGTGTCCTGGGTGTGGTACTTGAGTTCCCGGGCCACTTTGGTCTGCTTTGCCTTGGCACGGCCGCGCCCCATGGCTCGACCCCCTCGCTCGCACGGTCATCCGGGACGGAGTCGGAAGACGAAGTCCGGCCCGGGAATGGGTTATCAATTCGTATGTCGAGCGTACAACGCCGGTGGAGGTCGGCGCACACCGACCGCACCCCGAGCCGACAGTGGTTGCTCACATTCCTCCCAGGGCGAACTCCGAGGTGGTCACGGGCCGCTCGCGTCGGTCAGGTAACGGGTGATCTGCACCTTCGATTGCTCACTGCGTAGATACGCCCGGTTACGCCCGGTCATCGATATACCTATTTTGGGCTATCGTTACCAAAACGATACGGATCCAGGCCCACTCCACACTGCACATCCACGATTTTCCCTGCGTAATTGGTGCATACTTCCTTTGGCGTCGCAACGGGATGCGCGTTTTTTTGTATATCCAGGAAGGGGGCGAGGGACTATGACCAATCCTCGTCAACGCACCGAGTCTGAGCCTCTGCTGACTCCATCAGAGGTGGCCACGCTGTTCCGGGTCGACCCGAAGACGGTCACCCGCTGGGCAAAGGCCGGCAAGCTGACCTCGATTCGCACTCTCGGCGGACATCGCCGGTACCGCGAATCCGAAGTCCGTTCGCTGCTCGAAGGCAACACGAATACCCCTGTCGAGGCGTGAGACGCAGGTCTTCGGTGCAGGGATCCGAGGGCCTGGCTCGCCGACTTCGAAGGACCCTTCGGGGGTCGTAGCTTCAATGGCGAAGCTACGGCCCTCGTTTTTGCGCAGATCTCGCGGCGATCGTTGAGCTGGTTACGCCGTCAGCCGTTGAGCTGGCTACGCCCCGTCAGCCGTTGAGCTGGCTACGCCAGTCCGCCGGGACCCGATCGGCCGGCCCTGGCACTGTCTGGCTCTCGGGATGGCAGTCCGGCGGCGGCAGGGCTGGCCCGTCGTAGTAGCTGTTGGTCTCGAAGCTCCAGAACCAGTCCTCGCCCGGTTCGAAGCTGCGGATGATCGGGTGCCCGGCCGCTGCGGCGTGCTTGCTGGCGTGCTGCGAGGGCGAGGTGTCGCAACAACCGATGTGACCACACTGCGTGCAGCGCCGTAGGTGCAGCCACCAGCCCCCGGCCGACTCGCATTCCAGGCAGCCGGTTCCGCTGGGAGTCGCGGTCGGGTCGATGCCGATCATGCCTGCGCTCCCTGCTCGGTAACGACGGGTTCGGCGGCCGTGAGCGGTAGCAGCACCTGGAAACTGGTGTCACCTGGCACGGACTCGACCCGCAGATCGCCGTGGTGCTTGTTCACCACGATCCGCCAGGAGATGTCCAGGCCGAGCCCGGTGCCTTCGCCGAACGGTTTGGTCGTGAAGAAGGGTTCGAAGATCCGGCCCTGGATGGCGGCGGGTACTCCGGGGCCGGTGTCGGAGATCTCGACCAGCAACCGTTCGTTCTCCATCGCGGTCCGGATCCGCAGTGTGCCGCCGTCCGGCATCGCACCAACCGCGTTGTCGATCAGATTGGTCCACACCTGGTTCAGCTCGGCGGCGTACGCGGGAATCCTGGGCAGCGACCGGTCGTAGTCCTTGACCACCGTGATGCTGTGGCTGAGCTTGCGTCCCATCATCAGCAGTGTGCTGTCCAGCAGCTCGTGCACGTCGACCACCTGGTACGGCGCGCGGTCCATCTGCGAGTACTGCTTGGCCGCAGCGACCAGCGTCGAGATCCGGGTCGTGGAGTCCTCGATCTCGTTCATCAGGAGCTCCGTCTCGAGGGTGTAGTTGAGCCAGCGGATCGCGCCCTCGAGGATCTCTGACCCCGCGGCGGTGGCGGTCTTCTCGAGCCACTCGACGTCCAGCCCGGACTGGACGAATGTCGGGGCGAGATCCCAACCATCGGCTATGCCGCGAGCTTGCAGCCAGTCGGCCAGCTCGTCCTCGCGGTCGGCGGCCTCGATCGGCGATAGCGTGGGCGCCTTGGCGACATGCTCGACCGCGTCCTCCTGCAGCCGGATCAGCGTCTCCAACGTGGTGCGATCCCAGGGCCCGGCCGCGATGGTGCCCAGTTTGTGCCGCATCCCGGCAACTCGGGTCCGTAGCGACGAGGTTGCCCGCATGGCGGCGGCGGCCGGGTTGTTCAGCTCGTGGGTCAGACCGGCGGACAGCGAGCCGAGTGCCAGTAGCCGCTCTCGCTGGCCGACCGCCTGTTGGGTGTTCTGAATCCCGAAGAACAACCCTTCGAGCATGTGCAGCGCCATCGGGAACCAGTCGCTGATGAGCTGTGCGAACTTCTTCGCATCCAGGACGTAGAAGCGCGAGGGTTCGAGGACTCGTAGCGAGCTGTCATATTTTTGAGGCACCCGATCACCCAGGAACGCCCGCCAGGCCCCGGCGTACACACCGGCTTGGGAGGTCCGGGTGACCTCCAGGTCCTCGGCGCCGATGCGCCGCGACAGCACCAATGAGCCCTCGATCATCACGTAGAAGCAGGTCGCGTCCGCGCCCTCGTCGTACACCGGACCGGGGCCGAACGCCTCGACCCGGCCTTCTCGGCACAGCCATTGCAGCTGGTCCTCGGACAGCTTCTCGAACAAGAACAGGGTCTTCAGCTCAGCCGGGTCGCAGGCCAGCACGGTACGCCCAGCCGGTGTTGAGAGGGGTTCGGTCATAACTTCTCCAGATAACGGTGCACGAGCATGACGGCCATGGCGCCCTCGCCCACCGCCGAGGCCACCCGCTTGGCGGAATCCGCCCGGGCGTCACCGGCGACGAAGACACCCGGGACGCTGGTCTCCAGGTGGTACGGCGCGCGCTCCATCGGCCAGCCTCGGGGCAGTTGACCTTCGACAGCGAGGTCCGGGCCAGCCACCACGAAGCCGTTGGCGTCGCGCACCACCACGCCGTCCAGCCAATCAGTGCGCGGGGCGGCTCCTATGAAGGCAAACAACCACTGGGTGGCAACTTCTTCCGTCTCCCCGGTGGCGGTGCTGCGCAGCGTCAAGCCCTCGAGGTGATCATCGCCGCGCGCACCGATGATTTCGGTGCACGTCTGGATCCTGATGTTGTCGATGCCGGCGATTTGCTGGATCAGGTAGTACGACATGGACGACTCGAGGGAGGACGCCCGTACGACCAGGGTCACCGATTTGGCATGCCGGGCCAGGAACACTGCGGCCTGGCCGGCCGAATTGGCGCCGCCGACGATATAGATGTCCTGCCCAGCGCAATTCACTGCCTCGGTGAGCGCGGAGCCGTAGTACACGCCGCGTCCGTTCAGGTCGTCCAGGCCGGCCGCGCTCAACTGCCGATAGGAGACCCCGGTCGCCAGGATGACGGTGTGCGCGTCCAGCGTGTCGCCGTCGGCGAACCGAACCGTCCGGGCGGAGCCGTTGACGTCCAGGCCGACCACATCCCGGGTGGTGATCACCTCCGCCCCGAATCGGGTCGCCTGGCGGCGGGCCCGTTCGGTCAACTGGGAACCCGAAACCCCGTCCGGAAAGCCAAGATAGTTCTCGATCCGGCTGCTCTGGCCGGCCTGGCCACCGGTTGCGGTTCGCTCCACCAGGACGGTGCGCAGGCCCTCGGACGCGCCGTAGACCGCGGCTCCCAGGCCGGCCGGGCCGCCGCCGATCACGATCAGGTCGTAGAACGCCTTCGCCGGGACGGTGTGCAGGCCGACCCGGGCGGCCAGTTCGGAGTCGCTCGGTGCGATCAGCGGTGTGCCGTTCTCGGTGATGACCACCGGTAGCTGCCGGTCGTCGGTGTTCGCCGCAGCAAGCAGCCGGGAACCCTCGGGCTCGTCGGAATGGTAGAAGCGGTACGGGACCTGATTGCGGGCCAGGAACTCGCGGACCTCCGACGATCGGGCCGACCAGCGATGGCCGACCACCTTGGTCTCGGGAGTCGGGCGGTGATCGGTCTGTGACCAGGCCTCCAGCAGTCCGTCGAGGACCGGATACAGCTTCTCCTCCGGTGGGTCCCACGGTTTGAGCAGGTAGTGATCGAGGTCCACCACATTGATGGCCTCGATTGCGGCGTTGGTGTCGGCGTAGGCGGTGAGCAGTACCCGGCGCGCGCTGGGATAGAGGTCCATCGCCTGCTCGAGGAACTCGATGCCGCTCATATTCGGCATCCGGTAGTCGGCCAGGATGACCGCGACCAGGTCACCACGAAGCTTCATCTCACGCAACGCTTCGAGGGCTTGGTCTCCCGATTCGGCCCGGACGATCCGGTGGGTGCCGCCGTACTGCCGGCGGAGGTCCCGCGCGACTGCCCGCGACACGCTGGGATCGTCGTCCACCGTGAGGATGGCGGCACGTTGTTGCTCGCTGCCCTGCATGAGGGCCATCCTAAGACGCTGTTCGACTCGCCTGGCGGGTCGAGCGCAGGGTGATTTCACTGACCGCCGTGCGGCCCGGCCGGCCGATGAGGACGGACCGGCTGGCGAGTTCCTGACGCAGGGCTGCGGTCCCCGCGTTGTTGACGAGGATGTGCAACCGTTCTCAAGCGTTGATCACCCGGCCCCGCTCACCTTCGGGGGCAGGCGCGGCGTCGGGCGCGGCTCCGGAAACCGGCGTGGCCCGCAAGGTCAGGGCGAGGCCACTGGCAGCTACGGCCAGGGCGGCCGCGAGCAGCCAGCCGGTGCGGAAGCCGGTCAGGTTGGTCGCATCGACTCGGCTCCCGAGGAGGGTGACCAGCAGCGCTACGCCCACTGCGGAAGCAACCTGCCGTCCGGCGTTGACGACCGCCGATCCGGTGGCCGATCGATCCGGCGGCAGTGCCGTCACCCCGGCCGCGATCAGGGTGCCGAGACCGAGGCCGACGCCGATGCCACCCAGCAGCATGCTCGGCAGCAGGTCACGGACGTAGTCCGGGCGGATCGCGGCGAAAACCACCCGCCAGAGCAGGGCAGCGGCGAACAGGATCGATCCGACGGCGGCCAGCCGTCCGGGGCCGTACCTGCGCATCGCGCGCACGGTGAGGATGGTGACGATCGGCACCAGGAACGGGCCCGGCACCATCGCGAGGCCGGTACGCAATGGTGAGTAGTGCCAGACTTCCTGACACCACAGCACGTTGGACAGCAGCATGATGGCGAAGCCGGCGCTGAAGAGCAACACCGCGATATTGGCGAGACTGAACTCCCTTACCCGGAAAAGGGAAAGCTCGATCAGCGGGAACTCGTGACGATTGCTTCGCCACAGGAAGATCACGCCGCTGGCGACCGCGACCGCGAGCAGGAGCGCGGTGGCGGCCGATGTCCATCCCCACTCAGGAGCCTGGACGAGGGCTCCGGTGAGGGCCGCCACGGTGACGGTGATCAGGCCGGCCCCGGTCAGGTCCGGCCACGGCTGCCGCTCGCGAGCTGCTGGGCGGGGCAGTAGGCGATAGCCGATCAGCAACGAGGCCACCCCGATCGGCAGGTTGACCACGAACACCCAGCGCCAGCTCGCCTGCACCAGTACTCCCCCCAGGACCGGCCCGCTCGCCGCCGCCAGGCCACCCACCGCCGCCCATCCGCGCGCGGCGGTAGCGCGTTTGGCATCCGGAACGGTCGCCAGCAGCAAGGCCAGGCTGGTCGGAAGCTGAGCTGCCGCTCCGAAGGCCTGGATCACCCGCGCGCCGACGAGAAAGCCGAGATTCGGAGCCATTGCACAGGCGGCCGAGGCGACGGTGAACAGGCCAACGCCAGCGAGGAACACCGGCCGGTGGCCGATCCGATCGCCGAGGCGTCCGGCGACGATGAGCAATGCCGCCAGGCCGACCGCGTAGCCGTTGAGGACCCAGGACAGGTTCGACAGCGAAGTGGGGCCGTGCGCTCCGGCGTAGCCCGCCCCGATGTCGGGCAGCGCGACGTTGACGATCCACAGGTCGAGATTGGTCATGAACACGGCAGCGACGATCACGATCGTGACCAGCCTGGCGGGGGCGAGTTGGTTTGATTCCCGAACTGACATGTCAGCGACGCTAGCGGTAGTTGGTTTGATGTGCAAACCTAGGTGGGTGAACGAAACAGGTGAGGGCGGCCGGATCCGCTTCGATGAGCTCAAGGGTCGACCGTGTTCGGTCGCCGGCGCGCTGGCCGTGATCGGCGACCGGTGGTCCCTGCTTGCCGTCCGGGAGGTGATGTTCGGAAATCATCGATTCTCCGAGATCGTGCGCAACACCGGGGCCCCGCGGGACCGGCTGGCTGCCCGCTTGAAGGTGCTGGTCGAAGCGGGCGTCCTGGAGCGCCGGCAGTATCAGGACAGCCCACCTCGGTCGGGGTATCACCTGACGGAAGCGGGCAAAGCGCTGTCTCCGGTCATGCAGGCGCTGCGCCAGTGGGGCGACGAATATGT
>JAVEET010000184.1 GCA_030840295.1 Pseudonocardiales bacterium
TGATGCGAGTGGCCCAGCTGACCGATGCCGCGGAGTGGAAGCGCAGGCAATACCCGCCCGGTCCGAAGATCAGCCTGAAGGCGTTCGGAAAGGACCGGCGGCTACCGATTACCAACCGCTGGCGTGAAGTCGGACCGCCCGTGGCAGGCAAGCACTGATCGAAGGCTGGCCCAGCTTCAGCCCAGCTTTCGCGCCGGCTTCAGCCCAGCTTTCGGGTCGGCTTCGAGCTGATGGTGAGGTACATCTCGGTTTCAGTGTATTTCCCAGGGGTGTCAAAGGCGCTTCTGGAGGGCACCATGGAGTCGTCCACCATTGACCCGGGGACCGGCTGGCCGGCCTCGAGGAAACAAAGGGAACCGACATGAGCGAATCGCTCTACGGCGGCACATCGACCCGCCGAGTAACCATCCGCGACCTGCAGAACGCCAAGACCACCGGCGAACGGTGGCCGATGCTCACCGCCTACGACTTCTCCACCGCCAAGGTCTTCGACGACGCCGGCGTGCCCGTGCTGCTCGTCGGAGATTCGGCTGCCAACGTCGTCTACGGCTACGACACCACGGTGCCCGTCTCCGTCGACGAACTACTCCCCCTGGTCCGTGGCGTGGTCCGAGGCACCCAGCGCGCCCTGGTGGTGGCTGATCTGCCGTTCGGCAGCTACCAGGGTTCACCCGAACAGGCGCTCACGACCGCTGTCCGGTTTCTGAAGGAGGGCGGGGCGCAAGCAGTCAAGTTGGAGGGCGGCGCTCGGATGGGGCCTCAGGTCGAGTTGCTCACTTCGGCCGGCATTCCGGTCATGGCACACATCGGCCTGACCCCGCAGTCGGTGAACACCATGTCCGGATACCGGGTGCAGGGCCGCGGCGACGAAGCCGGACACCAGTTGGTCGAGGACGCCCGCGCTCTGCAGGCCGCCGGGGCGTTCGCGATCGTGATGGAAGTCGTCCCCGCCGATCTGGCCAAGGAGATAACCCACGACCTGCGCATTCCCACCATCGGAATCGGTGCCGGCGTGGAATGCGACGCCCAGGTCCTGGTGTGGCAGGACATGGCCGGCCTACGCGGCGCGGGCAAGCCCGCGAAGTTCGTCAAGCAGTACGCAGACCTGACCGCAGTGCTCACCGAGGCCGTGCACTCCTTTGCCTCCGAAGTGCAGTCCGGCATCTATCCCGGCGCCGAGCACAGCTACCACTGATCACCCGGCGGCGGAGAAGCGCACCGTCCGAGTCCGCACGTCACACGACAGCAGGGTGACTTTCAACCGCTGTCCGAGCGACAAGCCAGAGCCCTCGCACTTGGTTCGCACCGCGGGTTGCTCGATGGCAATCGTGGCGCCCTTGTCGTCGGCGTCAAGGACGACTGCCTCGAATTTCTCGCCAACCCGGTCAGCAAGCAAGAACGCCTCCGTTGCATCGATCACCGCGCGGTCGACGACATGGGCGAGCCGATCAGCCCGCGCCATCCGCGAGGGCAACTCCGGTAACGCCGATGTCACCCAGTCCGGAACAGCCGAACCTGCCTGCAGAGCCAGACATACCTCGGTGCCGAACCGATCGACAAGTCGGCGAAGCGGTGCAGTCACGTGCGCATACGGCGCGCCGATCCCAGCGTGTAGCTGCTCAACGGGTGGCGCCCCTGCGAAGACGCGATACCCCGCGCCCCGCAGCAGCGACGAGGCGTGTTCGGCAAACGCGGCATGTCTGGAATTACCCGGATCGAGGCGGGCCAACACATCGCCTGGCAGTGTGCCTTCCGGCCAGTCGACGCCCAGCGCTGGAGCAATGCGCCGCAGCACCCGCACCGCCGACTCGTCGGGCGGCGGCAGTGTTCGCAGGATGCCCACCCCGCCGTCCAGCATCAGCCTCGCCGCACATATGCCGGTCAGCAACGAGAGCTCGGCGTTGGCCTCCTCGATCGGCAACGGTGCCCGCAGGGCCAGATCCCAGCCGCCGTCGGCATGCGGCACGACCTCCTGCTCGGCGAGGTTCAAGCCAATCGCGTGCCGCTCCAAGGCCAAGCCACGTCTCAGCGCACCGACTTCGGGCAGCAGAGCCGCCGCGGCCGGCGGGTTGCCGTCGTCGCACGCCTGTTGCAATCGGTGATAGTCCCATTGCTGGCGGCTCCTGACGAGCGCGTGTCGGACGTCAGTCGACGTCGCATTTCCCTGTGTGTCAAGGGAGATCTGCCACAAGACAACTCGCCGGGACTGACCGGGAAGCAGGCTCGCGGCACCCTCGGACAGGATGGGCGGGTGTAGGGGAACACGGGCGTCCGGAAAGTAGAACGTCTCCCCTCGGGTCCGCGTCTCCAGGTCAAGGGCGCTTCCGGGATCGACGAAGAACGCGACGTCGGCAATCGCATAACTGATCAGGTAGCCCTGCTCTGACCGTGCGATGTGCAGCGCTTGATCGAGGTCTCGGCTACCGGCCGGATCCACGGTGATGAGCTCGAGATCTGTTCGGACGAGGTCCGCCGTCGGCGTCCGGGTGGCGGCCAGTTCCGCTTGCCGAAGAGCCGTGGACGAGAACTCGCCAGGCACCCCTGATTCGCCACGCAGCTCAGCGAAGTCGAGCGGGGTACCGGCGAGCCGTCGTTGTCCCATGCTCCGCTAGCGCGCAGCCTTCTTGGCCGGTGCTTTGCGTGCCGTGGTCTTCTTGGCAGGAGCCTTCTTGGCTGCGACCTTCTTGGCAGGAGCCTTCTTGGCTGCGGTCTTCTTGGCCGGCGCGACCTTCTTGACTGCGGCCTTCTTGGCTGGGGCCTTCTTGGCCGGCGCGACCTTCTTGACTGCGACCTTCTTGGCTGCGGCCTTCTTGACTGCGACCTTCTTGGCCGGCGCGACCTTCTTGACTGCGACCTTCTTGACCGCGGCCTTCTTGGCTGGTGCTCGTGTGGCCGGAGCCTTGCGAGATGTGCGGGACGGTGAGGTCATGCTGTGCCTCCTAGGGGTCCACTGGTGATGCCAGTGGACGATGTTGTCAGCCAGAGTTCAACGAGCCACGCCGTAGCGTCGCCTCCGAATGCCGAAGGCATTATCTGGGTACGTCGGCGGCCAAACACCTCAGTTCTCGCCTTCCCACGCCGAATCCTCGGCATCGTAACGGCGTTCTCGATCGGCGATCGTCTTCAAAGCGTTCGCCGCCTCCGATTCCGTCTGGAAGGGACCAATCCGGTTTCGACTCCCGCAGCCGTGAAACGGCTCCACGGCATCGTGGGTCTCGCAGTACCAGTAGGTTCCCTCGCGGTCCGTGGTACTCATCTCGCTCCTCGCTCCCGCCCGGTCCCAAGATCGTGACCCCTCCGGAGCCACAGTGCAACCACAGACGCTCGAAGCGACGGCCGTCGGGTCGGCGACCCGCGGGTCCCCGGTTGGCGTGGCGAAGCAGATTCGCTCTAGGCGAAAAGGACATCCGGTTCGGATTGAGCTTGCGAAGGGGCAAGCCGTCGCGCACGAACCCACGGCGACGAAGCGGCGCCTGGACCCGGCAGGGCGACGGACGAGTCGACCTCTAAGCCGGGTCCTGTCTCGGGGGCAAGCCCCCGAGGGCGACCATCCATCTCGGCCTGCCGTTGCCGGCAGGCTCTAGCGGCCTACCCGCAGACTTGGGCGAGCAGCCCTCGGGCATCTGCGCAGATCCACGGCTGGCCGCGGATCCTCTTGGCCTTGCTCCGGGTGGGGTTTACCTAGCCACCCCGGTCACCCGGGATGCTGGTGGTCTCTTACACCGCCGTTTCACCCTTACCCGCCAGACCGGCGAACCGGCTGGGCGGGCGGTTTGTTTTCTGTGGCACTGTCCCGCGGGTCACCCCGGGTTGCCGTTAACAACCACCCTGCTCTGTGGAGCCCGGACTTTCCTCGGCAATCGATGATTGACGCGGTCGCCCGGTCGGCTCGTCCGCCGCATGCCGAAGCCTACCGGTAACGACCGGCTCGCGTGAGCAGACGAGTCGCTGTCCGGCCTCCGAGCATGAATGACTAGCCTCGGGTCCCGTGACCCCGCTGAGCACGGACTGCCGCGGCACGCTGACGTGGCGGATGACTCGTGAGTGAACACCTACAGCTTGCGATCGGGCTGGCGCTCGTCTTCGTCTGCCTCGCGGCCGCGGTGGCTCGACCCTTCGGGCTGAGTGAGGCCGCGGTGGCGCTGCCCTGTGCGGCGATCGCATTACTCACCGGTGCTACGTCGACCTCAACGGCCGGGCATGCGGTTCGTGAGCTGCTGCCGACCGTGGCCTTCCTCGCGGCGATCCTGACCTTCGGGCACCTCTGCGCTACGGACCGGGTGTTCTCCTATCTGGGCAGCGTCACGGCCCACGTGAGCAATGGAGTACCGCGACGGCTGCTGGTCCTCGTGGTCATCTTCGCCGCGTTAGTCACCGCCACCCTCACACTGGACGCGACGGTTGTGCTCGTGACGCCGGTGGTACTGGCCACCACAACCGCTCTCGGCGTGCCGAATCGTCCACACAGTTATGCCTGCGCACACCTGGCCAACTCAGGCTCCTTGCTGTTGCCGGTGTCCAATCTGACGAACTTGCTCGCTTTCTCCGCCAGCGGTCTCAGCTTCGGCCGTTTCGCCGCAGCCATGGCGCTGCCGTGGACGTTGGCCTGCTTGTTGGATTGGGCTTCGTTACGAACGGCGTTCCGCCAGGATCTGAAGGCATCGGCTGATCGTCACCCACCGATCGATCCGGCGCCGGTCTACCCACTGATCGTGCTCGCGCTCACCGTGACCGGCTTTGTCATCACCACCGCTGTGGGCATCGCACCCGCCTGGGCCGCGCTGGCCGGCTGTGTGGCCCTGGCGGTACCGCAGCTACGGCGCCGCGCGGCCAGCCCCGTGACGCTGCTGCGTGCATCCAGTCTCGGCTTCTGTGCCTTCGTCTTATCCCTCGGCGTGTTAATCGCCGGGGTGCTGGACCACGGCATCGAGACCGCGCTGCGAAACATCATCCCGTCCGGCAGTTCGCTGTCGGCGTTGCTGGGACTTGCTTTCCTGGCCGCGGTAATGGCCAACCTCGCGAACAACCTTCCGACGACCCTGGCCCTGTTGCCACTGGTTACCGGATCGCCGCTCGCGGTCCTCGCTGTGCTGGTCGGTGTCAATCTCGGGCCTAACGCAACCTACCCCGGCTCGCTGGCCACCTTGCTGTGGCGACGGAATCTGCCCGCCGCGGACAAGCCGCGGGCGCGTGAGTTCCACGCCCTTGGTCTGGTGTCGACCCCCGTCATCGTGGCCGCAGTCACCTGCGCATTGTGGCTCACGGCCGGCCCGCTCGGGCTGCGCTGACCGCACTGGCAGCAAGGCCTGCCTCGATGCTCCGGTTCAGAGTTGCGCCGAGTCGTTGAAGGACCGCAGGGTGACCGGGCCGTCCGGGTAGTAGTCCACGACACTGATGGAGGCGGGCGCCAGGTACATCCGATGCAGGGCCGATGGCGGGGCATCCAAGGCGAGCCGGACCAGGATCTTGATGGGTGATACGTGCGTCACCACGAGGACGGTCTCATCGGTGTGGGCCGCGAGCACCCGGTCGCGGGCCCGCCGGACGCGCCGCGTCACCGCCTCGAACGACTCGCCGCCGGGCGGAGCTACAGCCGGATCGTTGAGCCACTTGGCCAGCTGACCAGGCCAGCGCGCTTCCACCTCGGGGTAGGTGTGGCCGTCCCAATCACCGAAATCCGTCTCGGCGAAGCCGTCCTCGATCTCGATGTCGAAGTCGATGCCTGCATCCACGCCGAGCCGGTCAGCCACCACCTGAGCGGTCTGCCTGGTCCGGCGCAGCGGGGAGGACACCACAGCGTTCACCGGCCCGAGGCGAGCGATCCGCTCGGCCGCCTGTTCGGCCTGAGTCCGGCCCTCGTCGAGCAGGTCCAGATCGGAGCGACCGGCGAATCGCTTCGCGAGGGTGTACTCCGTAACGCCATGCCGGAGCAGGATCAGCCGTGTCGGTGTGCTGTTCGGCGGCAGCCACGCCGTCTGCGGTGTGGGGCCATCCAGCGTTTCCTGGATCGGCATCGACACCGGCGCGACCAACGTGGCCCCGGTTCCGGCGGACTTCAACGGTTTGCCGGCCGCGGCGTCCATGGCTTCGTTGGCCAGCCGGTCGGCGTACTTGTTCTGTTCGCGCGGAATCCAGGTGAAGGTGATCTCGGCGAAGTCCCTCCTCAACTCTGCGGCCTGACGGGCCAGCGGCCGCATCGACGGGTGCTTGACCTGCCAGCGCCCACTCATCTGTTCCACGACGAGCTTCGAATCCATCCGGACGGCTACGGCGCGGGCGCCGAGCTCGCGCGCCGCGGTCAGACCGGCAATCAGCCCTTGGTACTCGGCAACGTTGTTGGTGTCGATACCGATTGCCTGCTTACGTTCGGCCAGCACCTCGCCCGTCGTAGCGTCGAAGACCACTGCGCCGTAGCCGGCCGGGCCCGGATTGCCTCGTGAGCCACCGTCGGCCTCGACGATGACCTTCAGGTCCTCGCTCAAGATCGGATCACAGGCCCGATTCGTGCGTCCGGATCAGGATGCGGCGGCAGTTCTCGCATCTGAGGACCTGTTCGGGTTTCGCCGTCCGTACGGCCGAAAGCTCGTTACCGGCGAGATCGAGCCGGCAGCCTTCGCAGCGCCGCTGGCGCAGCATTGCCGCACCGACGCCGCCACTGGCCTCGCGGACCTTGTCGTAGAGCGCCAGCAGATCCGACGGCATCGACTCGGCCAGCGCGATCCGCTCGGCGTGGTGTGCGGCCTCGACGTCGGCGAGCTCGGCGAAGATCTCGTCCCGGGAGCTCTCAGCCGCGGCTCGTTCCGCTCCGATCTCACCGAGCCGGACTGTCAACGCGAGCACCTCCGCGTCGGCGTTCTCGCGACTCTCCATGAGTTCGAGCAGCTCATCCTCGAGCACGCTCTGTCGGCGGGCCAACGAGGCGACCTCGTGCTGCAGTCCGGTGATCTCCTTGGCGGGCACGCCGCTGGCCGACATCCGGCTCTGATCCTTCTCGGCCCGTTGCCGGACGGTTTCGACATCGGCCTCGAGCCGGCGCTGGGCGGCGTCGAGATCGGCGAGCGCGGTCTCGGCATCGACGAGTTCCACGCGCAGTTCGGCGGCCCGCTTGTCGCAGTCGGCGATGGTGGTCAGTTCGGGCAGGGTCCGCCGGCGATGACTCGATTGGGCCAGGGCCGTGTCGACCGCCTGCAGGTCGAGCAGGCGCAACTGGACGAAGGGGTCTGCGATCACGTGTGGAGTTGACTTCCTGTGGATTGGTGGCACCTGGTCCGAAACGGCCGCCGACTGACCGCCCCGCTGCGCTGCGACCGGGTTGCCGCTTCGGTGCCTCGCTGATTACACACTAGTGCCCGAGGCTTTCCGAATACCGCGGAGCAGCGAACCAGTGGGCGGACCTAGTGGACGTGCAGCGACCACGGGTCGGTCACCGTATCGGAGACGGTCAGATCCACGGCCGAGCCGAACTCTGCCGCCAGGAGGCCGGCGGCAGTATCCAGCCATGGCCGCTCGGTGGCCCAATGCGCGGCGTCGACCAGAGCCATCGGAGCGGGGCCGGTCGGCTGCGCCCGCTCGGTGACCGCTTCCAGGGTCCGGTGGTGCTTGAGATCGGAGGTCAGGAAGACATCGGCCCCGGCAGCCCGCGCCAGGTCGATGTAGGAGTCGCCCGCGCCACCGCAGACGGCGACCCGCCGCACCGTCCGGTCCGGATCCCCCGCGGCCCGCACTCCCCAAGCCGTTCTGGGCAGACAGCTCACCGCGTGAGCGGTGAAGTCGGCCAGCGACATAGCTCGATCGAGCAGGCCGATCCGTCCTGTCCCGGTACCGGAGGCAAGTGCCGGCTGCTCGGTCAATTCGAAGGCGATCTCCTCGTACGGATGGGCTGCGCGCATAGCCGCGAGCACCTGGGCGCGCCTGGCTCGGGGCAACACCATCGACAATCGCTGTTCCGCCTTGCGGGTGAGGACACCGAGCTCGCCGTCGAACGGTTCAGCGCCCGGGCCCGGGCGGTAGGTGCCGGTGCCCTCGACCGTGAAAGTGCACTGATCGTAGTTCCCCAACTTTCCGGCGCCCGCCTCGGTCAGCGCCTCGATGACCGCGCCCAGGTGATCGGCCGGGACGAACACCGTCAACTGGTCCAGAGCGGGAGCCGGAGCGGCCGCCAGAGGTAGCAGGTCGGTGAGGCCGAGCGTCCGGGCCAGCGACTCCGACACACCGCAGCGGGCCACGTCGGCATTGGTGTGCGCTGCGAAATGAGCGATGCCGGTGGAGATCATCCGGTGCACCATCGCGCCCTTTACATCGTCCACAGCGACGCTGTGCACGCCGGTCAGCAGCAACGGGTGATGGGTCAACAGCAGCTGCGCGCCGACCTCCACGGTCTCGGACACGGTCGCCGGAACACAGTCAACGGCGAGCACTATCCGCTCTACCGTCGTGCTCCGGTCACCGCAGGTCAGTCCGACCGCGTCCCAGGGTTCGGCGGTGCCGGGAGGGAACCAGGAATCCATTGCGGCAATGACATCGGCAAGACTGAGCACGTCCGGCAACTTACCCGGCGCCTGCTACCGCACCGGCGGCATATCCGTACCGGAACGCAGCCGTGAAATCTCTGTTCAGATGTGTACATACTGTGCCAGTATTCGGCCATGCTGTTGCTCGACGGAGGTCTCGGGCTGGTCATAGTCGCCAGCTGGCTGTTCTGCATCTTTGACGTGCTCACCACCGACGCCGGCCGATGCCGCAACTTGCCCAAGCCGGTCTGGATTCTGATCGTTCTGCTGCTGTTCGACTTCGGCGCGATCGCGTGGCTGGTCGCCGGCCACCCTTGGGCCGGCTCTATGACCAACGGTATGCCCTACAAGGGAAACACCGGAGCCAAGTACCCGGAATACGACCGTCCGGGCAGGTTCGCCGCGAGCAACCCCGACGACGATGAGGCGTTCTTGGCGCAGATCCGCAACCGTGCCGAGGAGCAGCGGCTTCAGGCCGCGCTCCAGACCGAGCAGGACGAGCCGCACCGCCGGTCCACCGAGGACTGACCGCCGTTTCCGACGGTTCAGGAAGGTGATCCACTCGCGTTTTCGGCGCTATAGCGCGGGTTACGCGAGTGGATCAGCTGGCATGGGCCGGGACCCCTGGCAAAATCATTCGAACGTATGTTTGAATGATCGGCTACCATGGTCGCCATGACAGCGTTGCAGTTCTCGCTTCTGGACGTGGACACCGAGATCAAACCGCAGTCACTGGACCTGGTCCGGCGCAGTCGGCTGAGCGACGGTGCGTGGATCGATCTCTGCCGGGGCTGGATGTCCGGTGCCGACGAGCTGTTCGACCGCTTGGCGCACCGGGTCTCCTGGCACGCCGAGCAGCGGCAGATGTACGAACGAGTGGTGTCCGTGCCGCGACTGCTCAGTTTCTACGACGAACAGGACGTTCTGCCGGACCCCGCCCTCGATGACGCGAAAAGACTGCTCGACGCGCACTATGCGCCGGAGCTGGGTGAGCCGTTCCGGACCGCCGGCCTGTGCCTCTACCGGGACGGGCGCGACAGCGTGGCATGGCACGGCGACACGATCGGCCGCAGCCGGACCGAGGACACCATGGTCGCGATCATCTCCCTCGGTGCGCCGCGGGCCCTCCTGCTACGGCCGCGGGGCGGCGGCCGGGCCTTGCGGCACAACCTCGGCCACGGCGATCTGATTGTGATGGGCGGTAGCTGTCAGCGCACCTGGGAACACGCAGTGCCCAAGACCGCGCGGCCCGTTGGACCGCGGATAAGTATCCAGTTCCGCCCGCGCGGAGTCCGGTGACAAGTAGCGCCGCCGACCGCGTCCGGCCACCCGGGTGAATAGTTGAGGCAACCGGGCGGGCATCGGGTAAGTTCATGGCCGCGTTCGTCTCGATAGCTCAGCTGGCAGAGCGCCGCCTTTACACGGCGGATGTCGGGGGTTCAAATCCCTCTCGAGACACTTTGTCCTGAGATATCCGGACACCCAGAACCTGCCGG
>JAVEET010000255.1 GCA_030840295.1 Pseudonocardiales bacterium
CGAGCGCCGCCAGCTCACCACCTTGCTGAGCCGGCTGGACGAGATCGCCGACGACCTCACCCGCCGCCGCGCCGACCTCGACCGCACGCTGGACGAGGTCACCGACGTCGCCGGGCGCTGCCGGGACCGCCTCGCCGAACTCGCCTGAGCGGACCGCCACCATCGCGCGGGCCACATCGTGTGGGCGGCCGGTGTACCGCCCGGTAATGTCCGCCGGGACAGCGAACGCCCGCTACGCAGCGGTCGCCGGCGCCCGACATCCCGGACCCGGACAGGCCACGCGCGGGCCGATTTCTCCTGGAGGCCGGACTGTGCAGAAGGTTCTGATCGCGAACCGGGGCGAGATCGCGGTCCGGGTCATCCGGGCCTGCCGTGACGCGGGGTACGCCTCGGTCGCGGTGTACGCCGACCCCGACCGCGACGCCCTGCACGTCCGGGTCGCCGACGAGGCGTTCGCGCTGGGCGGCACGACACCCGGTGATTCCTACCTCGTCATCGACAAGATCATCGACGCGTGCCGCAAGTCCGGCGCCGACGCCGTGCACCCCGGCTACGGCTTCCTGTCCGAGAACTCGGACTTCGCGCAGGCCGTCATCGACGCCGGGCTGACCTGGATCGGGCCGTCGCCGGACTCGATCCGCGACCTCGGCGACAAGGCCGTCGCCCGGCACATCGCCGAGCGGGCCGGCGCCCCGCTCGTCGCGGGCACCAAGGACCCGGTCAAGGGCGCCGACGAGGTCGTCGCGTTCGCCGAGGAGAACGGCCTGCCGATCGCCATCAAGGCCGTCTACGGCGGCGGCGGGCGCGGCATGAAGATCGCGCGCGAGATAAAGGAGGTCGCCGACCTCTACGAGAGCGCGGTGCGCGAGGCGACCTCGGCGTTCGGGCGTGGCGAGTGCTTCGTCGAGCGTTACCTCGACCGCTCCCGGCACGTCGAGGCGCAGGTGCTGGCCGACCAGCACGGCAACGTCATCGTCGTCGGCACCCGGGACTGTTCCCTGCAGCGCCGCAACCAGAAACTGGTCGAGGAGGCACCGGCCCCGTTTCTGACCGACGACCAGCGGGAGCGGATCCATGCCTCTGCGAAGGCAATCTGCCGCGAGGCGGGCTACCACGGCGCCGGCACCGTGGAATACCTGGTGGGTAGCGACGGCGTGATCAGCTTCCTCGAGGTCAACACCCGCCTGCAGGTCGAGCATCCGGTCACCGAGGAGACCTCGGGCCTGGACCTGGTACGCGAGCAGTTCCGGATCGCTGACGGCGAGGTGCTGCGCTATACCGAGGACCCGACCCCGCGCGGGCATGCCTTCGAGTTCCGGATCAACGGCGAGGACGCCGGCCGGAACTTCCTGCCCGCCCCGGGCGTCGTGACGACCTACCGGGAGCCTGCTGGTCCTGGTGTGCGGGTGGACTCCGGAATCGAGGCGAACTCGGTGATCGGCGGCGCGTTCGACTCCCTGCTGGCGAAGCTCATCGTGTGGGGCGAGTCCCGGGACGAGGCACTGGCTCGCTCGCGGCGCGCCCTGGCGGAGTACCAGGTCGACGGAATGGCGACCGCCCTGCCGTTCCACCGCGCAGTGGTATCCGACCTGGCATTCGCGCCGTCCGGGGGGGCGCCGTTCACGGTGTTCACCCGCTGGATCGAAACCGAGTTCGACAATCAGATTCCGCCCTTCACCGCCGCGGTTGCCGACCAGAGCGTCCCGGCCGAGCGCGAGACGGTGGTGGTCGAGGTTGACGGCAAGCGCCTGGAGGTCTCCTTGCCGGCCGGCTTCGGCGGTGCCGGTGGTGGCGCCGGCTTTGGCGGCAGCGGCGGTGCGAAGAAGGTGGCGCCGAAGCGCTCGGCCGGCAAGAAGGCTGGCGCGGGCGCGTCCGGTGATGCACTCACCGCCCCCATGCAGGGCACGATCGTCAAGGTCGCGGTCGCCGACGGCGATCAGGTGGCGGCGGGTGACCTGGTCGTGGTGCTCGAGGCTATGAAGATGGAACAGCCGATCAACGCCCACAAGGCCGGGACGATCAGCGGCCTGAGGGCCGAGCCCGGCGCGGTCGTGACGTCCGGCTCGGTCCTGTGCGAGATCAAAGACTGATGTGAGACCAAGGACTGCGCAGAGTGGTCAGTCTTGCCAGAGGCCTCTGGCAAGAATGGCCGCCCGCACGTCCTGATAGGTCTTCAGTGTGAGCTTGGCGCGGTCGGAGTCAGTTCCCTTGCTGCGATTCTTGAAGCCGGAGTTGTTGAGGTCGCCCTTCTTTCCCAGGTGCAGATGCACCTCGGCCTCGGCCTGGGCCCGCTTGCCCTCGAGCCGACCGAAGTTGTAGATGAGTCCGGAGGTCGATGTCAGGGTCGCCTTGCGGTACTGGTCCCGGATCGGGTGGATGCGACCGGCTTTGATCTGGGAGCAGATCAGATTCAGCGATGCCAGCGCGGTGTCGCGCTCACCCAGGGCGGTCCACGCGGTTGCCACCTTGTTGGAGTCGGCGACCGTCGTCGCTATCGGAGCCGGTGCGTTGAGGCCGCCGTTGGCGTAGATGAAGGCCTCCAAGGCGACCTCGTTCGTGAGCAGCGCGGCGAGCACCTCCTGAACGGAGCGCGCAGACTCGGTCGCTGCGGCCGCCTGGAAAAAATGCCCCGCCAGCAACGGCGCTGGGAATGAGGTGTCCTTGAACGTGGCCCGCAGCGACCGGTCAACGGTCTCGTCGTAGTTGGCCAGCGGGTGCCCGATCGCCGTCTCGACCTCCTGCCGGATCCGGACCTTCTCAGCAGCTGCCGCGTTGTCCGCGTCTTCCTTCGCCGCTGCTGCCTTGTCCACCGCGGCCTTGTCGGAGGACGCCTTCGTCGCGGCCTCGATCGCCGCGATCCGGTCGACGATCGCCGATTCCAGCTCGGTGTCCTCCCAACCCAGCAGGCCCTTCCAACGGTTGAGCTGCTCGAGGGTGGTCGACGGATCGTTGATCCGGGCGACGTTGATGACGGGGCCACCGTCGGGATCGGCCAGCTCCAGAACCCGTCCAACGACGTCGGACCGCTGCTGCAAGGTGTGCGCGAGTTCGTGCGCCATGAGCGCCTGGCCATCAGCATGAGCGGTATCCGGTAGGCCAGCGGAGAAGAAGATGTCCGAGGAGACCGTGAACGCTTTAGCGCTGATCGTCCGGTTGGCCGCGGCCGCCTCGGCACCGGTATGAACCCGGACGCCGCTCAGGTCGGCGTCCATCGCACTCTCGAAGGCCGAGCGGACCTGGTCCGGCAGCGGACGACCCGTCGTCACGGCTCGGGCCACCAGCTTCTCGACCCGTTCGGTCGCGGGACCACCGTCGTCCCGGGCACCGACCGATGCGGCTCGCGGTGAGGCGTCCGAGGGTCCGATCGGCTGCGACTCGGGCGCTTCGGACGGAGCCTGCCGCAAGCGGGCGACCACCTCTTGCGCTACCCGGTCAGCAGCACGCTCGGACGGGTCGTCGGATGCGCCGACCTTGAGCTTGCGTTGCACGCCTGAGGCAGGACGCCTCGGCGCGGCGGTGCTGTGGCCGCTCGCATCGCCGCGCTGCCCGGTCGGGTGTCCGGTGTGGTCCGCGGCCTCCGGCCGGGCGAGCTTCTTGGCCAACTTCGACTCGTGCATCACCGCTCCTGGCCCGCCGCCCGGGGCAACCGTGCCGACGTGATCACCATGCGTCATGTCACCGTGCGTAATATGACCGAACTTATCAGTCACTTAACGTGACGAACAGGGGTTTCCGGAACCCTGCCCGGATCCCGCGAGCTCAAGCTGGGATGGCCGAGCACACTGGGGATATGGCAGAGCGGCCGTCGCTAGGACTGTGGTTTCGCTACGCGGTCGGCGGCACCCTGCCGGATCGGTATGACGAGTGGGTGCTGCACGACCTGACCGGCCCGGACTGGCGGATCAGGGAGGCCGGCCGCATCATGCTGTTCGCGGTGATTCCGATCATCGGCCTGATGCTCTTGCCCGGTCCGTTGGAGATCAGGATCTACTGTGCCCTGTTCGTCACCATCGGGCCGCTGTTCGTCGGCTTGGCCTACGGCGACGAACTGCGCGACCGCCGGCTCCGCCAGCACGGACTGCTACCCCCGTCCGGCCCCGATCCCGACTGAATCAATCGTCGGATTCGGCCGACCTGCGGGCGGCGATCTTCTCGAGCATGGCGATCCGCTTCTCGGCCAATGCGATCATCTCGGCCGTCCGAGCCGAGATGTGTTCGGCATCTGCACCCTGGGAGAACACCATGGCCCAGCCGTCCGGACCCTCCAGCGCCGGGACCCTCTCGACCAACTCCTGGCGAGACACGTGATGAACGCCGTTGAAGTCATAGCTGCTGGTGACCACCGCCACCACGACATGTTCGTCCGGGAGCGCATCGACATGGGCCACGATGATCTCTGCGTTGTCGGCGAAGACTCCGGCCGCTTTGATCGTCCGTCGCGATTTCTCTACCTGCTCAGGTGAAATCTCCATCGTCGCCTCTCCTATCGGTATCGCGTGATGCCCGGGGAATCAGTCCAGGTCGTCGTGCCGGGTCAGCTGCCGCGCCGCCTCGGTGATGGACCCCGACAGCGATGGGTATACCGCGAAGGTAGCGGCCAGTTCCTGCACGGTGAGCCCCAGCTGGACGGCGGTGGTGATCTGCAGGATCAGCTCCGAGGCCTGCGGGGCCACCACCGATCCGCCCATCACCACACCGGTGGCCGGCCGACAATACAGCTTGACGAAACCATCGGTGAGGCCCTGCATCTTCGCCCGGGCATTGCGCGCCAGCGGCAACATCACCGTTCGCGCCGGAACGGTCCCCGAGGTGACCGCGGCATGCCCGATCCCGACGGTGGCGATCTCCGGGTGGGTGAACACATTGGCCGCCACCGTCTTCAGCCGCAATGGTTGCACGGCCTCGCCGAGGCAGTGCCACATCGCGATCCGGCCCTGCATCGCCGCGACCGAGGCGAGCAGCAACACCCCCGTGCAATCGCCGGCCGCATAGATGCCCGACACCCCGGTGCGCGACACCCGGTCGACCTCGATGAAACCCTGGGCGTTCGTAGCCAGTCCGACGTGCTCGAGTCCGAGCCCGGTGGTGTTCGGCACTGATCCGACGCACATCAACACGTGTGATCCGCTCACCGTCCGGCCGTCCACCAACCGGACCTCGACCGAGTCGCCACCGACCGGGCCGTCGCCGACCGGGCCGTCGCCGGCAACGCGTTTGACCGACTCGGCCCGGGCCTGCTTCATCAGGGTGCCGCCGTGCTCGGTGAACACCTTCTCGATGACGTCGGCGGCTTCCGGGTCCTCGCCCGGCAAAACCTTCTCCCGGCTGGAGATCAGGGTGACGGGGACGCCCATCTCGCTGTACGCCGAAGCGAATTCGGCCCCGGTGACGCCCGATCCGATGACGATCAGGTGCTCGGGCAGCTCGGTCAGGTCATAGACATCGCGCCACGACAGGATCCGCTCACCATCGGGTTCGGACCCGGCCAGCACCCGCGGCGTGCCACCGGTCGACAGCAACACCACATCGGCATCGACAGTCTGCAGCAGGGTGTCCTCGGCGTCGGTCACCTCGACGGCATACTTGCGGCCCTGCTGGGTCTCGGCAAAGCGTCCCCGACCGGCCAGCACCGTCACGCCGTCTCGCACCAGCCGGTCACGGATATCGGCGGACTGGCTCTCGGCCAGGCGGCGGACCCGGGCGTTGACCACATCGAGCTTCACCTCGACATCGCTCACCGACGACGAGCACACACCGAGCTTCGGCGCATCGCGGAAGGCCGTCACCCGTTCGGACGTGGCGATCAGCGTCTTGGAGGGCACGCAGTCATAGAGGACGCAGGCCCCGCCGGCGCCGTCGGATTCGATCAGCGTCACCTCGGCGCCGAGGGCCGCGGCCACGGTCGCAGCCTCGTAGCCAGCAGGTCCACCACCGATGATCGCTATCCGGGTCACGCCACCATTGTCCCGGTTACGGGCACCGGACTGGCCGCCGGGGCCGACCTGTCCATCGGGTGGCCCCGCGGGGGTCGGTAGTCTCACCGTCCGTGCCCCTCTACGCTGCCTACGGCTCGAACATGGACCCGGCGCAGATGCGTAATCGGTGCCCACACTCGCCCTTCGCCGGAACCGGCTGGCTGCCGAACTGGCGGATCACCTTCGGCGGCGAGGATCTGGGCTGGGAGGGCTCATTGGCCACCCTGGTCGAGGAAACGGCCAGCACGGTGTTCGTCGCCCTGTACGACATCACGCCCGCGGATCGGATTGCCCTGGACAAGTGGGAGAGCGCCGATACCGGCCTCTACCGGACCTCCCGGCTGCGGGTCTCGACCCTCGACGGAGACGTGCTCGCGTGGACGTACGTGCTCAACGGTTACGAGGGCGGTCTGCCCTCGGCGCGGTACCTGGGCCTGATCGCCGAGGCAGCCGAGGCAGCCGGGGCCCCGACCGACTACGTCGCCGAACTACGCGACCGACCCTGCCGATCAATCGGAGATTAGGGAGCTCGCCAGAGTTCGTCGAGGATGGCCGCGGTGAACCGGACGCCTACTGCCAGGGCCGATTCGTCGATGTCGAAGCCGGATTGATGCAGGTCACCGCCCTGGCTGCCGGGTACCCGGACGCCCAACCGGGCCATCGAGCCGGGCACCGTCTGCAGGTACCAGGCGAAGTCCTCACCGCCCATGGACTGCACGGTGTCCGATACCGCGTGTGAGCCCAAAGCGGCGAGCGCGGCCTGGGTCTGCACGGCGACCAGGTGCGCGTCGTTCGTGACGGCCGGGACACCGCGGTCGTAGGTGATCTCGACATCCGCGCCGGTCGGTGCCACCACCTGCTCGATCAGGTCACGGACAATCGGTTCGAGGGAGTCCCACAGTTGACCATCGAGCATCCGCAGGGTGCCGCGTAGCACGCCGGTCTTTGGGATAGCGTTGGCGGCCGAACCCGCGGCCACCGCACCCCAGACCAGCGAGAGCGCCGAGCGAGGATCGACCCGACGCGACAGCAGCAAGGGCAACTGGGTGATCACCGCACCGAGGGCGAAGACCAGATCCGCGGTCAGCTGCGGTCGCGCGGTGTGACCGCCCGATCCAGTCAGCCGGACCTCCAACTGGTGAAAGGCGGCCGTGATCGCGCCGGGCCGCAGGCCGACCTCACCGGCGTCGAGCTTCGGGTCACAATGCAGCGCGAAGATCTGCCGGACCCCGTCCAGGACGCCGTCCTCGACGGCCGCCGACGCGCCGCCCGGCATCCGCTCCTCGGCGGGCTGGAAGATCAGCCGGACCGAGCCCGGTAACGCGTCCGCGCCACTGAGCACGGCGGCGACCCCGAGCAGGATCGCGGTATGCGCGTCATGGCCGCAGGCATGACAGACCCCGGGGTTCTGTGAGGCGTACGGCACGTTCTTCTCATCCGGCAGCGGCAACGCGTCGATATCGGCTCTCAGGGCCACGAAGTCCGGACCCTGACCCAGGTCGCAGACCACCCCAGTTCCCATCGACAGACGCTTGGGCGAGAGGCCGAATCCCTGAAGGGCGGTGATGATCACGTCGGTGGTGCGGTGCTCGTCGTAGGCCACCTCGGGGTGGGCGTGCAGATCCCGCCGCCAGAGCACCAGATCACCGCCGCGTGACGTGAGCCAGTCGGCGGCCAGGCTGAGGGCGAACTGCACGTCTAGCAGGGTAGCCAGGCCGATCGCGGACCCGAGGTCGCACCCGGGGTTGCGCGCGACATCAATCGTCGAACACGCAGAACTCGTTGCCGTCCGGATCCGCCATCACGTGCCAGGAAATGTCACCGCCTTTGGCTCTCAGCAAGCTTGCGCCGGCCCCGAGCAGGACCTGTACGCCCGCCGCGCCGTCCACCTGGACATCCCAATGGACCCGGTTCTTGGCGGCCTTGGGCTCCGGGACCTCGACGAAATCCATCGACTCGAAGGGGGCGCCCGGGATCGCGGCGACCCACCACCACGGATGGACGTCGTGACGGTCCAGCTCGCCGCCGAACACGGAATGCCACCATTGCGCGATCGGCCCGGGATCCTGGGAGTCGACGACCAGATCCTTGAGCCGGTACGGCGGCACCACGTCGCGCAGGAAGGCACAGAACTCCTGCCCGTCGGGGGCAGCCATGACCGTCCACCGTTCGAAGTCCTCGACGTGCCGCGCGCCCAGAGCCTCGAGTTCGGCCAGCGAGGTGGCAAGGACATCCAGATGGACCCGGTTCTTCACCGTCCTGGCCTCGGGCACTTCGTTGATCCAGACCCGCTGCTGTGGCGTGGTTCCCGCGAGCCACCCGTACTCCTCGTCGCCGCTCCTGCCGCTGTCACGGTGAATCCCCAGCCCCAGAACTTTCGACCAGAAGTTCTGGCCACGGTCGGAGTCCGTGTCGTCGATACAGAGGTCCTTGAACCGTGCGATCGCCATGCGGGGACCTTAGCGCTGACCTCGGACAGCCTCGACGATGTTGGCAGCCGCTTGATCGGGGGTGACGCGGCCATCCAGCACCGCCGCCTCCTGCTCGGCCACCACCGTTCTCGCCGCCGGGGATTCGAGCACCGTGAGCAGCCGGTCTCGCACCATGGCCCGGGTCCAGTCGACGAGTTGGTGCTGCCGTTTCAAGGCGAACCGGCCGTTCCGGCTGAGATGATCTCGATGCCGTTCCAGGTGCTTCCACACCCGGTCGAGGCCCTCGTTGGCCAACCCCGAACAGGTCAGGACCGGCGGCTGCCAGTCGTGCTCGGCGCCCCGCAGCAGTCGCAGGGCCCCGGACAACTCCCGCGCCGCACGTTGCGCCTCGTCGGTGTGCGGACCGTCGGCCTTGTTCACCGCGATCACGTCGGCCAGTTCCAGGATGCCGCGTTTCATGCCCTGCAGTTGATCGCCGGTCCGGGCCAGCGTGAGGAACAGGAAGCTGTCGACCATGCCCGCGACCACGAACTCCGACTGTCCGACCCCGACTGTCTCGATCAGCACGACGTCGTATCCGGCGGCCTCCATGACCAGCATGGTTTCGCGGGTCGCCCGGGCCACGCCGCCGAGGGTGCCGCCGCTGGGCGAGGGTCGCACGAAAGCCTGGTCGGCAACGGCCAATCGGGTCATCCGGGTCCGATCGCCCAGGATGCTGCCGCCGGTCCTGCTCGAGGACGGATCCACGGCCAGCACGGCGACCCGATGTCCGTCCTGGATCAAGTTGGTGCCGAGCGCGTCGATGAAGGTGGACTTGCCCACGCCGGGTACGCCGGAGATCCCGATCCGCCGGGCTTTGCCGGTTCGGGGCAGCAGCTCGGCCAACAACTGTTGGGCCTGCTCCCGGTGATCGGCCCGGCTCGACTCGACCAGGGTTATGGCCCGGGCGATCGCGGCCCGATCACCGGCGATCACCCCGGGCACGAGGGGGTCATTCACCCCGACAGGACCTTGAGCAGTTGCAGGGCTGACTCGGCGATCACGGTCCCCGGCGGGAAGATGGCGGCGGCTCCGGCAGTGCGCAGCTCGTCGAAATCCTGCGGCGGGATGACCCCGCCGACCACGATGAGGATGTCCGGGCGCCCCTGCCGGGCCAGTTCATCCCGCAACGCGGGGACCAACGTCAGGTGTCCGGCCGCGAGCGAGTTCACGCCGACCAGGTGGACGTCCGCCTCGATGGCTTGGCGGGCGACCTCGGCCGGTGTCTGGAACAGCGGGCCGACATCGACGTCGAAGCCGAGATCGGCGAAGGCGGTGGCGATGACCTTCTGCCCGCGGTCGTGGCCGTCCTGACCCATCTTCGCGACCAGGATGCGCGGCCGCCGCCCGTGGGATTCGGCGAACTCGTCGGTGGCCGCGCGGGCGGCGTCGATCACGCCTGAAGCGCCGGCCTCTTCGCGATACACCCCCGAGATCGTACGGACGATCGCCGAGTGACGCCCGTACACCTTTTCCAGGGCGTCGCTGATCTCGCCGACGGTGGCCTTGGCCCGGGCGGCGTCGATGGCCAAGGCGAGCAGATTGCCCTGGCCGGCGGCCGCGCGGGTCAGGGCATCGAGGGCGGAGCGGACCTGGCCCGAATCGCGTTCCTCCTTCAACCGCCGAAGTTTCTCGGCCTGTTGGCTTCGCACACCGGCATTGTCGATTTTGAGGACATCGAGATCATCCTCGGTGTCGAGCCGGTACTTGTTGACGCCGATGACCGGCTGTCGGCCGGAATCGATCCGGGCCTGGGTACGTGCCGCGGCCTCCTCGATGCGGAGTTTGGGTAGGCCCTGATCGATGGCCTGGGCCATGCCACCGGCTTTCTCGACCTCGACGATGTGACCCCAGGCCCGGCGGGCCAGGTCGTACGTGAGCTTCTCGACGTAGGCCGAACCGCCCCACGGATCAATGACCCTGGTCGTTCCGGATTCCTGCTGCAAGACGAGTTGGGTATTGCGGGCGATCCGGGCCGAGAAATCGGTCGGCAGCGCCAGCGCCTCGTCGAGGGCATTGGTGTGCAGCGACTGGGTGTGACCCTGCGTCGCGGCCATGGCTTCCACACAGGTCCGGATCACGTTGTTGAAGACATCCTGTGCCGTCAACGACCAGCCTGAGGTCTGCGAATGGGTACGCAGCGACAGCGACTTCGAGCTCTGCGGATCGAACTGTTTGACCAGCTTGGACCAGAGCAATCTGGCCGCGCGCAACTTGGCGACCTCCATGAAGAAGTTCATGCCGATGGCCCAGAAGAAGGACAACCGGGGAGCGAATGCGTCGATGTCCAAGCCTGCTGCGAGACCGGCCCGGATGTACTCGACACCGTCGGCAAGCGTGTACGCCAGCTCGAGATCGGCCGTCGCCCCGGCTTCCTGGATGTGGTAGCCAGAGATGGAGATCGAGTTGAACCGGGGCATCTCGGTGCTGGTGAACGAGAAGATGTCGCTGATGATCCGCATCGACTGGGCCGGCGGGTAGATGTAGGTGTTGCGGACCATGAACTCTTTGAGAATGTCGTTCTGGATGGTGCCGGTGAGCTGTTCGGGTTTGACGCCCTGTTCCTCGGCTGCGACCACATACAGCGCCAGTACGGGCAATACGGCGCCGTTCATCGTCATCGACACGCTCATCTTGTCCAGCGGGATGCCGTCGAAGAGCTGGCGCATGTCATAGATCGAGTCGATGGCGACCCCAGCCATGCCGACGTCGCCGACGACCCGCGGATTGTCACTGTCATACCCGCGATGGGTCGGCAGGTCGAACGCGACAGACAGTCCCTTCTGGCCCATGGCGAGATTGCGCCGGTAAAACGCGTTGGACTCGGTCGCAGTGGAGAATCCGGCGTACTGGCGAATGGTCCACGGCTGGTTGACGTACATGGTGGGGTACGGACCGCGCAGGTACGGCGCTATCCCCGGGTAAGTGTCCACACCCGGTGCGGTGCCGCCACCTCCGCCGGCCCGAACGAAGTCCACGCCGGCCAGGTCGGCTGCGGTGTAGAGCGGCGGCACCGTGATTCCTTCGGGGGTTTCCCATGCCGTGACAGCGCCACGTGGCGCGTCGGGTGCCGGCGGTTCGCTGCCGGTGGGCCGGCTGAGTGGACCGAGCTCGACCGCGCCGAAGTCGGGCAGGGCCATCAGGCCACCTCCAGATCGGCGAGCACGGAACTCAGGACGTCCAGCGCGTTACAGCCTGCGAACGCATGACCGTCGATACCTGATTCTGCATCGGATCCGGCCCGGTCGCCGGGTTCTCCGACGAGCAGCACTGCCTTGGCGCCGGCCGCCTTCAAGGCCCGGGCCGCCGGCGCCGCCTGGTCGGCATACACCCGGTCCGAGGAGCACAGCCAGCTCACGGTCGAACCGCTGGCCCGGAACTGCGCGACCAGGGCAGCGGGATCCAGGCCGCTCGCACCGTCGGCCGTGCCGATCACCGCTTCGATCCCGCCGGCCTGCAGCAGATTCGCCGCGAAGCCCAGCCGGGCGCTATGGGCTACCAGTGGTCCCAGACCGGCCAGGAACACCGTCGGCCGGCGGCCGGTGCGCGCGAACTCGGCATCGCTACGATCCCGCAGCTCTTCATAGGCCGCCGCGTACCGGATCACCGGCAACAAGGCACCCTCATCGACCGGGGCGGGTCGCGGCGGGCGGGTCATCGGTGGCTCGGCCACGAAGGCGAACTCCGAAACACCGGTGATGACGTCCGTCCGGTGCGCGATTGCCTGCTCGCGCTGATTGCGGGTGCTCTCCAGCAGCTGCGGGATATGGCCCGATCGCAGCGCGGCCAGCGCGCCGCCGGCCCGTTCGATGGCCGTGAACTTCTCCCAAGCGACCTGGGCCAGCTGATCGGTCAGCGCTTCGGCGTAGTACGAGCCCCCCGCCGGGTCGATGACCCGGGCCAGGCTCGCCTCGTCGTGCAGGACCGACTGAGTGTTGCGGGCTATGCGGCGGGCGAAGTCGTCGGACAGGCCGATCGCGGAGTCGAACGGCAACACGGTGATCGTCTCGGCGCCACCGACCGCCGCGGCGAAACAACCGATGGTGGTGCGCAGCATGTTCACCCACGGATCACGCCTGGTCAGCATGGCGGCGGACGTCACCGCGTGTTGGCGCTGCGCCCCGGCACCCTGACCGGACGGTTGTGCGCCAGGGGTCGCCGCGCCGGACAGCTCGGCGACCCTGGACCACAGCCGCCGGGCCGCTCGCAGCTTCGCGATGGACGAGAACTGGTTTGCCGTTACCGCGAAGCGGAATTCCATGCGCTGCAGGGCCTCGGCCAAGCCCACGCCGTCATCGGTCAAAGCTCGCAGGTAAGCCACCCCGACCGCCGTGGCGATCGCGATCTCATCGGAGTCACTGCCGCCCGCCTCGTGGTAGACGGTAGCGTCGACCTCGGCCACCCGAAGTTCCGGCGACGCGGCGACCTGGTTGACCAGCGCCGCGAGCATCCCAAGGTCGGCCTCGGTGCCGGTGCGCGCAAGCAGGCCGATCGGATCGGCCCCGAGTGTTCCGCGCAGCCCTGCCGGATCCACTGCGCGCTGGGCGGCAATGGACAGCAACATCGTCGCGGCCTCGGTGGTCTCGGCGCCCGCGTCGAGGGCAATCGGAGCCAGGTCAAGGTAAACGCCCTGCAGGGCTTCGGACAGGTCGGTGACAGCCAGTCCACGCGATCCGAGCACCAGCCACACCGAGCTGGCGCCGTTCTCGAGATCACTCAGCAGTGCCCGGTTGAGCCGGACCGGGTCCGGGTCGAGGTGACACTGTCGCACGTCCCAGCCGCTGGCTGCCGCGCCGTGCGCCGATGCCCCTCGGACGAACGGTGGTTGCCCGGGCAGACCCGCGGCGTCGAGGTCGGACGGAACATCGTCGCTGGTGTACAGCGGTGCCAGGTCGAATCCGTCGTAGGTCCGGCTGGCCAGGGCGCGCTCGGGATCCTGCAGAGGTAGGTCCGCGGCAGCTCCGTCCCGCTTCGCCGCTCCCGACTTGGCAAGCACTGCACTGACCATGTCCCGCCATGCGTCCCGGGTGGCCGGCGGGAACTCAGCCGCCAGGGACAGCGTGGGTTCCTCTCGTCCGGGCACATTCATGGCGGCGATCGTATGACCGATCGTCCTGGGCCGGAGAGCTGAGTGGCCGATCTCTCGCCTGCCTCGATCGCGTCCCGCTAGGCTCGCTCGCTGTGACGAGTTCAACGAGGGCACCCGCTGCAAGCACCGATCCGATGGCTGACGCACGTACGGCCGCGGCCATGCTCGCCGAGAAGACGGGCGTGCCCAAACACGATGTTGCCCTCGTCCTCGGGTCGGGCTGGGTACCCGCGGTAGACGCGATGTCGGCGGCTGACGACGCTGGAAGCATCGAGTTCCACAACACCGACCTGCCCGGATTCCGGCCGCCGGCGGTCGCGGGCCACGCCGGCCTGATCAGGTCGCTGCACGTGAACGGCAAGCGCGTGCTGGCCTTTCTCGGACGAACCCACTACTACGAGTCCCGCGATGTCCAGGCGGTGGCCCACGGGGTACGCGTGGCGGCGGCTGCCGGGTGCGCTGTCACTGTGTTGACCAACGCCTGCGGTGGGCTGCGCGACGATATGGCGGTGGGCGACCCGGTGCTCATCTCCGATCACCTGAACCTCACGTGGGCCACGCCGCTCCTTGGCGCCCGGTTCGTCGACCTCACCGACCTGTACTCCAAGCGCCTCCGGGCACTCATGCAGGAGATCGATCCCTCGTTGGCCGAAGGTGTGTACGCACAGTTCCCCGGTCCGCAGTACGAAACGCCGGCCGAGGTTCGGATGGCCCGAACGATGGGGGCTGATCTGGTGGGCATGTCGACGGCATTGGAGGCGATTGCCGCCCACGCGGAGGGATCCGAGGTGCTCGGCATCTCGCTCGTCACCAATCTGGCCGCCGGAATCACCGGCGAACCCCTCGATCATCAAGAGGTGCTTGCGGCAGGCAAGGCGGCAGCCACCCGCGCAGGCGGTTTGCTCGGCGAACTGCTCGCCCGGCTGTGAAGATCCTGCTCACCGGATCGTCCGGTCAAGTCGGGCGGATGCTGAGCGCCCGCCTACCCGCTCTCGGGTTCGAGGTCCGCGAATTCGACCGAGCCAACGGACAGGACGTCAACGACCCGGCCGCATTGGACAGCGCGCTCGTCGACATTCAGGCGGTCGTGCACCTGGCCGGGCAGCCGACCGAGGCACCCTGGTCGGTGATCCGTGAGGCGAACATCGATGGCGCCCTCGCGGTGTTCGAAGGCGCCCGGCGGGCCGGGATCCGCAGAGTGGTGTTCGCGTCCTCCAATCATGCGGTCGGCTTCACACCCCACAGCAGCGAGGAGCTGGATGCCGCCACTCCCCCGCGTCCGGACACGCTGTACGGCGTGAGCAAGGTCTTCGGCGAGGCGCTGGGGCGCTACTACGCCGACCGTTACGGCATGCAGGTCGCGTGCCTGCGAATCGGCTCCTGCTCGGAGCACCCCCGCGATGGCCGATCACTGGCCACCTGGCTCTCGCCGGACGACTGCGCGCGCCTCATCCAGGCCTGCCTAGGCAGCTCTGAGCTGACGTACGCCCTGATCTGGGGGGTGTCGGCGAACAGATACCGCTGGTGGTCCCTCGCCGCCGGCGCCGAGGTCGGATACCGCCCCCTTGATGATGCGGCAATCACCCGCCCGGACTTGGACGTCGAGGACCGCCGGGACATCGACGCGGTGGTCGGTGGTGAGTACACCGGAGCGTCGTACGACATCGACGAGGTGGTGCGGGGCAGCGAAGGCGACCGGACATGAGCGAGGCCGATGAGCTGCCCGAACTGGCCGATCTACGCGGCCGGGTCCGGGCGTGGATCTTCGATGAGGTCGAGGACGGCGATGCTTCGGAGCTGCAAGCGTTGCTGGACAACGCCAACGGCGGCGACGACGCCGCGCTGGCTGAGCTGGCGAATCGGTTCGCCGGCACCCTTACCTTCGGAACAGCCGGTCTGCGTGGGCCGTTGCGGGCCGGCCCGAACGGTATGAACACGGCCGTGGTGCGCCGGGCGGCCAGCGGGCTGGCCGGGTACCTGAACCAAAGCGGCCAGGCAGGTGGCATCGTGGTCATCGGTTACGACGGGCGGCACCGCTCCAGGTCCTTCGCCGAGGACTCTGCTCAGATCTTCGCGGCCGCCGGCTTCGACGCCCGGCTGCTGCCCCGACTGTTGCCGACGCCCGTACTGGCGTTTGCGGTGCAACACTTGGGCGCAGCCGCCGGCGTCATGGTGACCGCATCGCACAATCCCCCGCAGGACAACGGTTACAAGGTCTATTCGTCCGATGGCGCCCAGATCGCGCCGCCGACGGACTCTGAGATCGAGACTCAGATCCGCGCGGTTGGCTCGGTGCGTTCCATTGCCCTCGCGACGACTTTTTCGGTATTGGATGAATCCATCGTCGACGACTACGTCGAGGCCGTTTCAGCTCTGGCGCAACGGGATTCGCCGCGCGACTTGCGCCTGGTACACACCGCAATGCACGGGGTCGGTACTTCCGTGGTGCGGGCCGTCTTCACCGCCGCGGGTTTCGCGAAGCCGATCGAAGTGGCCGAGCAGGCCGAGCCCGATCCGGAGTTTCCCACCGTCGCATTCCCCAACCCAGAGGAGCCCGGTGCCATGGACCTGGCCTTGGCCCTCGCCGAGCGGTCGTCAGCGGATCTGATCATCGCCAACGATCCCGACGCCGACCGCTGTGCCGTCGGGGCCAGGTTCGGCCGGGAATGGCGGATGCTGCGCGGCGACGAGGTGGGGGTATTGCTCGCGGATTGGCTGATCCAGCAGGGCAAGCGCGGGACGTATGCCACGACCATCGTCTCGTCCACCATGTTGTCGGCAATGGCGGCCAAACACGGGCTGGGCTTTGCCGAGACGTTGACCGGTTTCAAGTGGATATCCCGAGCAGCACCGGACCTCGTTTACGGGTATGAGGAAGCCCTCGGCTATGCCGTTGCCCCGTCGCTGGTCCGTGACAAGGACGGAGTGTCGGCCGCATTGTTGATCGCCGAGATGGCGGCCTCGCTCAAGGCGGCTGGATCGTCTCTACCGCAGCGGCTGATGGAATTGGCAGCCGAGTATGGGCTGTACGTGACCAGCCAGCTCTCCTGGAGGTTGTCGGATCTTTCGTTGATCAGCGATGCGATGGCGCGGGTGCGAACCCGACCGCCGGCAACCCTGCTCGGTAGGCCGGTCACCGTGATCGATCTCGCTCCGGACAACGATGTGCTGATCCTGCGCTTCGAGCAGGGCCGAGTCGTGGTCAGGCCGTCCGGGACCGAACCGAAGTGCAAGGCCTATCTGGAACTGGTCATCCCGGAAGGCGCGCCGGAGGTGCCCTCAAAATGCATGGCCGCGTTGTCGAGCGAGGTAACTGCGCTCATCGGCCTGTGACCGACTCGTCGGTGCCCCTCAACCGCAGCGTCCCTAGAAGGGGCAGTCGTCGTCGGGTGATTCGGGCGCGGCCGTAACGGTGGTGGGTTCGCTGTTGGGTTCGCGGGTGGGTTCGCTGGGGGTCGGTTTGCTGCCGGTGGGGTCGTGTCCGGCCGCGTCGCTGCTGGGCAGGTCGCTGCTGGGCAGGTCGCTGTTGGGCAGGTCGCTGCTGGGTGGCTCCGGTGCGGTCGGTTGGCCGCTGGCCGGTTCGGGGGTGGGTGGTTGTGGGTGTGGGGTGTGCCAGCGTTCGGGTGGTTGGTGGTGGTAGCGGCGGCCGTGGGGGCTGGTCCAGGTGATGTGGCCGGTGTCGGGGTTGAGGTGGATGCTCCAGCCGCCGTGGGTTTTGGCGTTGTGGTGGCGGCGGTGGGCGGCGGTGAGGTTGTGGTGGCTGGTCGGGCCGTGGGGGTAGGTCACGATGTGGTCGAGGTCGGCGTGGTGGGCGCTGATGGTGCAGGTGGGGAAGGTGCAGGTGCCGTCGCGGGCGGTGATGTAGTCGTGGAGGTGGCGGGGTGGGGTGTAGGTGCGGCGGCCGTAGTCCAGGAGGTGGCCGGTGGTGGGATCGGTGAGGAGTCGGCGCCAGTTGCCGGTGGGGTCGTGGGCCAGCTCGCGGGCGAGGTCGGCGTGGATGGGGCCGTAGTGTTCCAGCCAGCCGGGTTCCTCGTCTTGGTGGAGCAGGGTCGAGGCGGAGACGATGACCTGGATCTGCGGGCGCCGCGGTGGACGCACCGGGCCGCCGCCACCGGCCCGACCGGCCCGATCGGCGTCGCGGTGATCGGGCTCGCGGTGACCGGCTCGGGCACCCTGACTGACGTGAGTGTCGGGGTCGGGGTGAGCGGCGTGAGCGGTGTGAGCGGCGTGACCGGCGTGAGCGGCGTGAGCGGCGTGAGCGGTGTGAGCGTCCTGAGCGGTGTGAGCGTCCTGAGCGGTGTCACTGGCGGTGTCGTGGGTGTCGGGGGTGAGGCCGGTGAGCAGGGCGGCGAGGAACACGTCCGCGCGGCGTTGGGCCAACGTCGACCGGCCGACGCCCCCATCAGCCCCGCTGCCGCTGCCGCTGCCGCTGCCGCTGCCGCTGTCGGTGTCGGTGTTGGTGGGGGGTGGGGTGCGGGCGTAGCGGTCGATACCGGCCAGGCAGGCCTGGGCGTCGGGGGCCGGTAGCAACGCCGACAGCCACTGCATGCCGT
>JAVEET010000259.1 GCA_030840295.1 Pseudonocardiales bacterium
ACGATCAGGGCGCTGGTCAGCCGGGAGGCGATGAGCGGGATATTCGGCCGGGACTTCAGCAGGTACGGCAGCGCGCCGATATGGTCTTCGTGACCGTGGGTGAGCACGATGGCGTCGATGTCGTCCAGGCGGTCGGAGTAGGCCGACCAGTCCGGCAGTCCGAGGTCGACGCCCGGCGCGTTGGTCTTGCCGAGCAACATGCCACAGTCGACGACCAGTAGCCGGGGCTTCTGGCGCGAACCGTTCTCGGTCCGGAACCGGGTCTCGAACATGGTCATGTTGCGTCCGACTTCGCTGATGCCACCGAGGGCGACAATGCGCAGGGTGTCCTTGTCGAGCCTCGGCGGTGCCTGGAGCGCCCGATCGGGAGTACTCATGCTGACTGTCTCCTAGCGTTGGTCGAGCCGAAACTCTAGGTTAGTAGGTAGCTGGGCTAGCCTCAGCCCATGAGCGCCTCTTGGGCATCCAGCCACGTCGTCGCCCTCGACACTAGCCAGGTCAAGTCGCTCGGACTCGGCGCGATCATCGTCATCGTGCTGATCGGGCTCGCCATCGCGTATTTCGTGACCAAGGTCGTCACCAAGATCATCACCGTCGTGCTCGTCGTGATACTTGGATTCGCGTTGTACAACCAGCGGCAGAAGGTGCTCGACGCGATCGACCAGACGGCTAAAAAATGCGATGTGACGTTCTTCGGGATCCATGTCCAGCCGAGCGACGCCAACATCAAGAAGGCCTGCGCCGAGGTGGCCAAACAGCAGGGCAAGTAGGGATTGCCAACCGGCGGCCTTCAGGACGCCCGGTTCGCCCGTAGCTCGGCGGCCCGTTGAGCCGGCGGAACCATGGCCCACCGGATGCCGCCGACGATCGTGTTGCCGGCCAGTCGAACCACCGTGGCCTCGGTCACGGGTAGGTACGGCAGCCGTAGCGGCCAGCGCGCCCAGCGGGGCAGCAAGCCGACCGCCGTGGCCGCCAGGGCTCCGTACGGCGCCCGCATCGCTAGCGGCAGCGGCGGCTGGAACAGCATGAACCGGGCGGCGGCTCGGGCCTCGTGGCTGCCCACCAGCTCCGGACGGTATGACTCGAGCTGTGCACGCATCTCGGCGTAGCTCCGCGGGGCGTCGATGACCCCGAGGGCCTCGGCAACCCGCGCGGTGTCGCTGACATAACCGTCACGTCCGGCCTCGTCCAGCGGCTGGGCACCGTAGCGCTGGTGAGCCAGCAGGAAGCTGTCGACCTCGGCCAGGTGCACCCACTTGAGCAAGTGCGGGTCGCTGGCCGCGTAGGGCCGTCCGTCCGGGGCATTGCCCCTGACCTTCTCGTGGATGGCGCGGATCTTGGCGATCATCGCCTCGGCATCATCGGCCGCGCCGAAGGTGGTCACGGCCAGGAAATGGCTGGTGCGGGCCAACCGACCCCAGGGGTCGCCCCGGTACCCCGAGTGCCCCGCCACACCCGCCATGGCCAAGGGATGCAGTGACTGCAGCAACAGAGCCCGCAATCCACCGACGAACATCGAGGCGTCGGCGTGCACCTGGCGGATCGGCCGGTCATCGCCGAACCAGCGCGGTCCTTCGGTGAAGTGCACTCGTTCGGCCCGTTCGGGACCTTCCTCGCCGGCGACCTTGGCAAAGAGATCCGCCGCGATCTTCGCGCGGACGTCCCGGACGACGGGCAGCTGACTCAATCCGACCATTGATCCAGTGTGCCTCGATGCGAACCGGCGGGAGTAAGTTCGCGCACGTTACGAAACGATCTGCCGGCCGCACGAGAAGCGAGTGAGACATGACCGACACGATGTCCGACACGACTCCGGTTCCGCTGCGCGAGCGCCCTGCCTACCGCGAGCTCGCCGCTCACTATGAGGCGATCAAGGCCACCCATCTCCGCGAATTGTTCGCCGCTGAACCCGACCGGGGCCCCCGCCTGGCCCTGCAGTTCGAAGACATCTACTTCGACTATTCCAAGCACCGGATCACGGACGAGACCCTCCAGTTGCTGATCGCCCTGGCTGAACAGTCCGGCCTGCCCGAGCGGATCGCGGCCATGTTCTCCGGCGAGCACATCAACCTCACCGAGGACCGGGCGGTCTTGCACGTGGCATTGCGGGCGGCGGCCGACGAGCACATCACGTTCGACGGGCACGATGTCGTTCCGGACGTACAGGCCGTGCTGGCCAAGATGAGCGACTTCGCCGACCGGGTCCGCTCCGGTGAGTGGACCGGCCACACCGGCCAGCGGATCCGCAACGTCGTCAACATCGGTATCGGTGGCTCGGATCTGGGTCCGGTGATGGCGTACGAAGCGCTCAAGCACTACAGCCAGCGGAGTCTGACGTTCCGGTTCGTCTCAAACATCGACGGCACCGATTTCGTCGAGAAGACCCTTGACCTCGACCCGGCCGAGACGCTGTTCATCGTCGCATCGAAGACCTTCACCACCTTGGAGACGATGACCAACGCACGCACGGCCCGGGATTGGCTGCTGGCCGGGCTGGGCGCGGATGAGAGCGCGGTGGCCAAGCACTTCGTCGCGCTGTCGACCAACGCCGAGAAGGTGTCCGAATTCGGCATCGACACCGCCAACATGTTCGGCTTCTGGGACTGGGTGGGAGGACGCTACTCGATGGACTCCGCCATCGGCCTCTCCACGATGATCGCGATCGGCCCGGACGGCTTCTCGCGGATGCTGGCCGGATTCCACTCGGTCGACCTGCATTTCCGGACCGCACCGCTACCCGAGAACATCCCGGCCCTGATGGGACTGCTCACGGTCTGGTACACCGACTTCTTCGGCGCCCAGACCCAGGCGGTACTGCCCTACGACCAGTACCTCAACCGCTTCCCGGCTTACCTGCAACAGCTGACCATGGAATCCAACGGCAAGTCGGTCTCGCTCGACGGGTCACCGGTCGATTACAACACCGGCCCGGTGTACTGGGGCGAACCGGGAACCAACGGCCAGCACTCCTTCTACCAGCTGATCCACCAGGGCACCCTGACCATCCCGGCTGACTTCATCGGATTCCTGCACACCCTCAATCCGATCGGCGAACACCATGATCTGCTGACCGCGAACGTGTTCGCCCAGACCGAGGCGCTGGCCTTCGGCAAAACCGAGGAGCAGGTACGGGAGGAGGGGACGGCCGAGCCGCTGGTCCCGTTCAAGGTCTTCGAGGGCAACCATCCGACCACCACGCTGCTGGTCGACACCCTGACGCCGTACACCCTGGGCCAGTTGGTCGCCCTGTACGAGCACAGCGTGTTCACCCAGGGCACCATCTGGTCGGTGGATTCCTTCGACCAGTGGGGCGTCGAGCTCGGCAAGGTGCTGGCTCAGCGGGTCATCCCAGAGCTGCAGTCGTCGGAACCACCGCAGCTGCACCACGACAGTTCGACCAACACGCTGATCGCGAAGTACCGGCGGGCGCAGGGCCGCCCCGTCTAGCGGGGCAGCACGGCGCCAGTCGGAAGTCGGAAGCTACCGCGTTACTCCGCGCTTCGGCGGGCGCGCAGCAGATGGAACAGGGTCGGCAGCAGGGACAGCACGATCACCGCCACCAGGATCAGGTCGATCTTCGGGGCAATCGTGTTCCGTACAAAGGAGATGTGCCCCAGCCAGTAACCGAGCAGCAGCACGCCGCAGGTCCAGACGACGCCACCGATGATCGAATAGATCACGTAGACGGAGTAACGCATCTTGCTCACGCCGGCCATCACGGTCGCCACGGTGCGCACGATCGGGACGAACCGGGCCAGGATGATGGTGGGCGCGCCGTAGCGGTCGAAGAACGCCTGTGAGCGGGTCACGTACTCGGGCTTGAACAGACGGGACCGGGGCCGGTCGAACACCGTCGGCCCCACCTTGCGCCCGATCCAGTACCCGACCACGTTGCCGAGCACCGCCGCGATCGGCAGTGTGATCAGCAACACCGGCAGGGCCGGCAGATTGATCTTGGGATCGTTGATGGCCAGCACCAGTCCCGCTGAGAAGAGCAAGGTGTCACCGGGAAGGAAGAAACCGATGAGCAGCCCGCACTCGGCGAAGATGATGAGCAGTAGGCCCGCGAGGCCGTAGCTGCCCAGCAAGTGATCGGGCGAGATCGGGCTGGCTGAGTACTGCGCGGCGTAATCGAGCGCCAACTGGTGCGTCATGTTCGACTACTTTACGGAGCGAGCCGGGCCATTCCGGCGCCGGATCGAGCCGGGACGGTCATTCACAGACGGTATACAGACAATCTGCAGCCACTGCTCAGCGCCTGGCTGCACCGTTGAGTCATGAAGCGCAGGAGAGGATCCCGGCTTTCCCTGGACACCCGCATCAAGCTCGCGGTTGGTGGTGTGGTCACGGCCGCCTTGGCCGGTTTCGGGTTGTTCGCCCAGCAGGCAGCACATGCCGATGCTACGGCCGGCACCACCGCTGGCGGCTCCAGCAGCGCTACGTCGGGCACCGCGACCAACCCGACGGCGGGCTCGTCGGGCTCCGCCACGACCGCGCCGTCCGCCAACAGCAGTTCGGTCGGCGGCGGCACCGGAACCGGGTCCTCGACAGTGACCAACGGCAACACCAGCCAGCAGAGCAACGGTGGGAGCAACGGATCATGAACCTCGGCACAACATCGACACCAGCGTCGACCGCGGTCAGATTGCCCGACGCCGCGCTGCCCACCGCTACCTGGAGTGACTGGAGCTGCCTGGTCCGGCTGGTCGTCACCGACCCGGCTGCCTTGCCGGCGGCGATAGCCGACCTCGAATCGCTGATGCGCCGCGTCGACCGAGCAGCCAGCCGGTTCCGGATCGACTCGGACCTGAACTGGGCCAACGCCAACGCGGGCCGTCCGGTGGCGGTATCCCGGACCCTGGTCAACCTGGTGGACACCGCACTCGGCGAGGCCAGCCGGTCCTCGGGAGCGCTCGACCCGACCCTGGGTCGCGACCTCGTTCGGCTCGGCTACGACCGGGACATCACCCTGATCGGCAACAGCGAAGACCCGGTCGAAGCGCGCGAAGCGGCCCGGCCGTCATCCTGGCGAGACGTGCAACTCGACCGGCTGGCCGGCCTGCTCACCGTCCCCCCGGGCTGCGCCCTGGACCTGGGCGCCTCAGCGAAGGCGCAGACCGCGGACTGGGCAGCAGCTGACCTGAGAGACCGCTACGGCTGCGATGTGCTGGTCGAGATCGGTGGCGACCTGGCGGTGGCCGGAAGGAAGGACGACTGGCAGATCACCGTTGCCGAAAAGGCTGACCAAGCGGGGCAGCGGGTGAGTCTGGGCCCCCCACGCCGGGGTGGCGTTGCCGGCATGGCCACCTCGACGACCACGATCCGTCGCTGGCAGCGTGGTGATACCGAGATCAGTCACATCATCGATCCCGTGACCGGGGCACCGGCCGCCGGCCCGTGGCGCACGGTGACGGTGGCCGCCGCAAGCGCCACGCACGCCAACACCTGCAGCACCAGCGCCATCGTGCTCGGCGACGAGGCATTGAACTGGCTGCACACCCAGGGCGTGGCTGCGCGCTTGGTCGATCGGTCCGGTGAGGTTGTCACCCTGGGAGGCTGGCCGTGCTGATCTGGTATCTCGCCCGTGGTGCCGGCATCGCCGCCTTCGCTTCGCTCAGCGTTGCGACCGGGGCGGGCGCCTTCGCCGCGAGCCGGGTACCGGCCTCGTTGCCATCGATGGAACGCCGGGTCATCGTCCAGTACGTGCACCGCGCGGCTGCGCTGGCCGGCCTCCTGCTGCTGGTGGCCCATATCGGATTCCTGCTCGCCGATTCCTTCGCCCGCGTCGGCTGGCTGGGTGCCCTGGTCCCTTTCGCTTCGGGCTACCGGCCCTGGCAGGTGAGCCTCGGCGTGGTCTCGGTCTACCTGGTGGTCGCGGTTGCGGTTACCGGGATGTTGCGCTCCAGACTTGCCCGCTCCGAAAAGGCGGTCCGGATCTGGCGTGCCATCCACCTGTCGTCCTACCTGGCCTGGGCGATGTCGGCCTGGCACTTCCTGGTTTCGGGCACAGACTCGGGAACCTGGTGGGCACGGCTCGTCCTGCTCGGTGGCATCGCCGTCGTCGGATCCGGCGTGCTTGCTCGACTGTCCGCCCGTCCCGCCGTCGGCAACCGCCAGGCCGCTCCGCAACGCATCGTCCGCCCGTCCGCCTCGGTCGGAGGCCGTCGATGATCACCGCGCTCGATCCGCTTCGCACGCCGCCCGTCCCCGCCGGATCAACCGCAGCGATCCCGGTCGGCTGGCTGGGGCAACCGCGACTGTTCGCGGGCGCGGATCGAAGGGATCTCACGTCCTACCCGAACCACCTGGCCGAGCACGGACCGCTCGCCACTCCCTCGTCGGCCGTACTCCTGGCGCTGCTTGACACCGCGCGTCTGACCGGACGGGGTGGAGCCGCTTTTCCACTCGCCGCGAAGATCCGCGCCTTGAGGCCTCGGGCCGGTGCGGTAGTCGTGGTGAACGGTTGCGAGGGAGAGCCCAGCAGCGCCAAGGACGCAGCCCTGCTTAGCCGGGTTCCGCACCAGGTCCTGGACGGAGCGGCCGTACTTGCCGCGGCGGTGGATGCCCGGCGGGTGTTCGTTGCGGTCACCGATCCCGGCGTCGAGGTGGCCGTTCGGACCGCGCTGGCCGGCCGGCCGGACCGGGACCGTTTCGAGGTGCACCGGCTGCCGGACCGATTCGTCTCGGGTGAGGCACGGGCCTTGATCGCCGGCTTGAACGGCGATGTCGCCGTACCGCCGGGTCGGCGCACGCTGCCCACCGATCATGGCGTCGGCGGCGCGCCCACGGTGTTGTCCAACGCGGAAACCTTCGCCCAGCTGGCCACCCTGGTCCGGCTCGGTCCCGACGAGTTCGCTCGCCGCGGAGCGTCACCGCGCGACTGGGGAACCTCACTTGGCGGCCTCGCCGAACCGGGAACCGTGCTGTTGACCGTCACCGGCGCGGTACGGCGGCCCGGGGTGGTCGAGGTGCCCTACGGCGTCGAGTTGAGTGCACTCGCCGAAGTGGTCGGAGCTCAGCCCAGCCAGGCC
>JAVEET010000272.1 GCA_030840295.1 Pseudonocardiales bacterium
ACGGTCTCGTCCTGAAACCCTGCCAGTTATCTTGACGCACTAGAGTTTGCTTCATTAGAACGTTTGTTCGATACTTGGGTGTGGCTTTCGGCAACCCGATCATTCCGTGGCGCGAACTGGAGCGCCGCCTGTCCGGACGGCCCGAACCAGACTCCCACGGCACCGACCAGCACGGCACAGACCCCGACAACACCGATCAGCACGACATCAAGCCACGACGGGGACACGGCCAGCATCGTTACGGTGACCTACCCGGTGATGGTGGCGACTCCCCCGCCTGGAGTCGCAGGCGGCCCGCCTATGAACCTCCCTCGCTGGCGCCGCACACCGCCTCAGCCCAGGTTCCCTACGCCGAACTGCACAGCCACTCGTCCTTCTCCTTCCTCGACGGCTCGTCAGATCCGGAGCAACTCGTCGAGGAAGCCGTCGCTCTCGGCCTGCAATCGCTCGCCATCACCGACCACGACGGCATGTACGGCGTTGCGCGCTTCGCCGAGGCCGCCGACGCGTTCGGGCTGCCCACCGTCTTCGGAGCAGAACTCAATACCGACATCGCGATGCCAGTCACCCAGGCCGAACGATCCATCGCCGCACGGGTGGGCGTCGAGGACCCGCCCGGCTCACATCTACTGGTGCTGGCCCGCAATCCCACCGGGTACGCCAGCCTCTGCCGCGCCATCAGCCAGGCTCAACTGCGCGGCGGCGCCAAAGGCCGGCCGGTCTATGACATGAATGAACTGGGCGACCTGGCCAACGACAATTGGCTGGTCCTCACCGGCTGTCGCAAAGGATCGGTCCAGCAAGCACTGACCGGCGGCCCCTCGGGTTTCGGCACTTTTGCTCTCGATCCCGCCCGAGTGGCGCTGCACGAACTCACCAATCGATTCGGCCGGGACAACGTCGTCGTCGAACTCACCCATGCCCTCGAACCTCTCGCCGACGAGCGCTACGCCGCCCTGGCCGAACTGGCCGACGAGCAGCACCTCGATCTGATCGCCAGCACCGCGGCGCACTATGCCTCCCCGCGCAACCGGCAACTGGCAACGGCGGTGGCAGCGGTCCGAGCGCGAACCAGCCTGGACGCCATCGACGGCTGGCTGCCCGCCTGGTCCTCGCAGCACCTCCGGTCCGGGGCCGAGATGGCCGATCGATTCCGGCACTATCCGGTCGCCGTCGCCAACGCCGCCCGGCTGGGCCAGGAATTGGCCTTCCCGCTCAAGCTCATCGCGCCCAACCTGCCCCCGTTCGACGTACCGGCCGGCCATGACGAGATGAGTTACCTGCGCGAACTCGCCTACGCCGGCGCCGCCGAGCGGTACGGATCGCGCGACAGCACAGACCCATATGTGCAACGGGCTCATGCCCAGGTCGAACACGAACTGCAGATCATCGACAAGCTCGGTTTTCCCGGATACTTCCTGGTTGTCTGGGAACTCACCCAGTTCTGCGCCGACAACGGGATCTTGTGCCAGGGCCGGGGCAGCGCGGCGAACTCCGCGGTCTGCTACGCCATCGGGATCACCGCGGTGGACTCCGTCCGGTACGGCCTGCTCTTCGAGCGGTTCCTGGCTCCCGAGCGGGACGGACCACCGGACATCGACATCGACATCGAGTCCGATCGGCGCGAGGAGGTGATCCAGCACGTCTACGCCAAACATGGCCGGCAGCACGCCGCCCAGGTCGCCAATGTGATCACTTACCGGCCGCGGTCCGCGGTACGTGACATCGCCAAGGCCTTCGGGTACGCCCAAGGGCAGCAGGACGCCTGGAGCAAGCAGATCGATCACGGTTACTACTGGAGCGATACCGCGGACACGCTGCGGGAATCCCAGGACGTCGACGCGGTCCCCGAACGGGTGCTGGAACTGGCCGAACAGCTGCAGAATGCCCCTCGTCACCTGGGCATCCACTCCGGTGGCATGGTGATGTGCGATCGTCCAGTCATCGAGGTATGCCCCGTGGAATGGGGCCGGATGGCCGACCGCACCGTCCTGCAGTGGGACAAGGACGACTGCGTGGTGGCCGGTCTGGTGAAGTTCGATCTCCTCGGACTTGGCATGCTGTCGGCGTTGAAGTACTGCTTCGATTTCATCTCCGAATGGTTCGGCCAGAAGTACGGCCTGCACCAGATACCGCCTGAAGATCCCTTGGTCTACGACATGTTGTGCGCCGCCGACACGGTCGGAGTGTTCCAGGTGGAGTCGCGCGCCCAGATGGCCACCCTGCCCCGGCTCAAGCCGCGAAAGTTCTACGACCTGGTCATCGAGATAGCCCTGATCCGCCCCGGGCCGATCCAAGGAAACTCCGTTCACCCTTATATCCGAAGGAAGAACGGCCTTGAACCCGTCACCTATCCCCATCCGAAACTCAAACCTGCACTGGAGAAGACACTCGGTATTCCGCTGTTCCAGGAGCAATTGATGCAACTGGCCATCGACGCGGCCGGCTGCACCGCCTCCGAAGCCGACCAGGTCCGCCGAGCCATGGGCTCCAAACGCAGCAGCGAGAAGATGGAGGGATTGCGGGCCCGGCTCTACGACGGCATGGAGGCCAACGGCATCGACGGGCCGGCAGCCGATGACATCTTCGAGAAGATAAAGGCATTCGCGGCATTCGGATTTGCCGAGAGTCACTCGATCAGCTTCGCGTTCCTGGTCTACGCCTCCTCCTGGTTGAAGCTCTATCACCCGGCGGCCTTCTGCGCAGCGCTGCTCAACGCCCAGCCGATGGGCTTCTACTCGCCGCAGTCGCTGGTCCAGGACGCAAAACGGCACGGCGTGCTGGTCCGTGGCCCCAGCATCAACGATTCATCGGCCGCGGCCAGCCTGGAACATGACGATTCTGAAGCCAGTGGCGTGACTGGAACCCCTTACGGCAGTTATCGCGGGCCCGGGCCTGCCCAGCCCGCCGTCCGGCTCGGGCTGTCGAGCGTCCGCAGCATCGGTGACGAGCTCGCCGGCCGGATCGTGGCCGAGCGGCGGGCCGGTGGGAACTATCGGAGCATGACCGACCTGTCCCGGCGAATCGGTCTCAGTGCCGAGCAACTCGAAGCCCTTGCCACTGCGGGAGCCTTCGACTGTTTCGGGACCAAACGGCGTGAAGCCCTGTGGGCGGCTGGCGCGGCGGCTGATTTCCGTCCCGGGCAGCTCGATCTGGTCTCGGCCTCGGAGGAGCAGATCCCGACACTGCCGGAGATGACCGAACCTGAGCAGTTGATGGCTGATCTCTGGGCAACCGGGATCACCCGGGACCGCTATCCGACCGCGATGATCAGGGACCGGTTGACCGAACTCGGCGTAACCCCCTCCGACCGGCTCAAGCACCTGGACGATCGGACCCGGATCACGGTGGCCGGGATCGTGACCCACCGGCAGCGTCCCGCCACCGCCCGAGGGGTCACCTTCGTCAATCTCGAGGACGAGTTCGGCATGATCAACGTGATCTGCGATCCGGTGATCTGGCAGCGGCACCGCCGGGTGGCCCGGGAGTCCGGCGGCCTGCTCATCCGAGGCATGTTGGAACGGGCGGATGGCGTGGTCAACGTGGCCGCCGAGCGGATTGACAAACTCGATCTTGGTCTGCGTACAAAGTCCCGGGATTTTCGGTGAGCACCTTAACCGTAGCTCTTGTGAAATATGTGTGAGTGAGTCACCATCGTCTTGACCGCAGGGGGCCTATCGTGAGAGTCCACCGACCATGACACACCGGGGAACAACAGCGTCGCCGCCGCGAAGGACATCTCGTGACATTTCGCCGGCTTCGATCGGCCTGCTTGCCTTGCTGCTGGCCGGCCTCGGTCTGGCGATCGAGGTACAGCCGATCAGCCTCACGTCCGGTACCCGCAGTCTCTATCTCGGTTTCACCGTCGCCGCCGGTGCTGTCGTGTTGGCCATCGGAGCGCACCTGCGCCTGTGGTTGCGGCTGTTCACCCTGGC
>JAVEET010000288.1 GCA_030840295.1 Pseudonocardiales bacterium
GATCTCTGCGGACTGGGTGCGGTCACGGGGAGGGTTCAAGCTGGACTCGACGCCGACCTCGTCGTCATCGACGGGGATCCCTTCGACCTGGACGGTTTGAGCGGGCGCATTACGCAAGTGTGGCAGCGCGGCCAACTCGTCCATCGTCCAGAACTGGTGACCGCATGACTGACGACATTCTGCTCACGAACGCAACGGTGATCTCCCTCGACCCGCGGCACCCCTCGGGGACCGCAGTGGGAATCAGCAAGGACCGGATCGCCTGGGTCGGTGACACCAAGAACGCCGCAACCGAGTTTTCCGGGCGCTACCGCGAAGTCGATCTGGGCGGAGCGACGGTCGCGCCAGGCTTTGTCGACGCGCACCACCACATCATGACGCTCGGTTTCTGGATGTCCCAGATCAACTGCGGCTATCCGCAGATCAGCTCCATCACCGAGATCGTCGATGCGGTGGCCGAGCGAGTTCGTGCGACGCCTGCTGGTGAATGGGTCCTCGGGCGCGGCTATGACGACAACAAGCTGGCCGAGCGGCGCCACCTCAGCCGTCAGGACCTGGACATCGTCAGCCCGCAGCACCCGGTGATGATCCGCAATGCCAGCGGGCACATGAGCGTCGTCAACAGCTTTGCGCTGCACCGTGCGGGCATCACGCGAGACACCGTCAGCCCGTTCGGCGGCCACGTCGATGTGGACGCGAGCGGCGAACCGACCGGATTGCTGCAGGAAACCGCGCAGGAACTGTTGGGCGTGCCGTTCCTGCCATCGGACAAGAAGCTGCTCCGCGGTTACCTGAAGACGGCCGGCGACGCCTACCTCGCGGCCGGCGTGACCAGCGGTCACGAGGCCGGAATCTTCGGGCCCGCCGAGTTCTCCGTGCTGCAGGAGGCGTGGGCTGACGGATCGCTGGCACTGCGCACCTACATGATGATCCGCAACCCGTTCCTCGAATCCCTCGAGGGCGTCGGTCTCTTCACCGGCTTCGGTGACGACCGACTCCGGGTCGGATCGATCAAGATCGTCTCGGACGGCTCGCTGATCGGCCGTACCGCGGCGATGTGTTCGCCCTACGAACACGCGGCCGAAGACGATCTGGGCCTGACGATGTTCACTCAGGACGAGCTGAACGACCTGGTCTGGCGCGGCCACAGTGCGGGATGGCAGATGGCCATCCACGCGATCGGTGACCGGGCAATCGACATGTGCCTGGATGCCTACGCCGTTGCCCAAGGAAGGCAACCGCGAGCCGATGCCCGTCATCGGATCGAGCACTGCGGCGTGATGCGGCCCGACATCATCGCCCGGATGTCGCAGATGGGCGTCATACCAGTCGGTCAACCTCCCTTCATCAGCGAATTCGGCGACGGCTTCCTCAAACATCTCGGTCGCGAGCGGTCACAGTTGACCTATCCGTTGAAAAGCCTGCTGAATGCAGGGCTTCCGGCCTGCGGCAGCTCCGATTCCCCGGTGTCGTCCTACCAGCCCCTAATCGGTATCCAGGCGGCCGTGACCGAGCGGACGAACGGCGGCCAGGAGTTCGCGCCCGCCGAAGCATTGACGGTGGAGGAGGCGCTGCGGCTGTACACCCTCAACTCGGCCTATGCGGCGTTCGACGAACACCGGAAAGGCTCGATCACGCCTGGCAAGTACGCCGATCTGGTCGTCCTCAATCGCGATCCCCGCGTGGTAGATCCGGCAACGATCGCCGACATCACCGTTGCGGCGACTATCCGAGGTGGTGAATTCGTCTATGAAGCTCCCCTGTAAGCGCGCCGATAGGGCCTGCACCGGACGACTCGCTCGGGGGGTGCGACGATGAATGCCCGGCTCAGTTATGCCTTGCGCCGGTTGATCCTGACTGCTCCGGTGCTCATCGCGACGAGTATTTTCGTATTCCTGCTGATCCGCCTGGTGCCGGGCGATCCGGTGCGCAGCATGCTCGGAATCCGGGCAACGCCGGAAAACATCGCGACGGTTCGCTCGGAACTCGGCCTGGACCACCCGCTGCCGCAGCAGTACTGGGACTGGATCTGGGGTGTCCTGCACGGAAACCTGGGTCACGATTTCATCAGCCACGAGAAGATCACCAGCCTGCTCAAGGTTTCGCTGCCCGTCACCCTCGAACTGACGGTCCTGGCAATGCTGCTGGCCGTCGGTGTCGGGGTCCCGGTAGGGGTGCTCGTCGCGGCCCGGACCGGATGGACACGCAAGGTCTCGGGCGGGTTCGTCATCGGCGCGATCAGCATTCCGGATTTCTGGCTGGGGCTCATGCTGGTGCTGGTCTTCACCGGTCTGCTCAACGTCCTGCCACCCAGCGGCTGGGTGCCGTTCACCCAGAACCCGGTCCAGAATCTCCGCTACATGATCCTGCCGGTGGTGACCTTGGCGACCGGGCAGACGGCCTACATCCTGCGCACGACCCGAGCGGCCATGTTGGGCACTCTCAGCGAGCCGTACATCGCCTTCCTTCGTGCCAAGGGCCTGCGCGAACGCAGCATCGTCTACGTCCACGCGTTGCGCAACGCCTCCGGACCCATCATCACGGTGACCGGTATTCAGTTCGGCGTGCTGCTCGGCGGCGCGATCGTCATCGAGAACCTCTTCGCCCTGCCGGGCGTCGGGCGCCTCATCGTCACCGCCATCAGCGAGCGCAACTATGTCGTTGTCCAGGCCGGCGTGCTCACCGTCGCGTGCTTGTTCATCGTGGTCAACCTGCTCACCGACATCGTCCACGGTCTGCTGGATCCCCGTGTCGAAGAGGCGGTGTCATCATGAGCACGCACCCGGCCGCCGAGGTGGGCGCGACCGCTCGCGCCCCGCGCCGCAGGCTGCGAACACGGCTCGGCGGTCGGGAGGGACTAGCGGGGTGGACAATCGTGTTCATCCTGATCGCAGTAGCGATTCTGGCTCCGGTTCTCGCACCGCACAGCCCGGAAGCCATCGACGGCAACCGGATTCTGGCGGCACCGACGGCGACCCATCCGTTCGGCTCCGACGATCTCGGGCGTGACGTTCTGAGCCGTGTCCTCTACGCCTACCGGGTGTCACTCGGCATAGCCGTGGGATCCGTTCTGCTGGCGATGGCCGTCGGGCTGCCCATCGGGGTATTCGCCGGTTACGTCGGGGGCTGGACCGATCTCGTTCTGATGCGCTTGATCGATCTGCTGCTGTCATTTCCCGCGCTGCTGCTGGCAATATCGCTGATCGCGATACTCGGACCAGGATCGCTGGTCGCGCTGCTGGCGATCGCCATCATCTACATCCCGATCATGGCCAGGGTCGTCCGCAGCTCCGTCCTGGTGGTACGCGGCCAGGCTTACGTTCGCGGAGCACGAGCCCGCGGGGCGTCCCACCTCAGCATCGTGCGCGGACATGTGTTGCCGAACGCAATCGGACCGGCCCTCGTGCAGGCCAGCGTTCTGATGGCGTTCGCCATCGTGATCGAAGCGGCGCTGTCGTTCCTCGGACTCGGCTCGCAGCCGCCGACTCCCGAACTCGGCCTGATGCTCGCTGATGGAAACAACTACCTGACCCAGGCACCATGGGTCGAGATCTTCCCTGGATTGGGTATCGCGATCAGCGTTCTCGCCTTCAACCTGATCGGGGACGGGTTGCGGCGCAGCTTCGATCCGAATGGGATCACCCGATGACCGCCCTTGTCGAGTTGCGAGACGTCAGCGTCGACTACGCCGGCCATGGCGGCTCGGTGTCAGCCGTTCAGAATGTTTCCCTGACGCTCGGCGAGAACGAGACCTTCGGCCTGGTCGGGGAATCCGGCTGTGGAAAGACAACGCTATCCATGGCCTTGATGGGCTTGCTGCCATCCTCCGCACGGGTCACCGGCCAGCTGTTGTTTCGCGGCCAGGATCTTCTTGCGATGAGTGAGGCCGAGCGTCGTCAACAACGCGGCGACGAGCTCAGCATGGTCTTTCAGGATCCGGCAACGTCGCTGGATCCGACCTTCGGTATCGGGTATCAGGTGGCGGAGACCGTCCGCGCGCATCGACGGGTCAGCCGTGGCGAGAGCAAGGCGCGGGCGTTGGCGCTGCTGCGCGAGGTCGGCATTCCCGCCGCAGAGAGTCGCTACGCCGATCCACCGCATCGGCTCAGCGGGGGTATGCGGCAACGCGTGGTGATCGCCGCGGCGCTCGCCAACGATCCGTCCCTGCTGCTGGCCGACGAGCCGACCACGGCACTCGATGTCACGATTCAGGCGCAGGTCCTGGATCTGCTCGCCGAACTGCAACGCAAGCACGGCACCACGATCCTGCTCATTGCTCATGATCTCGGCGTCGTCGCACAGATCTGTGACCGTGTCGGGGTCATGTATGCCGGGCAGCTCGTCGAGGTGGCGCCGGTCGTGGAGCTCTTCGCCGCACCCCGTCACCCGTACACCCGTGCCTTGCTCGAGGCGCTTCCCAGCCGCGGTCGGCGGGGCCGTTCGCTGCGGGTGATCGGCGGCCAGGTTCCCGACCTGTCGGATCCTCCGTCAGGCTGCCGGTTTGCCGATCGATGCCCGCACCGGATGGATGTCTGCGCCACGGTGCCCCCATTGGTCGACTCCGACTCGCGCCGCCGGATCGCGTGCTGGCTCGATCCGGCAACACGGGCCACCGCAGGGCTGCCGCCGTTGCCGGCTGCCCCGACGCCCGATGCACCGATTGCGGTGGGTCCGTCATGACTGAGCAAACGCGCACTGTCATCGATCGGGACCCCGCTCCGTTGCTCGAGGTCGAGGGTCTCGTCAAGCGATTCCCGATCCGACGAGGGTTGTTCGGCTCCGGCGCGGTGCATGCCGTCGAGGGCGTCGACCTCCAGATACACGCGGGTGAAGTCCTCTCGCTGGTCGGCGAATCGGGCTCTGGCAAGAGCACCTTGGGTATGTGCGTCACGGGCATGAGCACGCCTACCGCGGGCCGGATCCGCTTCGCCGGCGAGGACGTCGCACTGGCCTCTCGCCGTGGCCGGGCAGACTTCCGGCGGCGGGTCCAACCGGTGTTTCAGGATCCACGGAGTTCGCTGGATCCTCGGTGGCCTATCGAGAGAACGATTCGCGAGCCGTTGGACGCCTATCGAGTGGGCAGCTCGGTTGAGCGAACCGCTCGGGTCGCCGAGCTGATGGATCTTGTCGGCCTGCCGCGGCATTTCGCCTCACGGCAACCTCGAGAACTGTCCGGTGGCCAGCAGCAACGCGTTGCGATCGCAGCCGCGCTGGCTCTCAGGCCCGAGTTGTTGGTCGCGGACGAGCCGGTCTCGGCGCTCGACGTATCCGTGCAGGCTCAGATCCTCAATCTGCTCGACGAGCTGCGGAACAGGCTCAAGCTGGCGTTGCTGTTCATCGCACATGACCTGTCCGTAGTCGAGCATCTCTCCGATCGCGTCGCGGTCATGTACCTCGGACGCATCGTGGAAACCGGCCCGGTCGAGCGCATCTTCTCGGCACCCGAACACCCTTACACCCGCGCCCTTATCGACGCGATTCCGCACGCCGACCCGGGACGCAAGATGTCGCGCATTCGATTGACGGGCGAGATACCTAGCCCGGTCAATCCGCCGAGCGGTTGCCGATTCCATCCGCGATGTCCCGTTGCGGTGGATCGGTGCAGCACCGAGGAACCACAGGACACCCAGTTCGACGAGGGACATTCGGCCGCATGCCACGTCGCCGCGGCCGGCCTCGCACAACGTAGATCCATCATTTCCACAATTTCTGAGGGGGCAACATCGTGAGCATCGAAACGACTACAGAACCACGGGGAACCGCAGGAACGGTCGACAACCACCGAGTTGCGGTGTCGCTGACCTTCGACTTCGACGCGGAGTCGGCCTGGCTGGGCTCGTTCAAGGTCGACACACCGTCGGCACTGTCGCGTGGTGCCTATGGAGCCAACGAGGGCGTTCCCCGAATCCTCGACCTGCTGGAGAAATACCAGCTGCCCGCTACCTTCTTCATCCCGGGCGACACCGCCGATCGGCATCCTCAGGAGACGAAAGCCATCGCGGCCGCGGGGCACGAGATCGGCCATCACGGCTACTGCCACGAGCCGCCGCCCGGACTCACCCTCGATGAGGAGCGCGAGATGATCGAGCGCGGCATCGATGCCCTGGAGCGTCAGACCGGGCAGCGCCCGCGCGGTTATCGCTCGCCTGCATGGGAACTCTCCCACAACACCTACGCGCTGCTGGCCGAGTACGGCATTGAGTACGACGCGAGTCAGCTGGCTGCGGATCGCCCGTACTGGGTGCACGACAAGGGTGCCAAGACAGACATCGTCGAGGTTCCGGGAGCCTGGGAACTCTGCGACTCATCACTGTTCATGTTCGCCTTCAGCCCGGTGTATCTGCGGGGGCTGGCCGCGCCGTCGCATGCGATGGAACTGTGGCGCGGGGACTTCGACGGCATGTACGCCGAGAACACCGACGCGGCCTACGTGCTCACGATGCATCCACAGATCATCGGCCGCCACCACCGGATGCAGCTGTTGGAACAGCTCATTCAGTACATGATCGGCCACGACGGTGTCTGGTTCGCCCAGATGGGGGACATCGCCGACGACTTCCGAGCGCGGGAAGCGGCCAAGGCCGCTGCTGTCTGAGCACTCACCCTTCGGCCACTAGACATCAGGAGAAATCATGAACGCCGCCAACAACGAGAACCGGCGGGCCGAGGCCTTGGCCCACGGATTCCTGTCCGGACAGATCAGCCGCCGTGACCTGCTTCGAAGATCAGGCATTTTCGCCGGGGCCACGCTTGCCGCCACCACGCTTGGTCCGTTGCTCGCCGCTTGCGGTTCGTCCGGAACCACGTCAACAGGTAGTTCGGCCACTGCCGGCGCACCCGTCTCGGGTGGAACGCTGACTGCCGCGCTGACGGGCAATCCGTCGAGCATGGACCCTGCGGCCGCAGGTATCTACACGAGCTTGCAGGTGCTTGACAACATCTTCAACAAGCTGATCACGATGGACGAGCACGGCAAGTTCGTCGGAGAGCTCGCGAAGTCCTGGACACAGAGCGACGACCTGACCTATACCTTCGACCTCGTCGACAACGCGACCTTCCACAATGGCGAGAAATTCACGGCGGACGATGTCAAGTACACGTTCGAGCGGATCGTCAATCCCAAGACCGCATCGTCCTACGCGTCGGCGTATACCTCGATCAAGACCATCGAGGTCGTCTCGCCCACGAAGGTCACCTTCAAACTGAAGACCCCCTTCGCACCACTTCTCACCAACCTGACGCAGAACGGTGAGATCGTGAACAAGAAGGCGATCGAATCGAGCGATCCCACCCGCAAGCCAGTCGGCACCGGCCCCTTCCAGTTCGTCGAGTGGGTGCAGGGCGATCACATCACGCTCAAGAAGAACCCCGGATACTTCAAATCCGGCCAGCCCTACCTGGACCAGATCGAATTCCGCTTCCTCAATGTCGACAAGAGCCGGATCGCAGCGCTTCAGTCCGGTCAGGTCGACTGGGTCGATGCTGTCCCGCTCGATCAGCTTTCGGCGCTGAAGAAGAACCCTGCCTACACCTACGCGACCTCTCAGGCAGCAGGTATTCCGGACTTCGTCGCCATGAACACCTCGAAGGCGCCGTTCAACAACAAGGCACTTCGCCAGGCGGTACAGGCGGCGGTCGACCGCAAGGAGATCCTGAACATCGCCTACTTCGGTGCCGGCGAGGTGGGTGCGATGGAGGTTCCGAGCGGATCGCAGTGGTTCGGTGGAACCGATCCGTATGCCGCTGGCCCTAACCTCGCGGTCGCGAAGCAGAAGATGGCCGAAGCTGGTTACGCCAATGGCCTGACCGTGACTTTCCTGTCCCTGCCCCAGTACCCCGAATTGCAGAAGACAGCGGTGGTTCTGCGGGACCAGCTCAAGAAGATCGGGATCAACCTTCAGATCCAGCAGCTCGAGGTGACGGTGTGGTTCGACCGTTACGCCAAGGGCGACTACCAGATGACCTCGGCCTACTGGTCGGGCACCATCGACCCGGACAACTTCTATTCGACGCAGCTGGTGACAGGGTCGCCCAACAACTACTGCAAATACTCCAATCCGCAGCTGGACGCGCTGATCAACAAGGCCCGCTCGATCACCGACCAGGGGCAGCGCAAGACGTTGTACGAGCAGATCCGCGGCATCGTCTGGGAAGACGCACCGCTGGTTTTCGCGCACTACGAAACCATCAACTACCTGATGCGCAAGGGTGTCTCTGGATCGTCCGTGAACCCGCCCCTGGAGTTGGGCTTGGGCAACGTCTGGAAGAAGAAGTAGCGCGATCGATATGTGTGCTCGCCGGTAACGCACCCTCGCGGCTGGCGGTCCTGCTTGTCAGCGTCGGAAAAGCACCGCAGCCAACGCAGTGTCATCGAGCGCCGCGTGGGTCGCGAGCGTGTGGAGCCGGTGCCGCAGCCGTCGAGCGGCCGCTGCCCGATCCTCGGTCTCAGAATGTTGCGGCTCGGCGCCGAGGAATTCCGCGGCCCGTTCCAGCTCGTGGTCGACGCCGGCGATGACGCGGTCCTTGTCGGCGTCGGGGAGCCGGCGCCACGCAGCGGAGGCGTCGAGTAGGTCACGCGCGTGCCCGCTGTCCGTGCCTGGTCCCGGTCCGCGCGTCATCAATTGCGCCACCGGGTCCTGGATGTCCGGATCACCGGTGCGAACCTGCTCGGACGCGGCGAACGCGAACGCAGCGGCCGCCGCCTCTAGTTGCCAGCGTTCGCCGACGCCGCGCGCGGCGCGTGCCTGCCATGCGTCGCTGGCCGCGGCGAACGCGAGCAATGACGCGTGCGGGGCCAGGCCGGCGCCGCCGCAGCCGCGGCACGGCTGCGGACCGGCGAGCAGAGCCAGCCATAGTGGCCCAGTCCGGTAGGTGGGCTTGGTGAGTGGGCATCCCGGCCGGTGGAACGTGCCATCGTCGGCGCGCAGCCCGATCCGCAGCCACCCCGGCGGAGGGGCAGTGAATACCCGGGACCACGTCAGGAGTGCCTCGTCGGCTAGTTCCGGCTCCCAAGGCGCGGACCTGGCGGACGGGGTGTGTGCCGCAGCGAACCCGACGTCAGCGCCGGTCACCGTCGGGAAACAGTCGATGAGCTCGACGTGCCGTGTGAGTAGCGCCGCGAGCATCGTCCCGGAACGGGAGAACACCGAGGCAACGCTGCCCGGCTGCGCCGGCAGCCCGCGGCGGGTCGCGGCGGCCACGATGTCGCGAATGACCGCGACCGGGAGCCCCGCACACCAACGCACCAGGGCGTCGGGCTGTGCCGAAAGCTGTGCCGCGGCGTGGTCTGGGAGGTCAGCGGCGCCGGTGAGCCGCCGCGACAGCGGGCCAAGGTTGGTGTAGCTGTCGGGCAGCGGCCGGTCCGGGTCGGGCACCCACTCTGGCCGCACCCGGAACATCCGGTCGGGGAGCAGCTCCGGGCTGCCGCTCGGCAGTGCCCGGTCGTGGGCAGCGTCCCCCGAGGCCAGCCAGTCGGCCCAGGTTGCGATCAGGTGCAGAGTCGGTACCTGGATGATCGAGCCAGGACGAAGCCGCCGATCACCTCGCGATCGCGGTCCGCGAGCAACGTGGACAAAGACATCGACCGACCCGGCGGTCGGCCCACGGGTCACCTCGACCCGGGAGGGCAGGTCGCTTCCCGCGCTGCGGTAGGCGTAATGCGCCCCAGGCTGAATATCGGCCACACGCACCCTGCCGAGTCTGCCACCGTCCATAACTGGCCGAACCTCGTGACACGCAGCGAGCAGGAGACGGCCGACGGGTTTGAGTCATCCGCCAGCCATCGCCCCGACGATCCGAAGGGGTTCGCTGCCGTCGACAACCGCGGAGGGCAAGGCTGCGTCCGGTGACTCGTGAGACAAATCTTCCCCGCAGGCGAACAATCGGACGAACGGCCGCCGACGACCGGTCGCGGGGTCGCGAATCGTGCCCCGCAGCGCCGGGTAGCGCTGCTCGATCGCGTCGATCACTGCGCGCTGGGTGGCCTCGGCATCGACTACGAGCTCGCGGTCGCAGTGTGCGAGCTGGCGCAAGTGCGACGGCAGCACGACCCGGACGGTCACAGTGTCTGCACCTCCACCGACAGTACTGGCGGCAGATCGCGCACGATCGGCTGCCACGTGTCACCGGAGTCGGCCGAGCCATACACCTGTCCACCGGTCGTGCCGAAGTAGACACCACAGTCGTCCAGGGTGTCGACGGCCATCGCATCTCGAAGGACGTCGACGTAGCAGTTCTGCTGCGGCAGACCCTCGGTGAGAGCCTCCCACTTGTCGCCTCCGGTTCGGCTGCGGTAGACGCGCAGCTTGCCCTCCGGCGGGAAGTGGTGCGAGTCGCTGGTGATCGGGATGACGTAAACCGTGTCGGGCTCGTGTGCGTGGACGGCGATCGGGAAGCCGAAGTCGCTCGGCAGGTTGCCACTGATCTCGCGCCAGTGCTCGCCGCCGTCATCGCTACGCATGACGTCCCAGTGTTTCTGCATGTACACCGTGTCGGGCCGGGCCGGGTGCATCGCGAGGTTGTGGACGCAGTGCCCCACCTCCGCGGCCGGGGAGGGAATCCCATCCGAGAGCAGGCCCTGGTTGATCGGACGCCACGATGTGCCGCCGTCGTCCGTTCGAAACACGCCGGCAGCTGAGATGGCCACAGTCATGCGGTCGGGATTGGTCGGATGCAGCACGATCGTGTGCAGGCACATGCCACCCGCGCCGGGCTGCCATTGCGGGCCCGAGCCGTGTTCGCGCAGCCCGGCTAGCTCGTGCCAGCTCACCCCGCCATCGACGCTACGAAACAATGCGGCATCCTGAATGCCGGCGTACACCAGATCGGGATCCGTCGGTGAGGGCTCCAGGTGCCAGACGCGCGCGAACTCCCACGGTCGCAGCGTTCCGTCGTACCACTGGTGTTCGCCGGCGGGACTGGCGTAGCTGAAGTCGTTACCCACCGCCTCCCAGGTGCGGCCGCCGTCGTCGGAGCGCTGGATGACCTGGCCGAACCAGCCCCCCGACGGTGCCGCCCAGATCCGGTCAGGATCGGCGGGAGAACCGGCGACGTGGTACACCTCCCACCCCGCGAAGTGGGGCCCGTCGACCCGCCAGTCCCGCCGCTGCTCGTCTGAGGTCAATATGAACGCTCCCTTGCGCGTCCCGACCAGAACCCGTACACCGCCCATGTCGCCTCCACGATCGTTTGCCGTCATAAGATAGGACGTTGCCAGGCACCGAAACTCATCGACAGGAGCAGTTTCAGTTCAGCTGTCAAGGTAGCGGCCCCGGTCGAGATCGTCGATGAGCCCGGGGCGGGTCGGCTCCCACCCAGCAGATCGCGAGTCAGGGCGCTCGATGTGGGGTTGTCGGTTGACACGAAGGCGGCGAGGAAGCCGAAGTGGGCGTCCGCCCTCCGCACGGGAAATGCTGACACCGGCAGGTCCAGGTGGCGACCTGTGGCCGCGGCCGGTTGTCGGTAATGGCTCGGGCGATGAGTTCGCCAAGGGGGCCTGGCTCGCCGTAGTCGGCCTTGCGCATCGCGATGAGGTAACGCGCGCGTTGATTCTTGAACACGATGACGGGTGGATATCCCATTCGGACCAGAACGAGGGTGTGGAGCAGCCGCCCGGTCCGTCCGTTTTCGTCGAGAAAGGGAGGATGCACTCGAAGCTGTTGTGGACTCGTTCCACACTGGCGTCATGGCGCGGTAGTGAACTGACCTAACCTCGTGCAAGGTGAGTAGGCCAGCTCCGGTCCAGTCACCTGGGTCCAGACCTTGTTCGTAGACCCATTTGGCAGCATCGGCGTATCCGATGACGTCCATGTACTCCTTGAGTTCCTTGTCTCCGACGGCGCGGCCCTCGTCAAGCAGCTGCTGTACCTCGGAAAGGATGAGGGTGTTGCCTTCGATCGCGGTGGAATGGTGTGCTTCCTGCGAAAACAAGTTGCTACGCCGCACCGAAAATAATTGGAGCAAAGCAAGTCAGTAGATCCGGGCGGCCGTTGGGCCCGGTTGGCAGTGAGGCCATTGATGATGTCGGCGACCTGCTCGGCATGCTGCCGGATCTTGTCGGCGCCCGCCCTATCGCGGGTGTCAGGTCCCCCTTACGCCCGGCGCTTGTTCGTTGGATGGGGATCGGTGCGGCGTTGAACCGCTTGACATTGCACTGCGATTGGTACTAGTGCGAAAGTCGTATGGCAGCCCGGCCAGCGTGTGTGGGGGAATGGCATCTTCAGCACCCTCCACATAGGAGCTAGAGCCATGACCACAACCCACTCCGTCCTTCGGCGGCGGAGCGCAGCGGCATCCGTCGCGCTGCTGGCCGCCACGCCCTTGATCATGCTGGCAGGGGCTCCGGCTGCGCAGGCGGCGACGTCGAAGGCCTGTGATGGCGGGGGGTTTGCCGTCCTCGGTAAGACCGGCGCCAGTGGCTTCGACGGGGCGGTCGCCGCGCCGACCGCGCGGTTCGTAGTGCAGGGCAAGTACACACGCTTCGACATCGACCCGGCTGACTTCGCGGTATATGACTACGCCTTCACCGGCGCCGCTAACCCAGCTGACATCACCGGCGGCCGGCCCACACCGGTCTACGCCAGCAAGATCCCAGACCACCGTGGCCTGGTGCTGACCAGCCCCATCACGCTGCAGGTGCGTGGCACTGACCTGGTGGTGTCCCGAGGCGGGACCGGCGGGCTCAGCATGAAGATCCAGGCAAAGGACTGCGCTCAAGGCGGTATTTTCCAGATGGAACCGGCCCGCGGGGACGGGACACCCACTCGGATCGTGCACCGCCTCGCCGGTGAAGCCTTCTACTTCGACAACGCCAATTTCCGAGCACAGCTCGGACGATTCCTCGGCTCGGAATGCCAGAACTCACAGACCGGGCCGCCAAGCCGGTTCTGCGTCAAAGTGACCCCGCGGGTGAACATCGCCAACAACATCTCGGCAGCCTTCGTGCTACGCGACAGCGCCCAGGTCGCGACCCGTGTCCCGCAGGCCTCCTGCGGACCCGACTTCACCAACCAACTGGGCCTCAGCGACACCCGTGACCATTGCGGGGGCATGTCGATATGGGACGTCGCCAGCGGCGGCCGAATGGGTATGGTCACCGGCGAGGACAGCACCGAGGTCGCCAACCCACCCACCGTATGCGTGACTGACTGCCAGGCCCAGAACAGGGTCAAGGGAAGGCTGGCAAACCTCGGCTTCCCCTTCCCCGTGCCGGACGGTAGCAAGTTGACGCCGCGCACGTCTGACGACGGACTCGGCGCCCCGCTGACCCCCTAGCAGGGGTGACTTCGCGCTGTGCGTGGCGGTATCGAATTGCTCGTGGACCCATCGCACGGTGTCCTGGCCTGTAGGGGTGATGCTGATCGACCTGAAAACGGGTGACGTGGTTGGTGTCGAGGCACTGACCCGCTTCGTCGCCGAACCCGGCGCCACACCTGACGCGTGGTTCGCCGACGCTGCATCGGTCGGGCTCGGTACCCAGATGGAATTGCTCGCCGTCCAGACCGCGCTCACAGCCGCGGCCGAGTTGCCCGAGCACCTATACGTGTCCGTCAACGTTTCCCCATCGACCTGCCTGGACCTCGGGCTGGCCGCGCTGATCACCGAATGCCCCATCGCCGCCATCCGGATCGTGATCGAGCCGGGCCATCATCAGCGGGCTCGACACCGACCTCGCCCGGCACGCGTTGTGCGCCGCCGTGGTCTCCTTCGCCGGCCGAACGGGCACGAAAGTCACCGCCGAAGGCATCGAGAACCCCGCGGAGCTGATGACCGTAACCGATCTGGGCATGGACGCAGCACAGGGCTACCTACTCGGCCGACCCTCGATCGAACCTCGTGAATGGGCCCGCGGGCAGACCCACGACGACCGGACTGGCGGCAATCCTCCCCGCACGCGAGGCAGCCAGGGCTCGCCCAGCATCGGGCCGAAAACTGCGGCAGTGACAGCGAAATGAAAAGGGCCCGGGCGCACTCCGTCGAGAAGCTACTGGCCGTGGGCGCTCTCGACCACACGCGTTACTTCATGAATTCGCGCGTAACGAATCGGCGTTGAGATCCGAGAATTGTCACGAAATGGTCCCGCGCCGAGCTTCTCGGTGACATCGGATCCGGGCACGGAGGATCCGACGCCGCTGACCCGCCTGATCGGGACCATCGCGTCCCGGGGCGTAGACGCCGTGGCGTTCACTAGCGCCGCCGCCACGACCAACCTGCTACGGGTCGCCGAGCGCGGAAACCGGACAGAAATGCTGCGGGCGCTGGCCTCCGATGTCCTGGTGGCCTGCGTCGGCCCGGTCACCGCGGCCCGTTCACCGCCCGGGGCATCCCGGTGGTGCAACCCGAGCGGTTTCGGCTCGGCGCCCTGGTGAAGACGATCGTGGACGAACTCCCGGCCCGGCGCCGCCGGACCGTGTGCTCGACAGGGCGGAGGATCGAGATCCGCGGCCAGGCGGTGAAGTTGGACGGCACGCTCATCCCGATCGCTGCAGCCGGGATCTCGCTGCTGCGCAAGCTCGCAGAGCAGCCCGGACGCGTCGGCGCCCGCGACGAGCTGCTGTTGTCCCTACCCGGCGGCGGCAGCGACGGGCATGCCGTGGAGGTAGCCATCGGCCGCTTGAGGGCCAGCCTGGACGACCCGCGGATCGTCGAGACGGTAGTCAAGCGCGGTTACCGCCTCTCGACATGACTCATATCCAAACCAAGGACCTTCAAGGGCGCGTTCGCGACCGGTTCGGCTCCTGGTCGGGTTGATGCCGCGGTAGTCCCACAGGGCCGAGCCGTATACGCAGGGGATCTTCCGCTCGAGCCGGACAGCGAGCATGCTGATGCTAGGCGCGAAGGACGGTGGAGGAATGACCACCAAGATCCGATTCGACAACGAACAGGCACCGTGCGGCCGAGTGATCGGTGGTGAGCGAGCTCGTGACCGGGATGACGATTGCCTACTCATGGACCACGTGCGTTACGACTGCGGATGCAGCCGCCTGCATGACGAGTTCCATGACGGAAGCATGCGGCTCAGGGTCGTCCACCATTCCGGCAAGATCATCATGGACGAGCTCGATGCGGGCGAGTGATGCCCGCAGCTATCCGGGATGAGCGATGACGGCGACGCATGACGTCGTGCTCGTAGGCGGCGGTGCGGCCGGGTTGCGCGCTGCGATCGAGATCGCGGAGGAACATCCCGAGCTGAGCGTCGCGATCGTGTCCAAGGTGTATCCGATGCGAAGCCACACGGTTTCGGCCGAGGGCGGCGCCGCGGGGGTGATCGCCGTGGGCGACACGCTGGACGAGCATTGCTTCGACACCATCGCAGGCGGTGACTGGCTGAGCGACCAAGACGCCGTCGAGTACTTCATCGGCGAGGCGCCGAAGGAGTTGGTGCGGCTCGAGCACTGGGGCTGTCCATGGAGCCGGCAAACCGATGGCCACATCGCGGTGCGCTCGTTCGGCGGCATGAAGAAGATGCGAACGTGGTTCGCCTCCGACAAAACCGGGTTCCACCTGCTGCATACGCTATTCCAGACCAGCCTCAAATACCCGACGATCACCCGCTACGACGAATGGTTCGTGACCAGGCTCCTGGTCGACGACGACCAGCGGGTGTGCGGCCTAGTCGCGTTCCAACTCGCGACCGGCCGGATCGAGACCATCGAGGCGAAGGCTGTCGTCCTGGCCACCGGCGGCTGCGGTCGCGTCTTTCCGTTCACCACGAACGCCAACATCTCCACGGGCGACGGCATGGCGCTGGCCTATCGGGCGCTCGCCCCGCTGAAGGACATGGAGTTCGTCCAGTACCACCCGACGGGCCTGCCGTTCACCGGAATCCTCATCACCGAGGCGGCCCGCGCCGAGGGTGGCTGGATGCTGAACAAGGACGGCTACCGCTACCTGCAGGACTATGACCTCGGCACGCCGTCACCGACCCCTGTGCTCAAGAGCATGGAACTTGGCCCACGTGACCGCTTGTCCCAGGCGTTCGTGCACGAGGTCGAGCGGGGTCGGACGATCGCCACCCCTTACGGGCCGGTGGTGCACCTCGACCTGCGGCATCTGGGGGCCGAGGTCATCGACGCGAAGCTGCCCTTCGTGCGCGAGCTGTGCCTGAAGTACGAGAACATCGACCCGGTCACCGAGCTTGTCCCCGTCCGTCCGGTCGTGCACTACATGATGGGCGGCGTCAGCACGGACATCGACGGCGCGACCCCGCTGCGCGGATTGTTCGCCGCCGGCGAGACCGC
>JAVEET010000328.1 GCA_030840295.1 Pseudonocardiales bacterium
CTCGACGCCAGCCTGGACGGCCTGCTGCTCGCGGTGCTCAACATCGTGATCATCTCGGTGCTGATGGTGTTCCTGGATCCGTGGCTGGCCCTGATGGCGCTGGCAGCGCTGATACCGCTCTTCGCGCTGTTCCGATGGTTCTCAGGTCGCTCCACGGTGGCCTTCCGGCGCACCCGGGAGACCGTCGCCCTGTTGATCGTGCAGTTCGTCGAGACCTTCAACGGAATCCGCGCGGTGCAATCGTTCCGTCGCGAGAAGCGCAACGACGCGATCTTCGAGGGCCTGAACCAGGACTACCGGGATGCCAACTCGACGGTGTTCAAGTTGCACAGTGTGTTCATCCCCGGGGTGACGCTGGTCGGCAACGTCGCTACCGTCGTGGTGCTCTTCGTAGGCGGCATGCGGGTGGCCGAGGGCGGCTTGCAACTCGGAGTGCTCACCGCATTCCTGCTCTACCTGCGCCAGTTCTACGGCCCGATGGAGGACGTGGCGATCTTCTTCAACTCCCTCCAGTCGGCGACGGCGGCCTTGGAGAAACTGGCCCGGGTGCTCGCCGAGATCCCGTCGGTGCCCGAGCCCGCGCAACCGAGCGTGTTGCCACAACCCGTCCGCGGCGAGATCACCTTCGAGGCTGTCGAGTTCTCCTACGATGCCCAGGCCGAACGTCCGCGCGTCGTGCTGCACCACCTCGACCTGCGGATCGAACAAGGGCAGACGGTGGCGTTGGTCGGTGCGACCGGTGCCGGCAAGACCACCATCGCCAAACTGATCAGCCGGTTCTACGATCCGTCCGAAGGCACGGTCCGCCTCGACGGCGTACCACTCGGCCAGCTCGCCGACGAGGACCTGCGCTCGGCCATCGTGATGATCACCCAGGACGGCTTCCTGTTCTCTGGATCGGTGGCGGACAACATCGCCTTCGGTAATCCCGGTGCGTCCCGGGCCGAGATCGAGGCAGCGGCTCGGGCCGTGGGCGCCGAGGAGTTCATCCTGAAGCTGCCCGAGGGTTATGACACCGATGTTCGCAAGCGGGGTGGCCGGTTGTCGGCCGGTCAGCGGCAGTTGGTCGCGTTTGCGCGCGCATTCCTGGCCGATCCAGCCGTGCTGATCTTGGACGAGGCAACATCGAGCCTTGACATCCCGACCGAACGCGCAGTCCAGCGGGCCCTGTACACGGTGCTGCACGGGCGCACGGCCTTGATCATCGCTCACCGACTTTCTACGGTAGAGATCGCCAACCGGGTGCTGGTGCTCGACGACGGGCGAGTGGTCGAAGACGGGACGCCACAGGAGCTGATCGAGGCCGACGTCAAGAGTGGCGGCGGGCGGTTCGCTGCGCTGCACACCGCCTGGCGCGAATCGCTGGTTTAGCAGGGCCGGCTCAAAACGGGCGCGGGGCCGGCTCAACACGGCAGGCTCTCACGCGTCGCGGTGCTCACCCGGCAGCACCCTGCTTGCAGGCCGCGGCATCAGGGCTGGAGACTTGCTCCATTGGCGGGTCAGACGGGTGATCGGGCCGGCGCGACCGAGGAAGTAGCCCTGGCCGTAGCCGATGCCGAGTTGGCGGATGGCGTCGAGTTCGCCGGCGGTTTCGACGCCCTCGGCGATGACCTTGGCGCCGGTCGCGGTCGCGAAGGTGACCAGCGCACCGGCAAGTGCTTGACGCGCGGGGTCCACGTCGATGCCGGTAGTCAGGATCCGGTCGAGTTTGATCAGGTCCGGTGCGAGTTTGAGGATGCTGGAGAAGCCGGCGTAGCCGGCTCCGGTGTCATCGATGGCCAGCCGCGCGCCGGAGGCGCGGATACCGCGCACGGCGCTGATCAGGGCCGGGTAGTCCGCGACTTGCAGGTGCTCGGTCAGCTCGACGACCACCCGCTGGCTGTCGACGTCGTGCAACAGTCGAAGCAGTTCCGGGGCGCCGACGACGTCGTGGCTGACGTTGATGGCCAGGTAGGTCCGTGGTGGCAGGTGGGGCAGCTGCGTCAACGCCGCACGGGCGGCGGCCAGTTGCAGTTCGGCTCCCAGGCCGACCCGCTGCGCCTCGGCGAACCACGCCTCGGGTGGGCGGATGGGGTGGCCGGCGAAGCGGGCCAGTGCCTCGCAACCGGCGAGGCGATCGGTCTTGAGGTCCATGATGGGCTGAAACAGCATGGACAGGCCATGCCCGGCCAGCACTGATTCCACCCGGCGCCGGGCGTCGCGATCATCGACGGTGCCCGGCCGCAGCACGTTGGCCACGAACTGTTCGGTGGCCGCGGACTCCTCCCACCGGTTGCGGGTCATCGAATTGAGGTCGATCAGCCGGTCGTTGGTCAGGCGGTCGATAGCCAGCACCGCGGCCGCGGATCGGGCCAGGTCGGCCCAGCCGGCGATGGCGTCACTGATGAACGCCGCCAAGCTGCTCAACAACGCCACGGCCTGGGCATCGAAGGCGTGTGACCGCGACGAACTCAGCTTCAATACACCGACAACGTCTGCCCCGCGCCGTAGCGGCACGCAGACCATCGACACGAGATCCACCCCCCGACATGCGTCCTTGTCCACCCGCTCATCAACGGCGCTGTCATCACAGGCCAACGTCGCGCCGGTACGCAGTGCGAGCCCGGACAGGCTTCCGCTCAGTGGTATTTGGGTCCCGACGCCGTGCTGCAAGGTCCCCGACGCGCACACGCGCGTCAACACCTCCCCGCCGGCGAGTTCGATGACCGCTGTCTCCCCCGCCGGGATCAGCGTCAGCGCTTGATTCACCACCCGCCGCATCAGGAACAACGCGTCCGGCGTATTGAGTACCGCGCCCGGTAAGTCAGCTGCGTTGCTCATAGCAAGGTGCCTGCCATTCCTGGTGATCCTAGAGAGTTGGTCGGCAACGCCGCGTCGATCTCGGTCATCGTCGGCTCCAATTGAGAGTGGTCACGATGGTCCGGTCCCGGCGAAGCCAAGGTCGTTGAGGCTTTCGACCCGGGCCCAAGGTCGGAGCCGCTGCGGTAGCGGTAGGCAGTGCCCTCGTTCAGGACGATGAAGGTATCCACACCGCTGCGCGACCAGTGCAGCACAAGCAGGCCGCAGCGTTCGGCCAGCCTGGCCAGGGTCACGAATTCGGTGACCTCGATGAGGCCAAAGTTGGCCGGGGTGGTGATCGGCCGCACCGATGCCAGCAGCGGCGCATACCGTCGCCGGATTCCGGCCCCCTCGCTGGCGGGTGCAGCATGCCGGGCGATGAAGCCCAGGACCGTCGTGGCGAGCAGTGCCGCGAGGAGCAGGATCGGTGATAGGACACGGGCATGGGCAACCGTGAGGTGTCCTCCTAGCACGGTCCACGAGTGCGAGATCCGCGTTGTGTGTGCCACGGTCGCGGGATCGTGCACGATCAGGTTCGTAGCGTCGGAGACCATGCTCAGCTGGAGTGGGGTGAGATTCAGATTCAGCGTCGGGGAGAAGGGAGCATCACCGGCGGTTCGAACCCTCGCCACGACCGCGACGCTCAACGGTCCGGCCGGTAGTCCGGTCACGGCGGCCGCTGATTGCGCGCGGGCGTCGAACATTCTCAGGTCCAGGCGCACCGTCGACTCGTACCGGCTACCGGTGAAGGTGGTGGCCGGGGCGAGTGGGACCGTTGAGTGCCATCCGCCGGGGGTAGCCAAGTCGGCGCTGACCGTGACGCTTCCCGAGCGGCCTTGATAGGCCAGGTGCACGTCGACCGTGTTGCTCAACCGGCGAAAAACCGGGTCGGGCGAGCGGACGATGCTGCCGTCATAGGCCGGTGTGCGGCCGACCGCGGCGGAGTACGCGAAATTCAACTGCCGTGCGGATGGGGCCGAGGAACTCACGACCTCCTCCAGCGGGGAACTCCACGCCAACGCGCCGACTGCGAGTCCCGCGACGGAGATGGCTGCGAGCGGGCCAGCGACTGCCTGCAGCGGCCGCGGCAAGGGAAACACCGTCCGGGCAGCGCGAGGACGGCGGCTGGCGTGGCGGGACATGGCCGCTCTCTTTCGTCTGCGTCGAGCCTGTACAGCGGTACCGCCACCGGCGGTCAACATGAAGGTGACGAGCGCCAACGTGACGGGATCCGTCAGGCGGGCCAGCCAAAGGCCGCCCTGCGGGACACGCAGCGCCGCCCGACCGATGATCTGGGTCGCGGCGGGGTGGTGGGGGTCGATCGACTGGTTGTTGTCGCCCTTCATCACGAACCCGGCCGCGTCGCCGCCGATGATGCGGTGCACCACGACCATCTGCTTGACCGGCAAGCGGTAGGCGACTATTTGACCGACGTGGTAGGGGCCGGACCCAGCGACGACCACGAGATCGCCCTGATGGTAGACCGGCTTCATGCTGAGCCCGTGGGTCGTCACGAGCACTGCTCGGCCTGTCGCGATCGCGCCCGCGGCCAGGACACCCAGCAACGCCACGCCGAGCACCATGGCCGTCAGCAGGCGGCGAGCCGGCCGGTGTGCCATGGTGACCTCCCTGGGGGGCGGAGAGCGTCCAGCACCGACATGCCCCGACGAGAGCATGGCCGGTCGGCGGACTTGGACCTAGCGGACGGTGATGGCGAGGCTGCTCAGACCGGCGTAGCCGGCGGCAGCGCCACCGATAGCGGTGACCACGAAATGGACACCACCACCAACGGCGACGGTGCCGGGGATGTCGGCCGTGCCGTTGCCACTGAACGTCGCGTTGATGGCGAGGCCGTTGGCCGCCACATCCACGGCCTTACCGTCGGCGCCGGAGAACGACAGGTCGATCGAGCTGATATTGGTTTTCGGTCCGGTCGATCCGCCGACGAAGTTGTAGACCACTCCGGTCAGGGTCGCGCCGGTGACGCTCTGGCTGACGGTGCCGCCGATGAACTGACTCCCGCCGGTGGCGTCGGTGATGCCGGTACCGGTGAAGCCGGCTGCGCTGGCGGCGGCCAGGCCTGCGAACGCGACGGCGGTCATAAGCTTTGTGACCTTGCGCATGACGGTCTGCTCTCTGTTCGATAACCCGGCCGGCCCCCTTGCGGGGCCCCGTGGCTTTGCGTCCCCAGCTCACACTGGGTTTGCCCTTTCGGTGAGAATCTGTGCGGTGGTCTCCAGTAGGAGGCGCTCATTACTGTCGTGTGACTTGTCGGCTACGCCTATGCCTGGCCAAGAAAACATAACAAGAATTTGACGCAGATCCAGAGACCAAGGTCCCGACTGTCGAACACCGCCAGCCACCGGCGGCCATTGGGAATCAGGGCGCCAGCGCTGCGAACGCCACCGCCCCGGCTGTTGCCACGTTCAACGAATCAACGCTATCGGCCATCGGTATCCGTACCCACTCATCAGCGGCATTCAACGCGGCATCGGACAACCCGGGTCCCTCTGCTCCGAGTAACACGGCCCACCGGTCGCCAGCAGCGACCGATCGCAGCGCGCTAGCCTCTGACCGCGGCGTCAGGGCGAGCAGCCGTATCCCCGCCGCCTGCAGCGTCCGCAAAGACTCCGGCCACGGATCCGCCAGGACGGCAAAGGGCATGGCGAACACATGACCCATGGAGACTCGAACGCTGCGTCGATACAGCGGATCTGCGCAACGTGGATCGAGCAGG
>JAVEET010000281.1 GCA_030840295.1 Pseudonocardiales bacterium
CCCATTCCGAGGACTCGCTCATGGACCCGATCTCATTTAGGACGATCAGGTCGAACCGCTGGCCGCGTGGCCATTCGCTCGGCAGCTGGCGGTGTTCGACAGTGACATTGGACAGGTGGGAGGTCCGATTGCGGGTGGCCGTCACCGAGTCCCGGTAACCGTCCACGGCTAGCAGATATTCGCTCCGCCGGGCCAGATCCGGGGTCAGCTCACCCTGCGAACAGCCCGGCTCGAAGGTCGAGGAGTAGCGACTGTTGGGCAGCGCGGCGAGCAGTAGGTCGCGCTTGCGCTGGGCGTGCCACCCGCTGCGCATGTGCCATGGGTCTTCGCTGGCCGCGAACAGTTCGTTGAGATGCTGGAGATCAGTCATCGTCCAATGCCGCCTTCGCCACGAGTCTGTACCAGGCAAGTGGCGGCCCGGGGGACTCGAGCAATACTTGCCGGAAACGAAAGGTGAAACTTCGCTAACCGGCTAGCTGCTGAACCGCTTGGAAGAACAATACCTTGAAATCAGATGTGGGTCCTACGGGGTTGCCCCGGCCGCCACGGGTTGCCGCCACGGGTTGCCGCCACGGGTTGCCGCCACGGGTTGCCGTCACAGCGGACCGTTCACAACGGCGGCGAACCGGCTCCGAACGGCCGTCCGCCCAGCCGCTGCCGGCCGTGCTCGCTGTGCCAGTTGGACAGGTCCGGTCCGAGCGGGACGATTCCGGTCGGATTGATGGCGCGGTGGACGTAGTAGTAATGGCGCTTGATGTGATCGAAATCAACCGTGTCCCCGAAGCCGGGAGTCTGGAACAGGTCCCGGCTGTACGCCCACAGCACCGGCATCTCCGATAGTTTCTGCCGGTTGCATTTGAAGTGGCCGTGATAGACCGCATCGAATCGGACCAGCGTGACGAAGAGCCGGATGTCGGCCTCGGTGATGGTGTCGCCGACCAGGTAGCGCTGACCGGCCAGCCGGTCGCTCAGGACATCCAGCCGGTTGAACAATGTCTGATATGCGGCCTCGTAGGTCTGCTGGCTTTCGGCGAAGCCGCATCGATACACACCGTTGTTCACATCCCGGAAGATGTCCTCGCTCAGGTCGTCGATCTCGCTGCGCCGGTCCTCCGGGTATAGGTCCGGTGCCCCCTCGCGCTGATAACCCCGCCATTCCGTGCTGAGATCCAGCGTGATTCGGGGATAGTCGTTGGTGACGAGCTGCCCGCTGGGCACGTCCACAATGGCCGGCACGCTGACGCCATTCGGGTAGCCGGTCTCGCGCTTGTCGTACGCCTCGTGCAGGTACCTGATACCGAGCACCGGATCCCGGCCCTCCTCGTCGAGGGTGAAGCGCCAGCTCTTGTCGTCCTGGATGGGGTCGGTAACCCCCATTGAGATCGCGTTCTCCAGGCCCAGCAGCCGACGGACGATGATGGCCCGGCTGGCCCACGGACACGCGCGGCTGACGATGAGCCGGTAGCGGCCCGGTTCCACGGGCCAGCGGCCCTGCTCGTCCCGCCCGCCACCGGCGCTGCTGTCGCTGGCGACGGCTATCCGATCGGTGAAATGGGGGCCGGATCGCTTGAAGCCCTTGCTGTTGGCCTGGTCCTGATCGCTCATAGGACCATCCTGTCAGCCGCGATCGTGTAACAACCGGCAGCCCAGGCATGCCGGTTGTTACACGATCGGGTTATTTGAAGAGGTTGGGGCCCATCGGCTGGGACGGCAGGCCCGCGACGACCACCGTGTGGATGATCTTGTCGGCGATGGTCTGCCGCTTGGCGTCCCAGAGTGGGAGCAGGAAGCCGACGTAGCAGATGACGCCGTCCAGAATGTGCAGCAGGCCGCGAACGATGCCGGCGCCACCGCCGATCACACCACCGGTGGTCTCACTGATGACCTTCAGACCGGTCAGGCGCTTGCCAGGCGACTGGCCGGTCGCCCCGTTGAGGTAATAGAAGTAGAAGCTGGCCGCGACGAGCGCCAGGTAGCCGATCAATCCGATGAGCACTCCGAGAGTGTTCGAGATCGAGCCCAGGATGAACGCGACTATGAACACGGCGATGTAGCCGACGACGATGATGAGCCAGTCAATCAGCGTCGCGACCACCCGCTGGCCCCAGCTGGCGAGCTGACCAGGAGCACCCGTCGGCGGAACGGGGGTGCTGTATCCCTGTGAAAAGTCCGACATTGCTGGTTCTCCCGGTCATTGGGACGGTGGAATCCGAAGAAGATGGAATGCGCACGATATCGGCTAAAGGCGGTGTTAGGAAGGCCCGCTTTCGCACGCAACCGTGATCAGCCTGTTCCAGGGCCTGCGGGGTGCGATGATCGGCCGCGTGGCAGATGAGCTGGGCATCCCGTTTCAGTACCGCTTCGACGTAACCCCGACTACTGCCGATGGTATGGCCGGGGCGCTGTTCTGGCACCAGCACAGTCGACCGCGCCTGCTCGGCGTGTACGGCGGCATCGCGGTGGCCGTCGTGTTCCTGGGCGTGCTCGTCCAGTCGGCCTTCGTACCGATCGCGACCGTTCTCATCGCTCTGCCGCTGGTCAGCTGGACGATCCACCGCCGGCTACGCAGGGAGTGTGCCGCCATCGCAACCACCGGGGGCACCTTCGAGACAGGCTTCGGCCCGACCTCGCTGGTGATCAAAACACCGTTGTCCGAATCCACGATGGATTACACGGACTTCGACTCGGTGGACGTCCGACGCGGCTTCGTGATTCTGAAGCACCGCGGTACCCGGGTGTATTCGGTCTTGCCGATCGGACTGTTCCCGGCTGAGGATCTAGACCGGATCCGGATCGGGTCAACCGCCTCTCGGAAGTAAACCGCCTGGCGGCCTTAAACCGCCCGTGAGCTAATGGCAACTGCCGCTGGACGGGTCAAGGGTGGTGCCGGCGGTCGAGACAAATTTGGACGTCCATCTCCCTGTACCCAGCGTGAGTTGCACGACACCGAAGGTGTGGTTGATGTGCGCGGCTTGGTTCTTGGTGGTGGTCAACGTCTGCAGGCTGTCACCGCCGGTACCGGCGACGATCTCGGTGATACCGGATGCGGATGCGGTTCCGGTGGGAGTCTGGGATGAGAAGCGCTGGTAGTTATGCGCATGCCCGGCGATGACCAGGTCGACGCCGTGTTTCTGCAGCACCGTCCACAGCACGTTGACGCCGGCCGTCGCCCCGAATCCGCCGGAGAACAGCGGATTGTGCATGTATGCAAGGGTGCATCTGTTGGGATGGGCCGTGAGGTCCTGATCCAGCCAGGCCGCCTCGGCGCTCATGTCATCACAGACCCCGCTAGTTTCCGAACAGGGCGTGTTCAACGCCAACACATGCCATGACCCGGTGGAAAACGAGTAGTAGCCCTTGCAGTTCGACCGGCACGTCGGTTGCAGCGGGGTCGCTCGGGAGCCGAAGTATCCGAAGTATCCAGCGCCGCCCACGGTTCCGTAGTCGTGGTTACCGGGTACTGGTTTGGTGATGGATTTATAGGTGCCCCAGGAGGGCCCGTACGAGTTGCTGAAGCCGGGTTGGGTACCGGCTGGATAGACCAGATCTCCGAGCGGTAGGACGTAATTCGGCGAGATCCCCCCGATCAGCGCGGCGGTCTGTGCCTGGTTGCACGTCGTTGCGGTAGCAGTCGACCCCGGCGCACAAGCGATATCACCAGCTGCGACCAGGACGGGCGAGGTGGCAGCACCGGCGACTACCGTCGGTATCAAGCCTGAGACCAACAGCGTGATCCCCGCGATGGCCAGTGCCATGTTCAGTACTCGAAACCTGTGTCGCCTCATCGTGAACCCCCGAACTCAACGTCTTGAAATCGACCGTACTGGGCCAGGGGCGCTCGGGTAACCCCAGGAACCGGATTTATGAACCGGATTCTTCGGGATGTCGGTGGCGGTGTGCTGCCTCAGCGAAGGCGGCAGTGGTCTGGAGCGCGCCTTGGATGGTGCTCGGGGGTTCCGTGGTCTGCGCGATCTCGGGTTCGCGAACTTGTTCAAGGTGTTTGTGCACCAGGTCGGCTTGGGCGATGAACTCTCGGTAATAGTTCGGAATCTGCCCGCCCGATGTGACGGGCGGTGCAGGTTGTGAGACGGAGCCGGCGGATGCTGCTGACACGGCTTGCCGCGTTGACAGGTGCGCGGACAGATCCGGCAGGTCGGTCCGCGGACTCTCAAGCGACGCCACCCCGTGAAAGGCAGGGGCCCAACCGTCACGCTGGGTCAACGGTGGGGCATCGGGTGCGAAGAGTTTTCGCAGCGTGGAAGGGACGCTTGCGTGGTCGTGGACCTCGTGGACGACTGACCCCGGCTCGATGAGTGGTGAGATGAGCACCGTCGGGACTCGGGGGCCGAGCATTGTGAAATCGAAACTGCGTGACTTGCGGTGCCAGATGGCGTGCAGAACGCGTGCGAGCAACTTGCGGCCGCCATCCGGCGCCCGGATATCGGTGGGTGGTGGAACGTGATCGTAGAAGCCGCCGTGCTCGTCATAGGTGATGAGGAACAGGGTGCGCGCGAACAACTCCGGGTTGCCCCGCAGCGCCTCGTAGATGCTGGCGATGAGCTGTTCACCGCGAGTGAAATCGGTGTCGGTCGCGTCGTCGAAGGCTGCGTACGCGTCGTTGGAGACGAGATTGTTTTCCGGATGCTGGCTGTCGCTGGCGTCAGGCGAGCCGCCGAACCTCGGGTCGTGGTCGAGCGTGTGCAGCGGGGGGCGATGGTTGGGCTCGATGAAGGAGTAGTGCGGCAGAGTGCCGGCCGCGACGTGTTCGGCAAACCTGTTGGTGGGATACCAGTTCGCGTGGCGTTCCGCCGTGTCCCAGAGATTGCGGAAGGCCCACACCTGTGGCGTGTCGTCGTGATAGATGTGCCAGGCCTTGTGGTGTTCTTCGAGGAGCTCGAAGATCGTCGGGTCGGTGTAGAACCGGATTTCGATGTCGGTTTCGCCGTTAGAGGTTGCGGCGTGCAGGTAATTGCGGTTCGGCCAGGTCTCACCGGGCACCGAGCAGAACCAACGGTCGAAGACTGCGAACTGCAACGCCAGGGTGGTCAACACCGGCACCTGAGCTGGGTCTTGGCAGAGCATGACCAACGGGCCCCTGCCAGTCGAGATGGGAACGTTCTTGTGTTTCAACCACCAGGTGATCAGCGGTGCGAGGAGCCCAGCCACGCCGCCGGGAGCCCGGCCCCGGCCCTTGAGCTCGTAGCTGGTCACGAATCCGTCATTGCTGCAACGCCGTTCGGCGCCATGCCCCGCGACGCCGAGCTGGTTCATGACCGCATCGTGGGAATGGTCCGGACCGAAGGGCAATACCTTCTTCGCGCCCGGCGTGGCGGCAACGGAGGGGCCACCGTCATATCCGGGATTCTCATGTGGACCACCGGTTCGCAGGCCATCGAAGGTCGGATCGGGATGCTCGAGGAATCCCAGCATGTGATCGAAGGACCGATTCTCCAGACACAGAACTACGACGTGTTCGATCTCCACAGGCTTCCTCTCGAGAGAGCGGCATTGGTGGTCCGATGCTCGTCCTGCCGAAGCCGCCGCGGCACGGGCTCACACCCCAGTCGCGGCGATGAATCTTCCGTCCCGTGCTGCTATGCGCCAGACGCGGATCCTTGCCTTCGTAAGCAACATCCTTCTCCTGAAAGCGAACCCCGTCAGGATCCGCCGCGCCGATGCCGCAGATTTCGGTCGTCCCGTTCTCGGTGCCGAGCGTGCAAGTCGGTCTCGCGCACAACGTCAGCCTGCGCGGTTGGTACCTGAGAATTGCGCGCCTCGACGCGGTAGGGCCGGCCCGAACTGACTGGGGTGGCGGAGAAAGCGTCATGGTCTGCTCCTCGGCTTGCTGTCAAGCTGTTGAGCCAGCCCGTCATCATCGAGATCGGGATCAAGGCCACCCAGAGGATCGTCAGCAAACCGTTTATCGGGCGCATCAACACGGGGTCTCCCTGGACCGAGGCCCAGCTGGATTTGGCTAGATTCATCATCGTCGCCACCTCAGTCCTGAGCCTCCCGACGGTGCCGGTCGGTACCAGTGCAGGCGGCCGCCGACTTCACGCCCGGGCACGCCGACGCCGATCAGGGTTGCGCTGGTTGACGACTGCGACGTCGTCGACATCGTCCTGTACGACTCGTTCGCACAACCTGAATCCCGACCATGACGAAGTACGGATCCTGGTCGAGAACCCCCGGGCGCGATGGGTGGTGGTCTCCACCAGGAACTTTCACCCGGACCTGTCGCCAGGGCCTGCAGCCTCGGAGTGCACGGCTACCTGTTCAAACTTTCGCCGCCCGAGACCTCGTCGCCGCGCTCGACGCGGTGCACGCCTCCGAAGTGGGCATCAGCGACCCACCGCCTCGGGCGCGCCGCGCGCCGAGCCCGGACTGGCCGGGCCGACGCGAAGGCCTGACCGATCGGGAGTCCGAGATCTTGGCGCTGATCACCCAGGGAAGGAACAACGCGGAGGTGGCGAGCTTGACCTACCTCGGCCCGAACACTGGCGCGGTGGACCGTGACCGCTGGGCAATTTGCCCCACATGCGAAGAGTCACCTATGAGTCACAATTGTTACAGCCCTGTGATGGCAGATTTGCCCAAGTTACTACATATGTCCCGGACTTTACTCTACGCTCACGTTTGGTCACTCTGCGCGACAGGACATCCGAGACTGGCCACAGGCGGGAAGGCGTCTTTACGCGCGAATCCGAGCCTGTAATCCCACCCAACGTCCCAAGAGTCAAGGAGTCCGTCCTTTCATGAGACTTTCCCATCCCCGCCTGGTGGCCGCAGTGGCCATCGGCT
>JAVEET010000052.1 GCA_030840295.1 Pseudonocardiales bacterium
GGCTCTTTCTCGCCAACCCGGACCTTCCGCGTCGCTGGCGTTTCGACGCCGAGCTGAACGAGCCGGATGCCGAGACCTTCTACACGCCAGGACCGCGCGGATACATCGACTACCCGGCGCTGGCGGACTAGCAGCTGCGGTAGTTGCGGTGATGCCAGCGGTGCGAGCGATGGCTGCGCCGCAGGCATCACCGCTGAGGATTACGGCCGTGATAGATCGAGTGCCGCGCAGATGAGGTGATCTGGACGCGTGGCTTTCGCGAGGAAGTCGCGGTCCTCTGCGATTGGAATGCCCTGCGGCATTGACAACTCCGCAGGGACGGCGGATGGTTCCTAACCATGAGCGTTACGCCTACTCGTGATAGGCAAGCCGAACGACGTGAGGCAACCCGGCGAGAGATCGTCGACGCGGCGTGGGACATCGCGCGGCGCGATGGACTTGCCGCGGTGACCCTGCGCGAGGTCGCAGCCCGGATCGGAATGCGGTCCCCGTCGCTGTACACGCACTTCGAGTCGAAAAACGCCATCTACGATGCGATGTTCGGGCAAGCCTGGTCGGAGTACTTACAGGTCTGTGAGGACATCGAGCCGTCGATCCCCAAGCAGGTCCGCAAGGCCCTACTAGTGATGGTGTCAACGTTCGTCGAGTTCGCGTTGGCCGATCAAGCCCGGTTTCAGCTGATGAACCAGCGGATGGTGGTGGACTTCGAACCGACACCGCAGTCCTACGCTCCCTCGCTGCAGGTGATGGCGCTGTTCCGCAAGCGTCTGGCTCTGATCGGTGTCGCCGCCGACGCCGACGCCGACCTGTGTGTGGCGATCGTCGGAGGCCTGATCGACGCGCAACTGGCGAACGATCCAGGCGGACAGCGTTGGATCAGACAGCTACCACGGGCGATGGACATGTTCGCCGACGAGGTCAGGCTGCCCGGACCACGACTGAGGAGCAAACGATGACCACTACAGCGCCCACCCCAACGCCACCTCGCACACCCCAACTCTCGCGACCGGTAGCGATGCGACTAGCGGCCACCGAGTACCAGCGGGTCATCGACCTACTCAGCTCGCTGCCGCCTGCGGACTGGTCCAAGCCTACCGACTGCCCCAACTGGGACGTCCGCGCGATGGCCACCCACCTGCTGGGCATGGCGGAGATGGCAGCATCGATCCGGGAGCAGTCGCGGCAGGTGAAAGCGGCGACCAAACGCGGCGGGGTTTTCCTCGACGCGCTCACCGGCCTACAGGTGGAGCAACGCAGGCATCTGACTCCCGACCAGATCACCGTGCGGTTGAAGAAGGTAGCGCCGAAGGCAGTGCGGGGCCGCCGCCTGGCGCCGGGCATGGTCCGGCGCAGAACCATGCGGCAGCCTCAGCTCGTCGGCGCCCGCGAGGAGATGTGGACGATCGGCTTCCTTCTCGACGTGATCCTCACCCGCGACCCGTGGATGCACCGCATCGACATCACCCGAGCCACCGGCGCGGCCCACCTGCTGACCGCCGAGCACGACGGGGTCCTCATCGCCGACATCGTCACCGAATGGGCCGAGCGCCACGGCCAACCATTTACCTTGCACCTCACCGGACCGGCCGGCGGAAGGTGGACCGTCGGCACCGGCGGTCCGCAGCTCGAACTGGACGTCGTCGACTTCTGCCGCGCCCTGTCCGGCCGTGCCCACCCGACCGACGGTCTCCTCAGCACCGAAGTGCCGTTCTGATGAGGACGATCCCCGTCAACGGCGACCCACCATCTTGAACGACTACCTCGTGTTCGGCTCCGGCAAACGCTACGTCGGGTCGCTCGACGCGCAGCACCTGCTGGAAGACCCCGACGTCGTCATCCAGGGTCGCCGAGTACTCCATCTGCGGTACCGGGTTCGTCCCTGACGGCTCCGGACCAATAGAACCGATCAGCTCCACCGCACCGGCTCTTGCTGCTGGACGCGCCCGGCGCCGCGAAGTCCGACCGTGACGCGATCGCCCGACGCGCTGGCGATGCTGCGTGTGGCCACCGACCGCCCGGACGGCTCGCGCTGGGTTGCCGCGTTCCTGCAGGGCATGCGGCAAGGTGAATGCCTCGGGCTGACCTGGGCAGCGGTCGACATCGCCGCAGGACACGTCGACGTGTCCTGGCAGCTGCAGGCGATCCCCTACCGCCACGGGTGCCTGGTCGAGAACAAGCCGAGGTGCGGCCGGCGGTTCGGCGACGACTGCCCCGATCGCGCGCTGCGCGTCCCGGACGGCTACGAGTACCGCCAGCTCGACGGCAACCTGTGCCTCGTGCGCCCCAAGACCGAGAAGGGCCAGCGGCTCATTCCGCTCGTGCCGTGGATGAGCGCGGCGCTGTCCCAATGGCGCGAGGTCGCGCCGGCATCACCGCACGGGCTCGTCTGGCCGCGTCCGGAGGGCAGGCCGCAGACATCCAAGGCGGAGGCCGAGGCGTGGCGGGATCTGCCACACGCCGCCGAGGTCGACGGCCCGGGCCGGCTCTACCAGCTGCACGAGGCGCGGCCGACTACGGCGACGTTGCTGCTCGAGGCCGGGATCCACGCTGAAGTCATCAAGGCGATCCTCGGGCACCCTCCGTTCGCTCCGAACTAGGAGTGGACCGAGTTCCCGACCTTGCTGAACAGCGAGCTGAGATTGCTGCCGAGAAGCGTTACCGCAACGATGATGACGATCGCGATCAGCGCGACCATCAAGCCATATTCGACGGCCGTGGCGCCCCGATCGCGGCGGTCTGCTGTCCGATCGGACATTGTTGACCACCCGGCTTCTATTGCCACGATCACGCGAAGGACGATCTCGGTCACAGCGGTACCTCCATCAGTAGTTAGCTTTCCTAACAAGCTTTTAACAAGTGTCCGCTTTGGGCGTTCTCGATGACAATCGTCCGAATGGGCGACACGCATGTGGGCCGAAAGGAGGACCCGGCCGGGGAAGCGATGCTGCGCCGGGCAAGAGTTCGCTTCATGCCCCGTGCCTAACATCGGGGCATGACCGAGCTGGTGCAGGATCCGAAGTCGGGTTCTGGGTCAAGCCTGCTCCGTCGCACTGCGCGAACGGTCACCCGCTGACGGGGCGCAAGGTGCTGGTGTCGTGGCATCCGTGCACGTGCGCCCGCACCATGGGCCACCGGACGCACCAGTGCCGCGAATGCATGGCATGGCTATCACCTACGACCCGCCGCACAGCGCCCGGAATGGGAAGGGATCGCTTCGCTCTAAAGACTGCGGTGCTCGACGTACTCGGCTGCGACGTCGTAGAGGCTGCGACCGGTCCGCTTGCTGACTCCGGAGAGAAACTCCATGGCCTCATCCTGGCCAATGTCGGATCGGAACATCACCAGACCCAGGGCCACGTTGATGACCCGTCGCTTTTCCGCAGCTTCTTCGATAGATGCCGGCGGTTCGGGCACCGATGAGCTGTCCACGACTGTTTGGCTCCAACCTTCAGGCGCGACTTTGCGCGGGGGCTGTGGCCTAACCCACGCCGACCATACAACGACCAATCTCCGGAAAAAGCAGGCACTTGAGACTGAACCGCTTCAACGCGTGCGAGCAGCTCCAACGCCCGGGCAGGTAGCAGCAAGACGCTCCGGCGTGGCCCACCATGTCGCACCCCGACTACGGGGCGCCAGCCGGCAGCTGAGGCGAGCTCGACATCTCCATCGCCGGCAACGACGACATCTATATCAGATGATCAAGCACCAACACAGCGCCCCGCCTCGGATCCGAGGCGGGGCGCTTTCTGCGTTTCAGCTCGCGTTGCGGAAGAGGTAGATGCCCAAGGTCTCGCCCTTGATGACCGTGCCCAGGCCGGTGCTGAACACCCGATTGGTTGACGTCGCGCCGGTCTCGACGAACACGTAGCCGACGTGCTCGAGGTGCCAAGCGATGTCTTCGATCTGACCGCCGTACCAACGGCCGGATCACCATCCTCTAGACCCCCACGTTCCCCGTGCGTGGGAAGCAGAAACGCCCCCGTCCAGCTTCGGTTGGCCGGGGGCGCTTTTTGTGCGTTGTGAGACGATACTGGCCGTGCCGAACCCGTACCCAGTCGTCATCAACTGCCGCGACCGGATAGCGCCGCTGAGGAAACTCATCGGGTGGCTCGAACGGCACGGGCACCAACGCATCGTCCTCGTCGGCAACGCCTCCACCTACCCGCCGCTGCTGCGGTATTTGGAGCGGACCAAACACACGGTGGTGCGCCTCGACCGGAACACCGGGCACCTCGCCCCATGGGAAGCCAGCGTCATCGACATCCACATCGGGCCGGACGAGTACTACGTGGAAACCGACTGCGACGTCGTCCCCGAATCCTTCTGCCCCGGTGACGTGCTCGACCTGCTACGCCAGGTCCTCG
>JAVEET010000073.1 GCA_030840295.1 Pseudonocardiales bacterium
TTGGCCATCATCTGCGGCTGCGTGGTGCACGCGGCCCGCAGCTCGTCGATGCCTGTGATGCGAAGCCCGGAGGTCACCCGGTCGAACGTCGCGGCGCTGGTCTTCCTCAGCTCGTCCAGGAATCCGAAGGCCCGCTCAAAGGTGGGCTTGAGGAAGAAGAACGCATGACCTCCCACGACGACGACGTCGAACTCCGACCGCATGAGCAGCACGTCCGCAGGCTGCAAGCGGTCGTACTGTCCGCCGCGCCGCACGAGGCTGAACACCTTGTTCTTGGTGAACTGGAGCAACGTGTCGGCCACCCGGTAGAACGTGATCGCAATACCGTCGGCGGTGGAGAAGCGGGCCGCCGCCATCATGACGTCCTTGGCGTAGCCGGCCTTGGCGTCAAAATCGTCGATGTCGCCGGTGTTCAGGACGCCCTGGATGGCAGCCAGGGTGGCCGCGGTCTTCTCGGGGACATGCATGCAGTGCGATGGTGGGATCAGAACCGCAGGGCCATAGCTGATCAGGGTGCTGCGTTGAACACGCACTCGGGTGTTCTCGCCCAGCTCGGCGACCCCGTCCGCGGCAGTGCGGCTGAGGTTCAGCGAATATGCCCGGTGACCGCCGACCGGATCGGGCGCGACTACCGCAAAGGTGATTCCGAGAGTGGCCAGTGCCGGCATCTTGTGCAGCATGCCGATGGCCTCCTCGGCCGTCGGAGACCGTGGATCGACCGTCACCCTCGAGGCCTCCTTTCCCGATGTACCGAAGGGCCGATGCGGGTCGTCCAGAGCGTCTCACGTTGGCGGAGGTAGCGCCGCCGGGTGATGAGAATGACGGGAACTTCGGTGTCGGTGGTCGCTTCGTAGATGTGGTAACCAGCCAGCAACAGCAGGGGATGGGTATAGAAGATGGCCGATCGAACGTAGAGTGCCGCGATGATCACCGCGAACGTTGCCAGGGCGATCCGGGTGCGCGGGTGCGCATCGTGCGCCGCGGCGAACGGCACTACGTAGCTGACGAAGAAGGCCATCACATCCTTGTCGTGATTGCGCGAGGTGGCCAACGTCAGCCAGCTGGCCGCGGACCGGCCGGCCAACGTCCACACCAGCACGAGCGCCACCACCGACACGACAGCGGCCGACGCGCAGAGCAGAGTCGGCCAGCCGGGTCCGAACGAGTCCAGAATCGCGAACAGGGCCAGCAGGGGCGCGTACGAGGAGGCGAACAGCACCAGCCTGCTCGGTACGGTCAACACGGCTCCCTCATCGGCGTTGTATTGCCTGTCGAGGGTATCGGGGAGCACCGACAATTCCTGCTCGGTGAGCCGGCCCGCTGGGACACGGTTCGGCCTCTCGCAGGAGCCATTGGCGCTGATTGGGCCGATACTGGATTGATGGTCGGCGGCAGCGATCAGGCCTGCTTCGATGCCGGCGCCGAGGACGGCTTCGACGCCGACGACGGCGCCGAGTTCGACGGCGCCGAGTTCGACGGCGCCGAGTTCGACGGTGGCAGGATCGAGTGGTTTGCGGTGTCAACGTCGCCAGCGCGGACAGCGCGGACAGCGCAGCCAGCTTGGCGAGTAGGGCCGCGTGGCCGCGGTCCGTCCCCGGTCAGATATATGGCAGCCGCAGCCGCAATAGCGCTGCTCGTCATCGTGGCAATGGTGCAACAGGTACGCACCGAACGGTCCGATCAAGGCCGCGGAACATCGGCCGCACCGACTGCATCGAGATCGGCGCCAGCGGCCTCGACATCCGGAGTCCGCACTCCCACGCCACCGGATTCCCGGCTGCCGAAGATCACCACCCTCGGACGGCCGCTGCTGGGCGTGACGTCTGGGTGGGAGCTGTTCGCACGGGGTCCTCGGGTTGTCGCGCGCATCCAGCTCGCGGCCGGCGTGATCACCCGGACGGCCGTTCCGCCGTTGGACAGCTCCGGCGCGGTGTCCTTCGTCGTCGGTCGAGATCGGGCTGTTGTACGGCCGCTCGACTTCGTGGCCGGATATGTCGTCGCGGACGGACAGCCTGCGCGCATTTTGGTGACGGCCTCGATGCGGGCGGGACCCGTGCTCGCCGGTCCGGACGCGCAACACGTATGGGTGCGCTCACCGGATGACACGGGCATGGTGCTCGCCGGACTGGACGGCCGATTGACTGGCACGACCCTGTCGGTGGATCCGGGGACTGCCAGCTCGGACGGCGACGGCTACGTCCTCTTCGATGACGCCGGCGGCGTGTATGACGCCCGGGCCGCCGGGGTGCGTCGCGTCACCACAGGCAAACTCCTAGCCGTCGGGCCGCGCAACTGGCTTGCCCTGGAGTGCGATGACCGTCATGTATGCGCCACGTTCGTCATCGACCGGGCGAGCGGTACGCGGCACGCCCTCGGCCGCAAGGACGACCCGAACATGACGCGGGGGGTCATTTCACCTGACGGGGTTACCGCTGCCCTGGTTCGGCAGGAATCCTTCGACGGTCCGACCTTGCACCTGCTCGATCTGGTGAGCGGCCAGGACCGCCGTCTCGATTTCGGGCTGGACGCCGCGCCGGACGAACAAGCGCTGCTCTGGTCACCCGACAGTCGCTGGTTGTTCGCTATCGG
>JAVEET010000095.1 GCA_030840295.1 Pseudonocardiales bacterium
GGAGGACCCGCAGAGTTCGCACCCCAGCAGGCTCACGGACGCATCGAGCCGGGCCACGCTGTCGGTGGCGTCGGCGTCGTCGTCCACCCACAGCACCGCCGCGACGTGGTGCTGGCGAAGTCGGAAGCCGAGCGCGGCCTCCGCTGACGCGATATCCGATCGGCTCCGGCCGGCGACCATCTCCTTGATGTGGGCGACCCGGACGGTGTCACGGTTGCGCACCCACTGGTCACGCTCGGTCTCGTAGACCGTCACGACCTCCTGGGACATCCAGTCGATGTAGGCGAAGACCCGAACATTGATCTCGTTGAACGCCAGCAGGCTCAGCCTCGGTTCAGCCGCCCTGCGATCGAGCTCGGCGAAGCACTGCTCCAGCAGATAGGTCTGGCCCAACCGGTAGGCACGGACCAGGGAGTTCACCGCGACACCCGTCTGCGCGAGCCGACGGGCGTGGGCCACCGCGGCCGAGGGCACGTCGACGTCCCGCATCGGGATCCGGTGGCGCAGGATGTGCAGGATCGTGCCGACGTTGCCCTCGATAGCGCCGCCGAGCAGCTCCAGCAGGCGGTTGTCGTCGGCCAGAGCGGTGATCTCCCGGCTCAGCACGCCGCGCATGCCGCGGGTCACCTCGGGCAGCCGCTCGCTGAGCTCGGCGGAGACCAGGGCCATCAACGCCTCGACCAGCTCTCGGTCCTCGTCGCTAAGGCCGGCGAGGGACATCTCCGATCCGGTGCTCATCGCGTCGACTCCTTCGGCGACAGCCGTGCTGGTGGTGAAAAACAGCGGGGCAAGCGTTCGGAACATCATGGAGTACGGCGGACCGCACCCGGATTGCGAAGGGGTCGCCTGGTCCGGTCGAAGTACCGGACCAGGCGACGTGGTGTCGTACCGAGCAAGGTCAGCCCTGCAGCCGGAGCGCTGCGACCGGGCAGGCGTCCACCGCCGCGTTCACCAACTCGCGGTGCTCCTCCGGCGGCGACTCGTCCAGCACTTCCACCAACCCGTCCTCTCCCACCTGGAAGAACTCGTGGGCCATGGCCTCGCACATCCCGAGTCCGTCGCAGGTGCGCCGGTCAGCGATGATCTTCATCTCAGGCCGCCGCGACGTCGAGCGGGACGAAATCGACCTTCTCACGGACTCCGCAGTCCGGGCAGGCCCAGTCGTTCGGGATCTCCGACCACGAGGTACCGGCCGGAATGCCCTCCAGCTCGTTGCCGGCGGCGACCTCGTAGGTGTAGCCGCATCCGGGGCAGCGGGCCGCGGCCACCTCGTCGCCGTCCGCGCGGGCCGACACATCCGCACGGGGCACGTCGGTGCCGGTGGCGACGGCCGGCGGCGGATAGCGGCGAAGCAGCTTCTCCCGCTTGGCCGGGTGCAGGTTCGCCAGCCGGATGTCACCGTCGTAGTGCGCGACCACCTTGGGGTCCATCAGCTTGTTGAACAGCGGCGGGAACAGGGCCGCCACCATCATCCCGGTGTAGCCGGTGGGCAGCACCGGGGCCTCCGGGAAGTCCCGCAGGGTCTGGAAGCGGCGAGTCGGGTTGGCGTGGTGGTCGCTGTGCCGCTGCAGGTGGTAGAGCAGCACGTTCGTGGCGGTCTTGTTCGAGTTCCAGGAGTGCGAGGGCAGGCAGCGCTCGTACCGGCGACGGTCCGGTGGCCCGACCTTCTGGCGCAGCATGCCGTAGTGCTCCATGTAGTTGACGGCCTCGAGGATCCAGTAGGCGACCACGGCCTGGGCCAGCAGATAGGGCAGCACGATCCAGCCCAGCAGGGCGATCAGCGCACCCCAGAGCACGAGCGACATCGCCCACGCGTTCAGCACGTCGTTACCCGGCCGGAGCGCGTGCTGACCGCGGCGGGCGTAACGCTTCACCTCCAGCTTCCAGGCACTGCGCAGCGACCCGATGACCGTACGCGGCCAGAACCGCCAGAAGCTCTCGCCCATCCGGCTCGACGCCGGGTCTTCCGGAGTGGACACCCGCACGTGATGGCCGCGGTTGTGCTCGATGTAGAAGTGACCGTAGAAACACGGCGCCAGCGCGACCTTGGCCAACCAGCGCTCCACCGACTCCTTCTTGTGCCCCAGCTCGTGCGCTGTGTTGATGCCGATCCCGGTACCGACCCCGACCGACAGCGCGAGCCCCAGCTTCCCGAACACCGAGATATCCGATGCCCCGATGATCCACATGGCTCCGATGAAGCCCAGGTACTGGAACGGCAGGTAGGCATACACCACCCACCGGTAGTAGCGGTCCTCCTCCAACGCCGCCACGACCTCGTCCGGCGGGTTCGAGGCGTCCTCGCCGGCGATTAGGTCGATCAGCGGGATGATGCCCAGGAATACGACCGGCCCCAGCCACAACATCACCGCCAGCCCCGTGGCGTAGTACAGCCCGACAGCACCGAACGGCAGCAGCGGGACAACCAGCCCGAGGATCCAGAAATACCGCTTGCGGTCATGCCAGGTGTCCCGGCCCTCGACCGGCGCGGACAATGCGTAGGTCTGCACAGCGCCCTCCCCATCACGGATGTCGAACGTTTGTGGCTTTATGCCCGATGCCATAGCCGGCAGGGCCAGCCCGGATACCACGCCTCGCAAGCGCCGCCATCTGTCGAGCCGTCTCCGACTCAACCGCCCGGCAGCTCCGTGAACAGCGGAGACACTGCCTAAACGCCGCTTACGCACTCCTCAACGACACCCGAAACGCTACGAGGACGGCGAACCGGAAACACGGTCTCGGGAGCCAACCTTCGACCCAAGATTTAGCAGAAACAACTAAATCGATGCGGCGTGCACAGACCGTATCGACTCACCACAGGCATCGAAGACTGCCTCACCCCGGCCAGCGGAATGACGCGGGATTCAGGCATCGCCGCAGTGTCCACTGCGAGCAAACGCGAACGTCACGAGTAGGGGGGCCCGGAGCCGGGGCCGGATCTCCAAGAACACGCGCCGCCCACGGGGGCTTCAAGTCGCGATCCCACGGGCCGCAGGTCGCTACG
>JAVEET010000105.1 GCA_030840295.1 Pseudonocardiales bacterium
TCTCGAGCAGGCTTGCCAGCCCGTTCTGGTCGACGCCGCACTGCCTTGCCTGTTCGGAGGTGAAGAGGCCCTCGGTGACGTCAGCCAGCGTGAAGAGTAGGTCAGACACCGGGTCAGAATGACGTGCTAGACGGACGCGCCGTCCCGGGCTGTGGACGACGCCCAGGTTATCCACAGGCAACCGGGCCGGCGGGCGTCGGCCTACGGAGCCGAGTTACGCAAAACCGGTGCGAGTTCCGCTAGGGATGCCGTAACTCAGCGACGTAGGCGTAACCCGGCGGACTCAGCACGGCGGACTCAGCTCACGGCGGACTCAGCGGCCGGCGATTCAGCTCATGGTGATTCAGCTCAGGCGGCCAGGAACGCCAGTAGGGCCTGTTCGGAGCTGTCGATCGTGGCCAGATCGACCGATTCGTCGACTATATGGGCCAGGTCAGGATCGCCCGGTCCGAAATTGAGGGCGGGAATTCCGAGGGCGGCGAACCTGGCAACATCCGTCCACCCGAGTTTGGCCTGCGCCGGTTTCCCTATCGCGGCGATGAACTCCCGCACCAACGGCTGGTCCAAGCCGGGAGGGGCAGCCGGGGCCGCGTCGACCACCGCCAGGTCGAACCCGTCGAACACCGAATGCAGGTGTTCCTCGGCCTGCTCCATGGACCGGTCCGGAGCGAAGCGGAAGTTGACCGTGACCTCGCACCGATCAGGCACCACATTGCCCGCAACGCCGCCGGAGATGGCCACCGCGTTCAGGCCCTCCCGGAAGCGCAGGCCCTCCACCTCGACCTCGCGTGCCTGGTACTGGGCGAGCCGCTGCAGCACCGGCGAGGCGGCATGGATGGCATTGATCCCGAGCCAGGATCGGGCCGAGTGCGCCCGTTGTCCGGTGGTGCTCACAACCGCGCGCATGGTCCCCTGACAACCGCCCTCCACCGCACCGTTGGTCGGTTCGAGCAATACAGCCAGATCCGCGGTGAGTAGGCCGGGCTGTTCGGCAGCCAGCAGATTGAGGCCGTTACGCGCCGCCTCGATTTCCTCGCAGTCATAGAACAACCAGGTGACATCGACCCGCGGGACCAACTGCCCCGAGCCGATGAGATGCGCCGCTCGCAACTGCAGGGCCACCCCGGATTTCATGTCCGAGGTACCGCATCCGATCAACCGGCCATCGGCCACCCGGGATGGCAGGTTGTTCGCAATCGGAACCGTGTCCAGGTGGCCGGCCAGCACGATTCGCTGGGCTAGTCCCAGCTCGGTCCGGGCGATGACCACATTGCCCAGACGCTGGACGGCCAACCCTCGATAGCCGGTCAGCGCCTGCTCGACCGCGTCACTGATCCTGGCCTCGTCGCCGGAGACGGACTCGATATCGACCAGCGCAGCCGTGAGCTCACCCGGCGGCAGGGACAGGTCGAGTTCCTCGATCGCGATCACGACATCGACCATAGCGGCAGCGCATCAGCCAGGTTGCCCGCCCGTCACCCGGTCCCTGCACGAGCCCACAGGGGCCACTCGTTAGGGTTAACGCGTGACCAGCACCTCCACTCAGCGGACCGCTCATGGATTCGGCCTCGCCACTGTGACCGATCGCGGCGACGGCACGGCTTCCACTCTGGACGTGTACTACCCCGCCCCGGCTCTCGGCGCGCCCGGCCCTGGGGACGCCGTACCGGAGGAACTAAGTGCGTTGGTCGGCACCGACCCGATCCGCGGCGTGCGCACCGAGATCGTGCATCCGGTCATCGACCTCGACGCCGAACCGGCCGACGCAGTGGACATCTATCTGCGCCTGCACCTGTTGTCCCACCGGCTCGTCCGGCCCCACGAGCAGAACCTGACCGGGATGTTCGGGCTGCTGGCCAATGTCGTGTGGACGAACCACGGCCCGTGTGCCGTCGAGGGTTTCGAGGCGATCCGGACCAAGCTGCGTGCCCGCGGACCGGTCACCGTGTTCAGCGTGGACAAGTTCCCGCGAATGGTGGACTACGTGCTCCCCTCCGGAGTCCGGATCGGCGATGCCGACCGAGTGCGCCTCGGAGCCTATCTGGCGAGCGGGACGACGGTGATGCACGAGGGCTTCGTCAACTTCAATGCCGGCACGCTGGGCAATTCGATGGTCGAGGGCCGGATCTCGGCGGGCGTCACCGTCGATGACGGTTCGGACGTCGGTGGCGGCGCCTCGATCATGGGCACCTTGTCCGGAGGTGGCAAGGAGGTCATCTCGGTGGGCAAACGCTGCCTCATCGGGGCTAACGCCGGCATCGGAATCTCGCTCGGCGACGACTGCGTGGTGGCGGCCGGTACCTACGTGACGGCGGGTGCCAAGGTCGTACTGCCGGACGGGTCGACCCGCAAGGCAGCGGAATTCTCAGGTATCTCGGGTTTGCTGTTCTGGCAGAACTCGCTATCCGGAGCGCTCGAGGTGCGTCAGCGAAGCGGTCAGGGTATCGAGTTGAATGCGGCGTTGCACGCGAACTGACGCCACGCACAACCGACCGAGTCACCGAATCAACCAAACTGGTTGAAGGGGCCTAACCGGCTCTCAATTGCGGCAACAAACGGGAGATTTGTAACAATGGCAGCGGGTAGAGCACGCCGGGGCGGGATTGCGCTCGTCGTGGTACTCGCGGTTGTCGCTGGCCTGGTGGTCGGCGGCCGAGCCCTGTGGAATGCGGCGAGAAAGGCGACGGCCTCGAATGGCTGTGACTACGGTAGCTACAACCTGACCCTGAGTCGAGCGCAGAACGCATCGACGATGGTGGCCGTCGTCATCAAGCGGAATCTGCCGGAGCGGGCCGCCGTGCTCGTCCTGGGCGCGGCGATGCAGGAATCGAAGCTCGACAATATCCCGGACGGAGCCGGCGACCGCGATTCGGTCGGGATCCTGCAGCAGCGGCCCTCGCAGGGCTGGGGATCAGCCGAGCAGCTGGCCAACGTCGCCTACGCGACCGGCAAGTTCCTCGACG
>JAVEET010000110.1 GCA_030840295.1 Pseudonocardiales bacterium
TCGTCGGGTGTCCCCATGCGACCGGCTGGCGTGGACGCCTCCCAGCGGTGCAGGGCTGCCGGATCTTCGCGGATCCATGCGGCCATGTCGGTGTCGATGAGGCCGGGGCACAGGCAGTTGACCCTGATGCCATCCTTGCCGTGATCCAGGGCGAGGCTGCGGGTGAACATCACCAAGCCCGCCTTGGCAGCGGAGTATGCCGCCCGATTATGCGATCCGCGCAGTCCGGCCGTCGACGCCACGTTAACGACGCCACCGCCACCGGCCGCGATCATGGCTGGCAGAAAGGCTCGGCAGGTCAGGAACGGCCCGGTTAAGTTGACCCCGATCAAGCGATTCCAGTCGGCATCCGACAGGTCGACGATGCTGTGCTCGAAGAAGAGGCCGGCGACGTTCACGAGCAGCCGGACATCGCCGCGGTCCCATTCGGCGATCTCGGTTCGCAAGCTGTCCACCTCGGCTGCGCTGCTCACGTCGCACCGGAACGCCCGCGCATCCGGAAGGCCACCCGCCGTCGCCTCCGCGGCCTCCGCCACGACGTCGACGCAGGCAACCCGGTAGCCGTCCGCGCTCAGGCGACGGGCCACCGCCGAACCGATGCCGCCGCCCGCGCCGGTCACCACGGCGATCCCCGAACTCGCGCTGCCGGTCACGTCGCGTCCGCCTGCGACTCCGGCGGGATTACGCCGGCCCAGCTCCGCCAGTCCAGGACCGGACGGCAAAGCCGTACAGCGGGGGGACTGTCACCGCTCTGCCCTCCACGGCGGACGTCGCAGTATGTCATGGCTACGGATTCCTTTCACTTGAGCTCGGGCCGGCACCGGTTGCTTGTCGTGGCTGGCCAGTTGCGATGGTTAGAACGAGACGTCTTCCATGTGGTAAAACCCCGTGGGCAGCACCTTGAACCCCTTGACGGAGCTCGACTGGGAGTACGGGAAGGGGGTGTAGAACAAGAACGCCAAGAACGCGGAGTCGGCCGCCTCCTGCTGGATCTCGCCGTACAGCGCCTGGCGCTTGGTCTTGTCGAACTCGCGCTGCGCCTGGTGCACCAGCGCGATCAGGGCCGGATTGTTGTAGTTGGTCTTGAAGGCGTGGCCACCGGAAGCAGGATCCAAGGAGAATTGGACGAGCTCGTCCGGGTCGGCAAGGTCGTTAGTCCAGTAGGTGTGCGCGATGTCGTACTGCAGCTTGTTCGTCAGGTCGCCCTGCGTACTGGCGTCCACGTTCTCGATCTTCATCGTAATGCCGAGGTCCTTCAGCGAGGACTGCAGGATCTGGGCGATCGCGGCATCGACCGAGTCGCCCGCCATCGCCATATACGTGGTGGTGAAGCCGTTGGGCACGCTGGAACTCTTCAGCTCTGCCCGCGCCTGGTCCATGTCGTAGGCGATGCCCTTGCAGTTCTTGTCGTAGTACGGCGTCGCTGGCGAGAGCAGCGAATTGGCCGGCGTGCCGTTGCCGAACAGGATGTTCTTGACCAGCGCCTCGCGGTCGATCGCGAACGAGATGGCCCGGCGCACGTGTACGTCCCCGTACGGCGTCTTCGTCTGGTTCATCATCACGACGTCGGTGCGGGTCGAGGGAAACAAGTCGACGGCCAGCTTCGGCGACGCCTTGATCTGCTGCAGGCTCGAGAACGGCGGCGCCTCATTGATCTGCGCCTGGCCACCCTGCAACTGGATAGCGCGGGAGTTGTCATCGGGTACGACCTTCCAGGTCACCGAGTCCAGCGCGGGCTTTCCGGCTTGCCAGTAGGAGGGGTTCTTCTTCAGCCGCACGAAGTTGCCCTTCTGCCAGGTGTCCCACATAAACGGCCCCGTACCAATCGGAGCGGCGTAGAAGGCCTTGGACGTCTGGCCACCGTAGTTCTTCGGGATGATCCCATTGTTCGGGCAGGTCAAATCCGCCAACAGGGGAGCCCAGGGGTACTTCGTCGTGATGACCACCGTTTGGTCGTCGGGCGTGGTGACCTCCTTGATGGCGGAGTTGATGAACTCCCATCCGCCCTTGGTCTTGCTCGACTCGTCGATGGAGAACTTGACATCGGCCGAGGTCAAGGGCTGGCCGTTGGAGAACTTCACGCCTGAACGGAGCTTCAGTGTGCACGACAGGTTGTCCGCGGCCATCTGGTAACTCTCCGCCAGCCAGGGCTTCACCCCTAGCCCGTCGTCCGTCATCGCCACCAAGGTCTCGTACAGCTGTTGGTATACCCATAGCGAGGCGTTACTGAAGACAATGGTTTTGTCCATATCCACCGAGTCATTGGCCCGGACGATGACCAGGTCGCCGCCCTTCTTGGTGGCGGTGGCCGAGGACTTCGACGAGCTCGAACCGCACGCGGCGAGGATCGGGGCCGCGGAGAAGGTGCCGATTCCCAGGGCGCCGAGCTGCAGCATTCGGCGCCGGCTGATCGCCGGAATCCGAATCCCGTCCGGGATGACTGCCGCCGGCGAAATCGACCCGTCTGCCTTGCGGTGAGACATGCGTACTCCTGATGATCGCGGTTCGGTGATGGCTGGACCGACGTCTGACGCAGCTGGCGCCAGAGATGAGGTTAAAGCAAACGATTGCTTTTTGGTAGAGGCATCAATCGAGGTGCTGAACTGTCGTGCGCTTTACCCGTCTCACAACCGGGAATCGACGGCCCGCGGCGGGGCCCCGTTCTGCGTCAGCCACTCCAGGATCTCGGCCGGAGCCGTGTGGTTGTGCGCGAGATAGCGGCGGACATTCGGGTTGTCGTCGTCTGCGAGTGCTTGCGAAACAGCGCGGGGAAGATCTCAACGACGAGCTACTTGGGTTCCTTCTTTCGAAGAGTGGTCTGAGTTCTCATGCGGTCGAGGTCTGCGCCTCCGGCTGACGGACCGTTTCTCCCCTGGGCGGCCGAGAACACTCACGGCCACACCAGCCGCGGGCAGGATGGCGACCACGGCCAACGCGGCGGACAACGACAGAGCCGAAGCCAGGCCGCCGACAACCGCGG
>JAVEET010000132.1 GCA_030840295.1 Pseudonocardiales bacterium
GCGCCGGGCCAAGCGGCAACTGGCGGCCGAATCGGCTCGGATCGATGACAACGTCGCCTCGACGATCGACCCGATCCCGCAGAGCCTGCCGACCCGCACCCCGGACACCGATCAGACTTGGTCGGACGACCTGCCGTGATCCCGGGACCGGGGGCCGGACGCCCGTGCATCACCCTGGTCGTCAACCCCGCCTCGAACAAGGGCGGCGCCGCCACGATCGGCAGGCTGGTCGCCGAGCACCTCTCAGCAGCCGCGCGGGTGAGAGTGCTCAGTGGCCGGAGCCAGGCCGAGTCGGTGTCGCTGCTGGCACATGCCGCTGACGGCGCCGATGCCGTGATCGTCTGCGGCGGCGACGGCATTGTGCATCTGGCCGTCAACGCCCTCGCCGAGGGGCGGGTCCCGCTGGGCATCATCCCGGCCGGGACCGGTAACGACACCGCCATCGCGCTGGGTGTCGATCCCGATCCGCGGCGGGCCGCGGACTCGCTGCTCGCAGCGCTGCTGGCCGGCTCGGTGCGCCGCATCGATCTCGGGCACTGCGCGGCGGTGCCGGTCGCCCCGGGTGCCACGGGCCGATGGTGGGTCACCATGCTGTACGCCGGCTTCGATTCCGCCGTGAACGAGCGGGCCAACGCGATGCGCTGGCCGAAGGGCAGGCGCCGCTACGACCTCGCCATCGCCGCTGAACTCGTCAGCATGAAGATCCGCCGGATGGGTCTCACGTTGGACGATCGGGTCCTGGAGCTGCCCGTCACCCTGGTCGCCATCGGCAATGGCCCCCAGTACGGCGGCGGCAAGTTGATGACGCCACCGGCCAAGATGGACGACGGGCTCTTCGACGTCACCGTTGTCGGTGCCGTCTCGAGGCTGACCCTGGCCAGGCTTGCACCGCGGCTGCCCACCGCCGGGCACATCGGCCACCCGGCGGTATCTCAGTACCGAGCGCGTGAGGTCACCTTCGACGCGCCGGACACGGTCGCCTACGCCGATGGCGAACGCGTCGGCGAGCTGCCTATCCGTACGGTCTGTGTGCCCGCGGCACTGCCGGTTCTGGTGCCGATCGGGCTGCTACCAGCCGGACTGAGCCGTTAGTCGACCGCGCTGCCGGCCGCCCGGCCGGGTCAGGCACCCTGGGAGATGTAGCGCTCCAGGTGCTTCCGGTCGAACTCCAGTTGCCGGATCCGCGCGGCCACCACATCGCCGATGGTGACGATGCCGACCAGGCGCCCGTCGGTCACTACCGGCATGTGCCGGAACCGGTTTTCCGTCATCAGCTCGGCTATGCGATCGATCGGATCGTCGGGGGTACAGCTGACGACAGGCGAGCTCATCAGTTCCGACACCGGCGCATCGAGGACGGCGGCACCCTTCTGATGCAAGCTGCGCACGACATCCCGTTCTGAAATGATCCCGACGATTTCGTCCAAATCGAGCACCACCAGGGCGCCGACCCGGTGTTCGGAAAGTGAAGCGAGCAGCGACATTATCGACTCGCCGGGCGCGATCGTGACGACCGACGAACCCTTGTGTCGCAACAGATCCGCAATGAGCATGCTGATCACCTCCGCACTTCGATGCCTGTACAAATCCCACCGGCCTTTCGAACCTAGCAGTGTTCCGGGTAACAGGCAGCAAACCGGCCGAACGGTCGGCGCAAAGGTCAAAAATCGGCCACCACGTGGACCCCGAGGCGATCGGCGGTGAACTTGGCGGCGGTCAGATCACCGACCGCATGGGCAACGCCGGCGAGCCGAGACGCCGATGTGAGCACCCCCAGGACGGTCATCGTCGCCGCCGCGGCGGCCTGGACCCCGGCGGGTGCATCCTCGACGACCAGGCATCGCCCGGGCTCGGCCCGCAGCCGCGCGGCGGCCAGCAGGTAGGGCGCCGGATGCGGCTTGCCGAGTTGCACATCGTCGGCCGTGATCAGCACCCGAGGCCGGGGCAGTCCGGCCGCCTCGATCCGCGACGATGCCAGTCGCAGATCGCCCGAGGTGACGATGGCCCAACGGGGGGTCGGCAGCGCGTCCAAGGCGTCGAGGGCACCCGGGATCGCGAACACATCGACGGTGTCCTCGGCCTGTCGAGACAACATCCGTTCCACCAGATCGGCCCGCTGCGCGCCGGACACCTCCGGTACCACTGTCTCGAAGACCTGATCCGCCGGGATGCCGTGCACGTACGGTGCGAACAGGCTGAACGGCCGTTCCAGTTGATCAGCCACCCACTGCCAGGCGCGGACCACACTGGCGCCGGAATCGACCAGGGTTCCGTCGAGATCGAAGAGCACCGCGGGCCCGGTCCAGGACCACTGGGTGCTTGAACGGCTGGCGTGAACAGGCACCGGGTCAGTCTGGCGTAGGAGGCAAAATCACGCCGAACCGGCCCGTACGCTGGAGATATGTCTTCACCCGCGGAGCGATATTCCCAGGCCCGGGAGCGATCGAAATACCCGACACTCACGGATTTCCGCGGTGGCTACCGCTTCGATTTGGACGACTTCCAGGTTCAGGCCTGCCAGTCGTTGGAAGACGGCTACGGCGTATTGGTCTGCGCACCGACCGGTTCGGGCAAGACGGTCGTGGGCGAATTCGCGATCCACCTCGCCCTGGAGCTGGGCCAGAAATGCTTCTACACGACTCCGATCAAGGCGCTGTCCAACCAGAAGTTCAACGACTTGATCGAACGGTACGGTGCGACCCAGGTCGGTCTGCTCACCGGAGACAATGCCATCAACCCGAATGCCCCGATCGTCGTCATGACGACGGAGGTGCTGCGCAACATGCTGTACGTCGGCAGTGACGCGCTCGCGAACCTCGGCTACGTCGTCATGGACGAAGTGCACTACCTCGGCGATCGGTTCCGCGGTGCCGTCTGGGAGGAAGTGATCATCCACCTACCCGATGCGGTTCGCCTGATCTCCTTGTCGGCCACCGTGTCCAACGCCGAGGAATTCGGCGACTGGCTGGTGGAGGTCCGCGGCGACACCCGTGTCATCGTGCACGAGCAGCGTCCCGTTCCGCTCTGGCAGCACATGCTGGTCGGCACCCGGATGTTCGACCTGTTCGCAGCGACCGAATCCGGTGACGGCGTCGCGGACGGTTCCGGCGGCCGGCGGGCGGCAGTGGACCCCGAACTGCGTCGCTACATCCGGGACCGGATGCGCTTTGATGACCCGCGGGACCGGTCCGGCCGGGGCCGGGGATCCGGTCGCTCGGACGGCGGCCGGGACAAGTACCGCTCGCACGGTCCGCGCTGGCGCCCGCCGCATCGGGCCGACGTTATCGCGCGACTGGATCGCGAGGGGCTGCTGCCGGCCATCACGTTCATCTTCAGCCGAGCCGGTTGCGATGCCGCGGTCAAACAATGCATCTACGCCGGGGTACGGCTGACGACCGACGAGGAGCGGGACGAGATCCGGGCGGTGGCCGAGCAGCGCACGGCATCATTGGCGCCCGACGATCTCGATGTGCTCGGATACTGGGAGTGGCTGGAAGGTCTGCAGCGGGGAATCGCCGCGCATCACGCGGGATTGATCCCGGCATTCAAGGAGACGGTCGAGGAGTTGTTCGTCCGTGGTCTGGTCCGGATGGTCTTCGCCACCGAGACCTTGGCCCTCGGCATCAACATGCCCGCCCGCACGGTGCTGCTCGAACGGCTGGTCAAGTTCAACGGCGAGGGCCACGTCGAGTTGACCGCGGGGGAGTACACCCAGTTGACGGGACGGGCCGGGCGGCGTGGCATCGACATCGAGGGCCACGCCGTGGTGTTGTGGAGTCCGGAGATCGACCCGGACCAGGTCGGGGGCCTGGCCTCGACGCGCACCTATCCGCTGCGCTCGTCCTTCCGGCCGTCCTACAACATGGCCATCAACCTGGTGTCTCAGGTCGGACGGGAGACGGCGCGCGAACTTCTGGAGTCCTCGTTCGCCCAGTTCCAGGCCGACCGGTCGGTGGTCGGCATCACCCGGCAGATCGCGCGCAATGAGCAGGCGCTGGCCGAACTCGCCGATTCCATGACCTGTCATCTGGGCGACTTCGCCGAGTACGCGGAGCTACGGCAGCAGATCAAGGACCGCGAGAACTCCATGGCGCGGGCCGGTGCGTCCGAACGGCGGGCATCGGTGGCGAAATCTCTGGAAGGACTGGCTATCGGCGACGTGGTGCGAATCCCCGCCGGCCGGCGTGCCGGGCTGGCAGTCGTGCTCGACCCGGGCATATCTCCGATCGCCGATGCCCGCCCCATGATGCTGAACCAGGACAAGTGGGCCGGCCGGGTCAGCATGATCGACTTCCCAACCGCGGCCGAGGTCCTCGGGCATCTGAAGGTGCCCAAGCATTTCAACCACCGGGATCCGAGCGCACGCCGTGACCTGGCGTCCTCGATCCGGAACCTCCGGATCCCCGAGGTGCCTCACGGTCTGCGGCGCAGGGGCCGAGCTACCGCCGCCGACGACCAGGTGCTGGCCGATCTGAGGTCGGCGCTGCGCGCGCATCCGTGCCACGGCTGCAACGACCGGGAGGAACACGCGCGCTGGGCCGAGCGCTACCACCGCCTGAAACGCGAGACCGATGCGCTGCGACACAAAGCTGAGGGTCGTACCCACTCGCTGTCGCGGACGTTCGACAAGGTGTGCGCGTTGCTGACCGAGCGCGGGTACATGCATGTCGTGGATTCGGCCGCTGACGAGGGCAGCAACCACGAGAAGATCACCGAGTCCGGTCGGCAGTTGTCCAGGATCTGGTCGGAATCGGATCTGGTGATCGCCGAGTGCCTGCGCAGTGGGGCTTGGTCGAACCTGGACCCGGCCGAACTCGCCGCGGTCTGTTCGTCGATGGTCTACGAGGCTCGACGGGACGAGCCCGCGGCGCCCAAGTTGCCGCAGGGCGCCACCAGGGAGGCCCTCACGGCGACTGTGCGCTTGTGGGGTGAGATCAGTGAGCGTGAAGCCGAGTACGGCCTGCCGGTGACGCGGGAGCCCGATCTCGGATTCGTGTGGGCGAGTTACCGCTGGGCTCGCGGAGATTCCCTGGACAAGGTGCTCAACTCGCTGTCCGAGGATGGCTCGACGCTGCCGGCCGGCGACTTCGTCCGATGGATGCGCCAGTTGCTCGATCTGCTCGAACAACTGTCCCGCGCCGACGCGGTCGCGCCGGGCTTGCGAGCCACCGCGGCGGCGGCTGTGTCCGCTCTACGCCGCGGCGTCATTGCCCAGCAGCTCTAACGCCCGTCCCATCGTTGGTGATCCACTCGCGTTTTCGTGCGCCATGGCACCGAAAGGCGCGAGTGGATCACCGCGCCGCGGCCAGCGTCGTGAGGGCATTTCGCAGCCGCTGCACCGAACTCGTGAGACCGAATTTTTCGCCGAGCGCATCGAGCATCTCCGGATCGGCCGGCGCCGCCGGAACAGCCGTCTCGAGCAACGGCAACGGAACATCGACCCGGCCTCGCACCACATCGGGCGCAACGCCGAGGTAGTCAGCGGCGGCCAGCACCCTCGTCCGAATGGTCGGACTCATCTGCGGATCCCCGCTCCGGGCAAGCTGCAGGATCTTCTCGATCGGGCCGAACTTGGTCACCGCGATAGCCGCGGTCTTCTCACCGATACCGGCGACACCGGGCAAACCATCGGAGGGATCGCCCCGTAACACCGCGAAGTCGGGGTAGAACTCGGCCGGTATGCCGTACTTGGCCAGCACCTCCGACGGCGTCAGCTCGGCGATCTTGGTGATGCCGCGGCCGGTGTAGAGCAGCCGGACCCGGTCGGTGACCACACCGATCAGGTCCCGATCGCCGGAAACCACATCGACCTCATCGCCGGCCTGGTCGAACTGATGGGCCAGGGTGGCGATCACGTCATCGGCCTCGAAACCATCCGAGCCCACCGCACACAATCCCGCCGCCTTGAGCACGGCCAGCAGCACCGGTACCTGAGGTGTGAGCAGGTCCGGTACCTCCTCGATATCCGGCTCGCCGGAGCCGGTGATGGTGGCCACCCGGTGAGCCTTGTACGAGGGCACCAGGGCAACTCGGAAGGCTGGCCGCCAGTCGTTGTCCAGACAGGCGACGAACCGATCGGGGCGGTACTTCGTCAACAAGGTCGACACCATGTCGGTGAAGCCGCGTACGGCATTGACCGGCATCCCGTCCGGCGACGTCACCGATTCGGGCACTCCGTAGAAAGCCCGGAAGTAAAGGCCGGCGGAGTCGATCAGCATCACAGTCACGCAAGCACGATAACGTCGTCACATGCTGTGCGTTATCGGTGAGGCCTTGATCGACCTTGTTGCGGAGCCCGCTGCCGACCATGCGGCGGCGGCCGCGTATCGCGCGCACCCCGGGGGCAGCCCGTTCAATGTGGCGATCGGCCTGGCGCGCCTGGGGCAACCGACACTGTTGCAGGCTCGACTCTCGGGCGACGCGTTCGGCCGACAGCTGTACCGGCACGCCGCGGAGAACCAAGTCGATCTCTCGATCGCCGTCGCCGCTACCGAACCGAGCACCCTGGCGATCGTCGGCATCGACGAACACCGCAACGCGACCTACGACTTCTATCTCAACGGCACCGCGGACTGGCAGTGGACCGAGATCGAACTGCAGCGGGGCTCGCAAGACAGCGGCTGGGTGCACTTCGGTTCGCTGGCGTCCTGGACCGAACCAGCAGCCACCGTCATCGCCAGCCACCTCAGCCGGATCCGGGGCCAGGCCACGACGGTCATCAGTTATGACCCGAACATCCGCCCGTTACTGATGGGCCGCCACTCCGACGCCGTGGCCATCGTGGAGCGCTCGGTGGCCCTGGCCCACGTGGTGAAGGCCAGCGCCGAGGACCTTGCGTGGCTCTACCCGGGCCGGACCATCGCGTCGGTCCAGCAGGCCTGGCAGCACCTCGGACCATCGCTTGTCGTTGTCACCAACGGCGGCTCAGGGGCCTCTGCGTTCACGGCGTCGGGGGAGTGGCTGTCGGTGCCGGCACAACCGGTCGAGGTCGTCGACACAGTGGGGGCCGGGGACGCCTTCATGGCGGGCCTGATCAACGCCCTGATCCGGGCCGACGTCGGACTGATCGGCGATGATCGGACGCAGGCCCACGCCGACCGGGTGCGGCGGGTTCTCGACGAAGCGATTCTGGTCGCGGCCCTCACCTGTGCTCGGGCCGGAGCCGATCCACCGAGCGCCGCCGAGTTGAGCGCCGCCCAAGCCGGCATTCAGGCTGGACGCGGCGCCCAGCGGCAGGTCGGGACCCGCTAAAGCACGCCGGTGGGTGGTCTGGCCGAGGACGGACGGGGCGCAGCCATGGTCAGGACTCGGCGTACACGCTCGCCGCTTTTACGGTGGAACCGCGGATGACGAGTTCCGTGTCGAGGACCAGATCGGTCGGCTCGATCGGGTCGTGCAGGCTAGCGAGCAAGGCCGCCGCGATCCGGACGCCCTGTTCGGCCACCGGCTGCCGGATCGTGGTGAGGTCGAGCAGCGCGGCGGTGGAGTGGTCATCGAAGCCGATCACGCCGATGTCCTCCGGAACCCGCAGGCCCGCGCGCCGGATCGCCCGCATCGCACCGTAAGCCATCTCGTCGGACTCGGCGAACACCGCCGTCGGGCGCTCGGGCAACCCGAGCAATTCCAACATGGCCGCCTCACCACCTTCAACCGTGAAGTAGCCAAGGCGCTCCAGCGAGTGGTCGACGGTCAGGTCGGCGGCCCGTAGAGCTTGTTCGTAACCGGTCAGCCGGTGATGCGGGGGAGTGAAACGCATCGGATCGTCGGTGTCGCCACCGATGAGGGCGATCCTGGTGTGCCCGAGGGACAGCAGGTGGTTCACCGCCTGCTTGGCTGCCGTCACATCGTCGATCCGTACCGAGAAGAAGCCGGGATGCGCGGCACCGAGCATGCCGATCGGCAGTTCCAGGGTGTTGAGCGCTTCGACCTCGTCCTCGGTGAGGGCCAGACTCACGATGATGACGGCGTCGACTCGCTTACGGACCGGCAGGACGGTGAAGAACCGCTCGCGACCCTCGCTGCTGCCGAGGTTGTGTAGCAGGAGGTCGTAGCCCGCCTGGCTCAGCACGGCCTCGACGGCGCCCAGGACCTCGGCGAAGAACCACCGGTGAACGAAGGGCACGACGATGCCCACGGTCGATGAGCGGCCACTGGCGAGCCGGGCGGCGAAGGGCGAGGCAACATAATCCAGTTCCCGTGCCGCCGCCAGGACCTTGTCGCGCGTCGTGGCCGCGACATCGGGCAGTCCGCGCAGCGAACGGGATACCGTGGCGATCGAAACGCCCGCCAGTTTGGCGACGTCCTCGATGCTCGCTGCCATCGTCCCCCCGCTTCGCTGAAAATCCTTACAGCACGGTAATCCATGGCACAGATGACAGCTAGGTCGCCCCCGAGATCGGGCTGGCAGACTGGACCGAATGCGGACCCTTCTACTCAACGGACGGATCCACAGTCCGTGGGCTCCGGACGCCAGCGCGCTGCTCATCGACGGCTCCGAGGTGGCGTGGCTGGGTGATGACGCCTCGGCCGTCAGCATGTCCGCCGACCGAACGGTCGACCTGGACGGCGCGCTCGTCATTCCGGCTTTCGTGGACGCCCATTTCCACGCCACCGGTACCGGACTGGCGCTGACCGGCCTGGATCTGGGGGGCGCACCGAGCCTGGCGGTCGTCCTGAGCCGGATCGACCAGATTGCTCGCTCCCGCGGCGGGCGGCCGATGCTCGGTTCCGGGTGGGACGACACCCGCTGGCCCGAGGGCCGGCCGCCGACCGCCGCCGAATTGGACCGCGCCAGCTACGGCGGCGTGGTCTATCTCGCCCGGACGGACGCACACTCGGCCGTGGTGTCCTCCGCCCTGATGGCGTCGATTCCCGGACTGGCTGGCCTGGACGGGTACTCCAGTGACGGTTTTCTGACCAAGGACGCCCATCACGCGGCGCGGGCGGTGGCGCTGGCCGTGATCAGCCCGGCCCAACGCACCGACCTGCACCGGGCAGCCCTGGCCGCGGCAGCCGGCAGCGGCATCGCGGCCGTCCACGAGATGGCGGGGCCGGAAATTTCAAGTGCGGATGATCTCGCGGCGCTGCTGAGCCTGTCGGCTTCCGAACCGGTACCCGAGGTGTTCGGATACTGGGGTGAACTGGGAGCGATCGAGACCGCGGCAAAGCTTGGTGCGGTCGGGGCCGGCGGCGACTTGTTCTGCGATGGCTCCATCGGGTCACACACCGCCGCCCTGTCCGAGCCCTATGCCGATGCCGACACCGCCGGGGACCTCCGGTTCGAGACCGCCGAGCTTGTGGAACACATCGTGTCCTGTACCGAAGCCGGTCTGCAGGCCGGCTTCCACGCTATCGGCGATGCCGCGGTCGCCCAGGTCGTCGACGCCATGCTGCTCGCCGGAACGCGGCTCGCCCCCGGACGGGTTGCCGGCGCCGGCCACCGGATCGAGCATGCCGAGCTGGTCCCGGATATCGATGCCCTGGGACGGTCCGGGCTCCTCGCCTCCGTCCAGCCGGCTTTCGACGCGACCTGGGGCGGTCCTGGAGGTATGTACGCAACGCGCCTCGGGCCGGACCGGGCAGCGCGGCTCAACCCGTTCGCTGCGATGGCGGCAGCCGGCGTGCCGCTGGCCCTGGGGTCTGACTCACCGGTCACCCCGATCGCCCCGTGGGCCGCAGTCCGAGCGGCGATCCATCCGTACAACCCTCGGCACGCCCTCAGCGCCCGGGCCGCCTTCGGGGCGCATACCCGAGGCGGCTGGCGCGCCGCACGGGCCGATTCCGACGGTTCCGGCGTGCTAGCACCCGGATCACCGGCGACCTACGCCATCTTCGCGGCGGGATCACTGGGCGTGGACGCGCCGGATGAGCGGGTCTCCCGCTGGAGCACCGACGAGCGGGCCGCGGTACCCGGGCTACCGGACCTGGCTCCGGGCCTGGAGTTGCCGCGGTGCCTGCGCACTGTGCGGCGCGGCGAGCAGATCTTCGATTCCGGCGAGCTCGGGTGACACGCCGCCTCGCCCTGGCCATCCTCGCCGGTCTCGTCGGCGTGTTGGCCTTCCCGCCGTTCGGGTGGTGGCCGTTGGCCTTCCTGTCCCTCGGCGGGTTCACGGTCGCCGTAGCGGGGCAGAGCGCCCGTCGGGGAGCGCTGCTCGGACTGGCATTCGGAGCGGGACTCTTCCTGCCGATGCTGCACTGGACAGCCACCTACGTCGGCTCGGTGCCGTGGATCGTGCTCGTGTTCTCCCAGACTTGGTACACCGCATTGCTGGGTGTCTTCGCCCCGAAACTCCTGGGCCGCCGGTTCGGACCGGTCTGGATTGCCGCCGGTTGGGTCGCTGAGGAGGCGCTGCGTGACCGGGCGCCTTTCGGTGGCTTTCCCTGGGGTCGGTGGGCTTTCAGCCAGTCCGAATC
>JAVEET010000160.1 GCA_030840295.1 Pseudonocardiales bacterium
AGCGAAGGTCGCCCGCGACGGCGACCACCCCGCTGCCTGCAACGGCAGCACAGACAGGAGAACTGAAGTGCCACCACGCAAGAAGGCAACTACCGGAAACAAGCTGGTCATCGTCGAGTCGCCGTCCAAGGCCAAGACCATCGGCGGCTACCTCGGTGCCGGCTACACGGTCGAGGCATCGATCGGCCACATCCGCGACCTGCCGCGCAACGCCGCCGACGTCCCGGCCGCGTACAAGGGCCAGCCTTGGGCGCGCCTCGGTGTCAACACGGACCAGGACTTCGAACCTCTCTATGTGATCAGCCCGGACCGCAAGGCCCAGGTCAGCAAGCTCAAGTCGCTGGTCAAGGACGCTGACGAGGTCTATCTCGCCACCGATGAGGACCGCGAGGGTGAGGCGATCGCCTGGCACCTGGTGCAGACGCTGAAGCCGACCGTCCCGGTCCGTCGGATGGTTTTCCACGAGATCACGCCGGAGGCGATCGCGCGCGCGGTAGCCGAGCCCCGCGACATCGATGCCGACCTGGTTGACGCCCAGGAGACCCGCCGGATCCTGGACCGGCTCTACGGCTACGAGGTGTCGCCGGTCCTTTGGAAGAAGGTCTTGCCCAAGCTCTCGGCCGGACGTGTGCAGTCCGTGGCGACCCGCATCGTGGTGGAGCGGGAGCGCCAGCGGATGGCCTTCCACACCGCGAACTACTGGGACATCGACGGCACGTTCGCCCCGGTGAACCGCAAGGACGGCGACCCCGAGACGTTTTCGGCGTCCCTGGTCGCCCTCGGAGACGAGCGGATCGCCTCCGGCAAGGACTTCGACCCCGCGACCGGTCGGGCCTCCAGCGACGTGCTGCATCTCGACGAAGCCGGCGCCCGAGGTCTCGCGGCCCGGCTCGAGAGCGTCGATTTCGCGGTCACCCGGGTCGAGGAGAAGCCCTACCGGCGCCGTCCCTACCCGCCGTTCATGACGTCGACGCTGCAGCAAGAGGGCGGCCGTAAGTTCCGCTGGTCCTCTCAGGTCACCATGCGGGTGGCGCAGCGGCTGTACGAGAACGGCTTCATCACCTACATGCGTACCGACTCGACGAACCTGTCGGAGACGGCGCTGACCGCGGCCCGGTCGCAGGCCCGCGAGCTCTACGGCGACGCCTACGTGCCCGCGGAGCCGCGCCGGTACTCGCGCAAGGTCAAGAATGCCCAGGAGGCCCACGAGGCGATCCGTCCGGCCGGTGACTCGTTCCGCACCCCCGGGCAGCTGGCCTCGCAGCTCTCCTCCGACGAGTTCCGGCTATACGAGTTGATCTGGCAGCGGACGTTGGCTTCGCAGATGGCGGACGCGGTCGGGACCACGCTGTCGATCCGGCTGGCTGGTACCTCGATCGCCGACGAGCGCGCGGAGTTCGCGACTTCGGGCCGGACCATCACCTTTCCCGGTTTCCTCAGGGCCTACGTCGAGGACACCGACGATGCGGTATCGGATTCCGAATCGGGCTCGGGTCGTGACGACAGCGAGAAGAGGTTGCCGCAGTTGGTGCGCGGCGACGGTCTGAACGTACGGGAGTTGGAGCCGTCCGGTCACTCGACGAATCCACCGTCGCGTTACACCGAGCCCTCGCTGGTCAAGGCAATGGAAGAGCTCGGCATCGGCCGGCCGTCGACCTACGCCTCGATCATGCAAACCATTCAGGACCGCGGCTACGTCTGGAAGAAGGGTGCCGCGCTGGTTCCGACCTGGGTCGCCTTCGCCGTCGTCGGCCTGCTCGAAGGCCACTTCGGACGGCTGGTCGACTACGGCTTCACGGCTTCCGTCGAGAACGATTTGGACTCGATCGCCGGCGGCACCACCTCGCGGGTGGACTGGCTGCGCAAGTTCTACTTCGGTTCCACCCCAGGAGCGGAGCGGGACGCGGACAGCTCCGAGCGGATCTCGGCACAGGGTGGTCTGAAGAAGCTGATCGCTGAGCGGTTGGAGGACATCGATGCCCGCGGCGTGAACTCGATCCAACTGTTCGGGCCCGACTCCGATGTCGTGGTCCGGGTGGGTCGCTACGGCCCGTATGTGCAGAAGGGCGGACCGGATTCTGAGACGCGGGCATCGGTGCCCGAGGACGTGGCCCCGGATGAGCTCACGCCGGAAAAAGTCGAGGAGTTGTTGTCGGCGCCATCGGGTGACATCGAGGTGGGCGTCGACCCGTCCACCGGTCGGGAAATCACCGGCAAAAACGGCCGGTACGGCCCGTACGTCACCGACGGCGAGCGGACCGCGTCCTTGTTCAGCACGATGTCCTTCGAAACGCTCACGGTGGACGAGGCGGCAAAACTGCTGACGCTGCCCCGGGTGGTTGGTATCGACCCTGCCGCGAACGAGGGTAAGGGTGAGGAGATCACCGCCCAGAACGGCCGGTACGGGCCCTACATCAAGCGCGGCACCGACTCGCGCTCGCTGGAGACCGAGGACCAGTTGTTCACGGTCACCATGGACGAGGCGCTGGCCATCTTCGCCCAGCCCAAGCTGCGTGGGCGCCGGGCCGCCGCCGCGCCACCACTCAAAGAGCTGGGCAACGATCCGGTGTCGGGCAAGCCGATGGTGGTCAAGGACGGCCGGTTCGGTCCGTACGTCACCGACGGTGAGACCAACGCCTCGCTGCGCCGGGATGACTCGGTCGAGGAGATCACCGACGATCGAGCCGCGGAGTTGCTGGCCGATCGGCGGGCGCGCGGCCCGGTGAAGAAGAAGGCCACCAAGAAGGCACCGGCCAAGAGGGCCGCGGCGAAGAAGGCAGGCGCCAAGGCTCCGGCCAAGAAGGCCGCGCCGAAGAAGGTTGCGGCGAAGAAGGCCTGATGGGCCCGGCACCAGGGCGCCCGTTTCATTCGCTGAAGATCACGGCCGAGGTCGGCCGCGGTGCGGCGGCTTTTCGGGCAGCCGGGGACGCGATCCTGTCGCTGGACATGCAGCGCGGCGCCGGCCTGGGCATGCGGGCCGATCACGAGCCGGTTCAGGTCGGCGACGTGGTCAGGATCCGGATGGGTCTGCGCCCCTTCGCGGTGAGCGGTTCCTGCGACGTGACCGAGGTGTTCTCCGAGGACCGCCGAACCGGGTTCACCTACCGAACCCGTCCCGATCACCCGGAGGACGGGACGGAAACCTTCCAGGCGCATTGGCTCACCGATGACCGGGTGTTGGTCACCATCGACGCGAAGTCGCGACCGAACAGCTGGCTCACCCGGCTCGGGGGCCCGATCGCCCGGCTGGCACAGCGGGTTATCAGTCGGCGTTACCTCGCCTCGGCTCGGCGCATCGTGGCCCGCTCCGCCTAGATCTCAGATCGGGCAGGACCCGCCTTGTGCGCGACCACGAAAGTCCGGCGGAAGTCGAACACTGTGCCGTACGGCCGCTTCGGATAGTCCAGCCGCAGTCGGGCGCCGTACTCCGCCTCGAATTCAGTGATCTCATCGTCGGTCAGCACGTTGAGAACAGGCCTTAACCCACTGCCCCGTACCCAGTCCAGCACCGGATCTTCGCCAGGCAGCACATGCAGGTAGGTAGTCTGCCAGGCGCTGATGCCCGTCAAGGTGCAGGAGCTGAACAGCTCGAGGTACGCGGCTGGTTCGGCGACGGCGTCATCATGGCGCAGGGTGGTGCCGAGCCGGCCACGCCACCGCGGCGATGAGGCGATCGCCCGCATCAGGCGGTGGGAGGGGGAGGAGAAGTTGGCGGGAACCTGAAAGGCCAACCAGCCACCGGGATTGAGTTCAGCCAGCCAGCTCCGAAGCAGGTCCCGATGGCCAGGCACCCATTGCAGCAGGGCGTTGCTGACCAGCACATCGGTGCCGGCAGCGGAGAACTCCTCAGCTCGGCCTGAGCGGAACTGCACCGTGGACGACCCGTGCGCCTGGGCGCGTTCGATCATCTCCGGCGACGAGTCGATGCCCACGATCCGCGCGCCGGGCCAGCGTTCGGCCAGGGCGGCGGTCAATTCCCCCGACCCGCATCCGAGGTCGGCGACCGTAGCTGGCGCGTCGGCGTGCACCTGACTGACCAGGTCGAAAAACGGGCGGCTGCGCTGCTCGGCGAAGCGAGCGTACTGGGTCGGATCCCACTGCATGATCGTGTCCAATCTCTTGACATCAAGAGAATATCCCTTGATGTCAAGGGACTTGGTAGAGTCCTGGTATGGACGATGAAGTCGACGGGATCGTCGCCGCCTGGGCTTCGGTCCGCCCGGACCTGGAACTGGCTCCGATGCACGTGCTGAGCCGGATCCGCCGGCTGGCTCAGGTCCTCGATGACCGGCGGGAACAGGCCTTCGTCGAACATGGACTGGCTGCGCACGAGTTCGATGTGTTGGCCGCCCTGCGTCGCAGCGGTGACGGGGCCGGACTGACGCCGGGACGGCTGATCGAGGCGACGCATGTCACATCGGGCACCATGACCAATCGGCTGGACCGGCTCGAAGTCCGCAAGCTGATAACCCGGCGGCCGCATCCGACCGACGGTCGGCAGAGCCTGGTCAAGCTGACCGCAGCCGGCCGCAAGCGGGTCGACGGGGCGCTGGAATCCCTTCTGAGCTTCGAGAGCGAGGTGGTGGCCGCGCTCGGACCTCGCGAACTGGCGGGCACCATCAAGTCCCTGAGAACTCTGCTGCGACAGGGCGTGAGCAATTCCTGAGCCGGTCGCGCGTTGTCGCTACCTTGCTACAACCTGAGAACCGGCCGGGCCGGTCAGGCCGGGTGTTGACGGTCGGCCCGGATAGGCTGGCGGCAGCTAGCAGCCGCCGACCGACAGTCGAGCGACAAACCGTACGAGGAGTAGCCATCTCCAACGATCCAGGCCTTCCGGCCGGCGGTCCCACCAAGATCGGTGCACCGGTCCCGGGTGGCCCCGACGCGCCGGCCGGGGTCTCCGGCGCGGCTGCGATCAAGGGTGTGCTGAAGACCCCGTCGTTCCGCCGGCTCTGGTACTGCACCGGCCTGTCGAGCCTGGGTGACTGGTTGGGCCTGCTGGCCACCACGGCGCTGGCCACCCAGTTGGCAACCGGCTATCAGGCCCAGAACTATGCCCTGGGCCTGGTGCTGGTGATCCGGCTGCTGCCCTCGGCCATCCTGGGGCCGCTGGCCGGTGCCTTCGCCGATCGCTTCGACCGCCGGTACACGATGGTCATCACCGATATCCTGCGGTTCTTCCTGTTCATCGTGATCGCGGTCGGGCAGAGCCTGCCAACCCTCTACGTGGCTACCTTTCTGATCGAGTGTTTCGGGCTGTTCTGGAATCCGGCAAAGGACGCGTCCGTTCCCAACCTGGTTCGAAAGGACCAGCTCGAGGCCGCGAACCAGCTCAGCCTGATCACGACCTATGGACTCACCCCCGTTGCCGCAGCTGCGCTGTTCAGCCTGCTCGCCCTGATCTCCAAGGCGCTCGGCGACCGATTCTCGTTCTTCAGCACCAACCAGGTCGGACTCGCGCTCTACTTCAACGCCGCGACCTTCCTGGTCGGCGCGATCACCGTGTACTTCATTCGGGAGATCTCCGGCCAGCAGCGCAACGCCGAGGCCGGCGAGTCCCAGCCGAGCCTCTGGCGGATGCTGCGCGACGGCGCGCACTTCGTCCGGACTACGGGGTTGCTCCGAGGTCTGATCCTCGGCATCCTCGGGGCGTTCGCGGCGGGCGGCGCGGTCATCGGCGCCGGCAAGACCTACGTCCGCAGCCTCGGCGGCGGTGATGCGGCCTACGGCATGCTGTTCGGCACCGTGTTCGTCGGACTGGGGCTCGGGATGGCGCTCGGGCCACGGGTCGCGCGGGAGGTGTCACGGCGGCGGTTGTTCGGGCTGAGCATCGTGTTCGCCGGAACCTGCCTGGCTCTGACTGCCGTCATGCCGCATGTCGTGCTGGCGATGATCGTGGTGCTCGGCGTCGGCTTCGGCGCCGGTGTGGGGTACTTGGCCGGCATAACGCTGCTCGGCGCGGAGATCGAGGACGAGATGCGGGGCCGCGTCTTTGCCTTTATCCAGTCGATGGTGCGGGTCGTGATGATCCTGGCCCTGGCGGCGGTGCCGGTGCTGGTCGGCACGATCGGGCAACGTCGGCTCCCCGGCATCGGCGGAACGGTGGACGGAACTCGGATCGTGTTGTTCGCGGCCGGCCTGCTGGCTGTGTTGGCCGGCATCGTGGCCTATCGGCAGATGGACGAGCGGTCCGCCGTCCCGGTGCTCGCCGACCTGTTGACCTCGTTGCGCCGCGACACCTCCGGGCGCCGTCGCCTGCATGCCGGTGGCGTGCTGATCGCGTTCGAGGGGGGCGAGGGTGCAGGCAAGTCCAGCCAGATTCGCCTGCTGGCGCAAAGCCTTCGAAGCGACGGTAACGATGTCGTGATCACCCATGAACCCGGTGCGACATCGGTCGGCCGGCAGATCCGCAAACTCCTGCTCGACAGCAACGAGCCGATCTCGCCGCGCAGCGAGGCTCTGTTGTTCGCAGCGGACCGCGCACAGCACGTGGCCACGGTCATCCGACCGGCTTTGGATCGCGGCGATGTCGTGCTGACCGACCGCTTCGTAGACTCCTCGCTGGCCTATCAGGGTGCGGGACGGACGCTGTCGACCGAAGACGTCAAGCGGGTTTCGCGCTGGGCCACTGAGGATCTCGTTCCTGATCTCACTATTTTGCTCGACATTCCCCCGGAGATCGGGCTGGCCCGGGCGCAGGGCCGCGACGGCGCCGCCGGGCCCGACCGACTCGAACGCGAGACATTGGCCTTCCACGTTCGGGTCCGGCAGGGTTTTCGCAAGCTCGCTGAATCGGACCCGAATCGCTATCTGGTGCTCGACGCCATGCTCGACGCCGAAGAGCTGGCCGCCACCATCCGCATTGCGGTGCTGGGTGTTCTCTCATCGCGTCCGATGCCTACTGTTGTTACGGCGAACGGGCACGCGCGAGGCACGCCGCCGGAGAGGATCGGGTAATGACTGGCGCGGATGGAGGGGCGAGCAGTGTCTTTGACGACCTCATTGGTCAGGATGCCGCGATCACCGAACTGTCCAGAGCTGCCCGCGCCGCCGGTGACGTGGTAGCGGGGCGGCCCGTCCAACCGGGCGCCATGACCCACGCCTGGTTGTTCACCGGCCCGCCCGGTTCGGGCCGGTCGGTGGCCGCACGGGCACTCGCGGCAGCTCTGCAATGTGATCGCGCCGAGTCCCGGCTGGCTGATCCGGCCGGCGGCCTGGCGTCGACCCCGGGTTGTGGCACCTGCACATCGTGTCGGTCGGTGCATGCCGGTACCCATCCGGACGTGCAGTCGCTGATTCCCGAAGGCCTGTCCATCGGGGTCAACGAGATGCGCGCCGTGGTGGCATCCTCGGCCCGGCGCCCCTCGCTGGGACGGTGGCAAGTGGTGCTGATCGAGGACGCCGACCGGTTGACGGAAGGTGCCTCCAACGCCGTCCTGAAGGCCATCGAGGAGCCCGCGGACCGCACGGTGTTCCTGCTCTGTGCCCCGTCCACTCATCCCGACGACGTCATCGTGACCATCCGGTCGCGATGCCGGGTAGTGAATCTGCGCATTCCGCCGGCCGACGCCGTCGCGGCTGTGCTGATGCGGGACGGCATCGAGGTGGCCGTGGCACGGTGGGCCGCCCAGGCCGCCCAGGGTCACGTCGGCCGGGCCAGACGGTTGGCTCGTGACGGGCAAGCCCGTGATCGGCGTTCGGCTGTGCTGGCGATACCCGCGCAACTGACCTCGATGAACGCCTGCTTCGAGGCGGCCGATCATCTGGTCAAGGCGGCCGAGGCCGAGGCCAGGGCCATCACGTCTGAACTCGATGTTTCCGAGACCGAGCAGATGAAGGTCGCCCTTGGTGGCGGCGGCACCGGCAAGGGGGCTGCCGGGACGGCTCGCGGAAGCGCCGGTGCTCTGAAGGATCTGGAGCGCAAACAGAAGTCCCGGGCCACCCGGTTGCAGCGCGACGCACTGGACCGAGCGCTCGTCGATCTGGCCAGCTTCTTCCGCGATGTGCTGCTGGTTCAGGCGGGTTCACCGGTCGCCCCGGCCCATCCGGAAGTCGCCCGTGACGTCTCGACGGTGGCCCGTTCGATCGATTCGGCCGGCGCGTTGCAGCGGTTGGACGAAGTGCTCGCCTGCCGGGAGGCCATCGAGCTCAATGTGAAACCGAAGTTCGCGGTCGAAGCGATGACGGCCTCCCTCCGGCTGCCCTGAGCGCGGGGGTCTGGCGTTGAGCCGCGCTGGGGTTAGGCTCATCGGATGGGGATGATCTGTGCGGTGACCTTCACCGACCGAGGTCGGCTGTATTACGCGGACCCGGGGCCGCACACTCCGGCGGTCGGGGATCACGTTCTGTATCCGACACCGGAGGGTCCCGAGGTGGCCCAGGTGATGTGGGCCCCACAATGGACCTCTGAGGACGTCGGTGGCTTGCCGGAACTCGAGGGCCTGGCCAGCGCTCAGGACCTGCAGGCGCTGGAAGACGGTAAGAAGAAGCGGGCTGAGGCCCGGGTCGCGGCCAAGCGCCTGATCCGCGAGCACAAGCTTCCGATGAAGGTCGCCGGTGTCGACCATGTGCTGAGCGCCAACCGCACCGTCATCTACTTCACCGCGCCCAATCGGGTCGACTTCCGGTCATTGGTGCGCGACCTGGGCGCTACCCTGAAGGGACGCGTCGAACTGCGGCAACTGTCGGCCCGTGACGAGGCCAGGGTCATCGGTGGCATCGGTTCCTGCGGACGCGAACTGTGCTGCTCGACCTTTCTGGTCGACTTCGAACCGGTGTCGGTGCGGATGGCCAAGGACCAGGATCTGCCGCTGAATCCGATGCGGATCTCCGGAGCATGTGGCCGGCTGATGTGCTGTCTGAAGTACGAGCACCCGCTCTACCAGGACTTTCACGACAAGGCGCCGGCAATCGGATCCTGCGTCTCGACGCCCGAGGGTGAGGGCACCGTCATCGGGCATTCGGTGCCCAGCGAGTCGGTGGTTGTCCGGATGAACTCGGACGGTCGTAGGGCGCCGTGTGCTTTGGCGTCGGTGTGCTCCTCGCGCAAGGCGCACGACGAGTTCTACGGTGACGGCACGGTAGGCTCCGGCCTCAGCGGGCCCTCCGGAGCCGCACCCGCATGAGCTTTATCCGCTTGAGCTTTGTCCGCTTGAGCAACTTGTTCCGCTGAGGCTCATCCTGCCTGGATTTCGCCGCCGTCCGCGGCACGACGGAACACCCAGCGGCGCAACAGGACGAAACGCAGCGCCGTGGCCACCAGGTTCGCCACCACGAGGGTCCCAACCTCGATCCCGCGGCTCGGGTGCGCAGTGATCACGTGCAGGGCGGCCAGTGATCCGCTCGTCAACGCAAGGCCGAGCGCGAACACGGCCAGTCCCTGGGCCTGGTGGGTGGCAGCCTTGCTGCTGCCGGAGATGCCGAACGTGAGGCGACGGTTCGCGGCGGTATTCGCCATCGCGGTTACCAGCAGGGCAAAGAAGTTGGCGGCCTGGGCGCCGACCGTGCCACGGGCCAGCACGAAAAGCACCAGGTAGGCCAGCGTGCTCAGCACCCCGATGAACGCGAACCGGACGAGTTGTCGCAACAGCCCGGGCGGCACCTCGGCGGGCGAGACATCCAGGGGCTGGCGACCCAACTGGGCGCGGATCTCGGCCAGCGGTAGCGAACCGGTGGCCAGCGCCCGACCGACCCGCGCCACGCCCTTGAGGTCGGCGATCGCCGTAGACAGGAGGTCGACCCGGCTGTCCGGGTCGTCCACCCAGTCGACCGGCACCTCGTGGATCCGCAGGCCGGATCGTTCGGCCAGCACCAGCAACTCGGTGTCGAAGAACCAGCCGGTGTCCTGCACCAGCGGCAACAGTTGGCGGCTGACCTCGGACCGGATCGCCTTGAATCCACATTGGGCATCGGAGAACCGGGTCAGCAGCGTGCTGCGGAGAATGAGGTTGTAGCCGCGGGAGATCACCTCCCGCTTGGTGCCGCGAACCACCCGACTGTGCCGGGACAACCGTGATCCGATGGCAAGGTCGGAATGCCCGCTGATCAGCGGCGCGACCAGCGGCAGCACAGCGTTCAGATCAGTGGACAAGTCGACATCCATGTAGGCCAGCACCTGTGCGTCCGAGGCTAGCCAGACGGCGTTCAGCGCGCGTCCGCGGCCCTTTTCTTCGAGCCGGACGTACCGGACGGCGTCGAGTTCGGTGGCGAGCGCGGCGGCGATCAGGGGCGTTCCGTCGGTGCTCGCGTTGTCGGCGATGGTGATCGCGAACCGGTAAGGGAAATACCGCGTCAGGTGGGCGTTCAGCCGCCTGACCGCGGGCGCCAGATCGGTTTCCTCGTTGTGGACCGGGATGGTGACGTCCAGCATCGGAGGTGAGTTGTCGACAGCTACGGCGGCGGTGTTCGGCTGGGCAAACGACGTCATGCTGTCAGCTTCGGCAGGTGGCCTTGCCCTCCGTTGTGGTCCGCCTGTGGCTGGTCTTTGACTCGCGACGGCACTACTTGGTCAGGTCGTAGAGGGTCACGCCGCCGACGGTGGTCGCGGTGAAGTTGCTCTCGACCCAGGTGGTGATTTGCGAGGACGAACTGCTGCCGCCGGTCCGGCTACCTGCCGCGCCGCCACCGCTCCCGCTGGCGATGAAATAGTGAATCTTCTTCGCCGCGACATCGGCCTCGAACTGGGCCAGGGTCGGGGACGGGTCGCTACCGTTGAAACCACCGATCGCCATCACAGGTTTCTCGGTGGCCAGTTGGAATCCGGCCGCACTGTTCGAGCCGACGGCAGCAGCTACCCACGTGTAGCTCGAGGAATTGGCCTTCAGCGCCGTGACGACCGCCGCCGAGGGTGTGCTCGCGCTGAGGAGCCCACCCGCTCCGCCGGCGCCGAACCCGGCCCGACCGCCCGTTTGACCACCGCCCGGAGTCGCGCCCGCCTGGCCTCGCGTACCACCAGCGGCCGGACCACCAGCGGCCGGACCACCACCGGTCGGTGCACCGCCGCCGAAGCGGCCACCACCGCCCCCGGCGCCGCCGCGACTGAACCCGGCACCGCCGGCGCCAGACGGTCCGGCGCTCGGGATCGCACCGGAATGCGGCGTGGCGGACGTTGCCACCGAGTACGCGGTGGGACCAGCCAGCGAGGCCAGCAAAGCCACGGCGGCCACCGCCGTGCCGACCTTGGACGCCAGTCGGGAGAGCACCAGTATCAGCAAGGCCGACGCGAAACCCACGAGCAGGATGGCGAAGCGCAGCCACGGCATCCAGGTCGAATTACGGTCCAACAGGACGAACTCCCATACGGCCGTCACCGCAACCGTTATGGCCAGCAGCACGTTGGCGGTCACGTCGCGTCGCACCCGCCATAGTCCGACGGCCGACACCCCGATCACGCCGCCGATGGCCGGAGCCAGCGCCACCGTGTAGTAGGGATGGATGATGCCCCTGGCGAAGCTGAAAACCACGGCGGTGACCAGCAACCAGCCACCCCAGATGATGAGGGCCGCACGGCTCCGATCCGTCCGCGGGGCCCGGCGGGCGTACCAGAGACCGATGCCCAGCATCAACAGCGACGTCGGCAACAGCCAGGCGATCTCGCCGCCCATATCGCTGCCGAACAGCCGGCTCCAGCCGGTGGCTCCCCAGTTGCCACCGGCGTTGGCACCGCCACCCACACTGCCTGTCTCGTTACCGGTCAGCCGGCCGAGCCCGTTGTAGCCAAGGGTCAATTCGAGGATGGAGTTGTGTTGCGAGCCGCCGATATAGGGCCGGTAGCTGGCCGGCGTCAGCTGCACGATTGCGATCCACCAGCCGGCTGAAGCAATCATGGCACCGCCGGCGAGGAGTAACTGCCCGATCCGGCGTCGCAAAGTGGTTGGTGCGCAGATCAGATAGGCCAGCGCGAAGGCAGGGACCACGAGCATGGCCTGCAATTGCTTGGTCAGGAAGCCGAAGCCGGTGAGCACGCCCACCGCAACGAGCCACCTGGTCGACGCGGTCTCCAGCGATCTCAGCACACAGTAGGCACCGATCGTCATGAGCAGGACGAGCAGGGAGTCCGGATTGTTGAAACGGAACATCAGCGCGGCCACCGGGGTCGCGGCGAGCACGGCACCGGCGATCAAGCCAGCCAGCGGGCCGGACGTCCGCCGGACCGCGAGATACAGCACTGCGACGGCAGCGATGCCCTCGAGAGCCTGCGGAACCAGGATGCTCCACGAGCTCAAGCCGAAGATTCGCACCGACAGTGCCATGATCCACAGCGCGGCCGGTGGCTTGTCCACCGTGATCGAATTGGCGGCATCCGACGAGCCGAAGAACATCGCCTTCCAGCTGATCGAGCCGGCCTGCGCGGCGGCGGAATAGAACGAGTTGGCGTAGCCCGAGGCGCCAAGACCCCACAGGTACAGCACCGCGGTGGCAAGCAACAGGGCCAACAGCGACGGACGTACCCACCTCGGGTCGTCCGTCCGGCCCCTCACGATGCCGCCCGCGCGGTCGCGCCAGTTTCGTCCGGCGGTCACTCGGCCCCACACCGAGGTGTCATTGTGGGGAGAATGGCCAGGGGCGGTAAGGGTATCTGCCGTCATACCTGGAGAACTTGCCCGGTGAAGCTGGCGGCAGTCTGTGACTGCGTTGTGGTCGCGCCATGCATCGGAAGCTGAACCGTGAAGACCGTCTCGCCCGGTGCGCTGCGTACCGCGATGTCACCACCGTGGGCAGCGACCACCGCGGCCACGATGGCCAGGCCGAGACCGGTGGAGCCCGCCGCGCGGGACCGGGATCCTTCGCCGCGCGAGAATCGCTCGAAGATATCGGGCATCAGTCCGGGCGGGATCCCAGGACCATCGTCGCGAACCTCGATTACCACCGATTTCCCGTGCTGGGCAAGGGAAACCCACACGTTGGTGCCGACTGGGGTGTGCGTTCGCGCGTTGGCCAGAATATTTACCAGGACCTGCTGCAGGCGAGCTTCGTCTCCGTGAACGGTCACCGGTTCGTCGCCCACGTCGAGGTGCCACTTGTGAGCCGGCCCGGCGGCATGAGCGTCACTGATGACGTCGACGATGAGGCGAGTGAGGTCGACTTCCGCGGCGGCCAGTGGTCGACCCGCATCGAGACGAGCCAATAGCAGCAGGTCTTCCACGAGGGTCGTCATGCGGTTGGCCTCGGATTCGACCCTTGTCATGGCGTGCGCGATGTCCGGTGGGGCGATCTCTCGGCTGCGACGGGTCAACTCCGCATAGCCACGAATCGAGGCCAACGGGGTGCGTAGCTCGTGGCTGGCGTCGGCGACGAACTGACGGACTCGGGTTTCGCTCTGATGGCGCGCGTTCAGGGCATCGCTGACGTTCTCGAGCATCCGGTTCAGCGCGACACCGACCTGGCCGACTTCGGTGTGCGGATTGGGATTCGGTACGCGAACGGCCAACGCCACTTCGCCTTCGTCCAGCGGCATTTCGGCGACCTTACTGGCGGTCGAGGTAACCCGCCGCAGGGGGCGAAGGGCCAGGCGAACGATGAATGCGCCGAGCACCGCGGCGATGATCAGACCGACCAGGGTCACGATCGTGATGGCGGCGGTCAGATTCACCAGCGTGGCTCGGACATTGCTCAGTGGCAGGCCGGTGATGAGGATGTCACCGGTTTCGGTCTTTTTTGCGGCGACCCGGTAGGAGTCGTAGCCGGGCACGTCGATGGTGTGTGGCTTGCCGTCGGGTTTCACCGCCGCGAACACGTTTGCGGTCGCCGTGGGCAGGTTCGTGCGGGTGGCTGATTGCCCCGTCTGCTGCAAGATCTGCGCCGCGTCGACAGTGCCGTTGCTCAAGACCCGCACACCGATGGTGTTGATCTCAGAGCCGGGCGGCAGCAGGGACCCGTTTCGTATCTGGCGACTGAAGTCAGGCGGCAGGGTTCCGGCGAACCCTGGTTGGGGTGTGCCTCCGAAGGCTCCGTTGACCCGGCCGCCCGCGGCGTTGAGCTGACCGTCCAGCCGACCCATCAGGTAATGCTGAAGCGCGACCTCGGTGAACAAGCCGATCGCGAAGCAAAGCACCACCAGCATCCCCAGTACGCCGGAGACGATCCGGCCACGAAGGGTCCAGTCCCTCAAAGGTTTGGGACGGAGGCGCCCAAGGGCGGCTTTCTTCATGTCAACTCGCGGCGCGCAGCACGTAGCCCACCCCACGAAGCGTGTGGATCATCGGCTCGCGGCCCGCGTCGATCTTCTTGCGCAGGTAGGAGATGTAGATCTCGACAACATTGGCCTGACCACCGAAATCGTAGTTCCAGACCCGGTCCAGAATTTGCGCCTTGGACAGCACACGACGTGGGTTGCGCATCAGGTACCTGAGCAGTTCGAACTCCGTCGCGGTCAGGGATATCTCTTCATCGGCGCGGAAGACCTCATGGCTTTCCTCGTCCAAGCTGAGATCGCCGACCGTGAGCACCGAGCCGCCCTTGGCCGTCGCGACTGAGGTGCGACGCATCAGGCCGCGGACCCGGGCCACAACCTCTTCCAGGCTGAACGGCTTTGTCACATAATCGTCGCCGCCCGCGGTCAAGCCGGCGATCCGGTCCTCGACAGCGTCCTTCGCAGTCAGGAAGAGCACTGGCAAGTCGGGCAGGTCGTCCCGCAACCGCCGCATGACCTCGAGGCCGCCGAGATCGGGCAGCATGATGTCGAGTACCACCGCATCCGGCTTGAACTCACGCGCCATCCGTACCGCACTCAGGCCGTCGTTGGCGGTCCGAATTTCCCAGCCCTCGTATCGCAACGCCATAGTCAACAGGTCGGCGAGGTTCGGTTCGTCATCGACTACCAACACCCGCACGGGTGTGCCGTCGATACGGACCAGTGATGCTTGGCGGGGAGCTGAGGTGGCGGTCACGATTAATAGAGTGTGGCAGACCCCTGGCCCGGAGCTGAGGAGAGTTTGTGGGCAACCTGTGGATTTGAAATCTGTGTTGACGTCGCGCCAGATTTGCACAGCTGTCGGCCAGGCTGCGCGGCCACGCTAGGGGCGCGAGGCCCGGCGAGCGATCGGGCTGTGAGAGGTGTGCTTGCAGATGTCCAGCGATGTCCCGAGCAGGTGGCCATCGGCGGGGTCATACCCGTCCGGTGCGACGGGGTACAAGCAATGGTCACCGAGGGCAACGGTGATCGCCGTTCTGGCAGCAATTGTTGTCGCCAGCGCGGGTACGGTTGCCGTTTCATGGGCGGCCCCTGGGTCTGCCGGAGGTCAGACCGGCCGCGGCGGGACCGGATTTGGCCGCGGCGGCGCCCCCGGCGGCGGTTTCGCCCCTGGCCAGGGTGGCGTGGCACCTCGCGGCGGTTTCGCGCCTAGCGGCGGTTTCGCGCCTGGTGGCGTCGCGCCTGGCCAGGGCGGCTTCGGGGGCCGGTTCGGTTAGAACTATCTGGCCGACCAGCCAGACCAGCGCTCCACATCTATGGCAAGCACGGGCCCGACCGGACGCTCTTCCCGGTATTGCTGGTAGCGGCCGGCCAACAGATCGATTGCTCGGTCCGATTCGTGCGTTCCGACCGCGAGGACGCGTCCGATGCCGTCTGCTCGCGCCCACCAGAGGCGACTCCAGTCGTCGTCGTAGTCGTCAACCAGGGCTGCCACCTTCGGATTCGCCTCGATGTTAGCCAGCCTGCGCAGCGCCGTGGTGCGTTTCGGCTTGGCATCGACCGCGCTGTAGATGACGCTCCCGTGCACTACGAAGACAATCGGCACGAGGTGAGGCCGACCGTCCGTGTCGGCCGTGGCCAATCGGGCCACCCGGGCGAGCGAGAACCGCAGCCTCGCAACAGCGCTGTCCATCAAGCGTGGCCGGGGCCGAACCGGGGCCGATCATCGCGCACCGGGCAACCGTATCCCGCTGGCCCCACCTTTAGCCGACCGGACGGTGACCCGCTAGACTTCCCAGGTCCGCGGCCCGCCGCGAACGCCGCCTTAGCTCAGTCGGCAGAGCGTCTCACTCGTAATGAGAAGGTCTAGGGTTCGATTCCCTAAGGCGGCTCAACAAATCCGGGGCCTGTAGAAGGTTCAAGATCACGAA
>JAVEET010000167.1 GCA_030840295.1 Pseudonocardiales bacterium
CGCCGCGCCGCTCACCGACCGGGCGGAGCTGCGGGGGCTGGCCGAGGCCTCCCACACCAGGCTCAAAGGGAAACAGGCCGGATCGGCTGCGCCCGAGCTTGGGATGAAGGGGGAGGTTCGATGACCGCAGCGGTGTGTACCCAACCCGGCTGCGCCGGCCAGTTCGAGGACGGCTACTGCAATGTCTGTGGAACCCCGGCCGAACCACGCTCCGGCGGCGGACCGGTGGGCAGCGTGGCGACGGCAGGTGTCCGATCGGCCAGTGGCCCGACCGGAGGCTCCTCGCGGCTGCCGAGTTCACCGATCGGTTCGGCCCGGGTTTCCGGTACCAACCCGAGCAGGCGCATCGGCTCGACCCGGACCCGATCCCAACGACTCGGCGCCGGCATCACGTCAGTGCCTTCGGCGCCGGTGCCCGATCCGCGGTCGGTGCTGATGGCCAAGGCCGAAGTGGCGGAGGACAGGCGCCTCTGCTCATCCTGCGGAGCGCCGGTCGGTCGATCCCGGGAGGGCAAGCCCGGCCGTACCACCGGGTTCTGCGCCAAGTGTCGCACCGCGTTCTCCTTCGAACCCAAGCTCAAGCAGGGCGACCTCATGGGTGAGCAGTACGAGGTTGTCGGTGCGCTCGCGTACGGCGGCCTTGGCTGGATCTACCTTGCACAGGACCGCAATGTCTCCGATCGCTGGGTGGTCCTGAAGGGATTGCTGAACACCGGCGATGCAGACGCCTATGCCGCCGCGGTGGCCGAACGGCATTTCCTCGCCGAGGTGCAGAACCCGCTCATCGTCGGCATCTACAACTTCGCGCTGCATGACGGTGCTGGCTACATCGTGATGGAATACGTCGGGGGCAGCTCGCTGAAGCAGCTCCTCAAGAACCGCCAGCAGGCCAACGGCAGTCACCACGACCCGTTTCCCGCTGACCAGGCCATCGCCTACGTCATCGAGATTCTGCCGGCGTTGAGCTACCTGCACAGCCAGGGCTTAATCTTCTGCGACTTCAAGCCGGACAACGTTATCCAGTCCGGTGATTCGATCAAGCTGATCGACCTCGGCGGGGTACGGCGGGTGGCCGACGACCAGAGCGCCATTTACGGCACGGTGGGCTTCCAGGCACCCGAGGTCGCCACGCTCGGCCCCAGCGTGGCCAGCGACATCTACACGATCGGACGAACCCTGGCGGTGCTGGCCATGGAGTTCCGCGGCTACCAGTCCACGTACGTTGCCAAGCTGCCCCCCGTGCAGGATGTGCCGCTGTTCCAGCGCTATGACTCGCTGTACCGGGTGCTGGTCAAGGCGACCGCCACCGATCCGAACGACCGGTTCCAGTCGGCCGACGAGTTACGTGAGCAGTTGCTGGCGGTCCTGCGCGAGATCGTCGTCACCGATGGGCCTGGCGAACCGGCGCATTCCGCTACGCCCTCGGCGCTGTTCGGGCGCCCCGCGGCGACCGGATCGACCTTGGAATGGAACGAACTTCCGCCGCTGCTGGTAGACCCGGCCGATCCCGCGGCGGCGTGGCTGGCCGGCGTGTCGATCGAAGATCCGCAGCGGCGGCTGGGCGCGCTGGATCGGGCGCCGCAGGAGACTGTCGAGATCATCCTGGCCCGGGCGCGGGCCGCCATCGACGCAGGTCGGTTCGACTTGGCCGAGACCGCCATCGAGAAGCTGCTGACCGACGATCCCTGGGAATGGCGAGCGGTCTGGCTGTCCGGGTTGAGCGCGCTTGCGCGGCTGGACGCCGACGCCGCGACCACCGCGTTCAACACGGTGCTGAGCCAGGTACCGGGTGAACTCGCGCCGAAGCTGGCCCTTGCCCTGGCCTGCGAGCACGCGGGGGAACGGCAATTGGCGCAGGGTCTCTACCGGACCTGCACGATCGTCGACGCCAACTTCGTGGCTCCCGCAGCCTTCGGCTTGGCTCGAACCCGGCTTGCCGAAGGCGATGTCCAATCAGCGTTGGCCGCGCTCGACATGATCGGACCGACCGGTGGCTCCTACGTAACCGCGCGGCGGACCCGAGCCGACATGCTGGCCGACAGTGACGCCGGGTTGCCGGCACTGTCCGAAGCCGTCGCCACGCTTGCCCGGATCCCGATCGATCCGCTGGATCGGCAGCGACTGGTGGTCCGGGTGCTCAACCTGGCCCTGGATCACGTGCGGAACACCGGCCGGGACGAGCCATCAGTGCGGATCGCTGGAGTGCCCGCGGCAGAACGAGATCTGCGGCAAGGCCTTGAGCGTGCCTACCGCGAACTGGCCGGCCTCACCTCGGACCGAGCCGAGCGGGTGCGCCTGGTCGACGCGGCGAACGATGTCCGACCGAGGACTCTGCTATGAGTGACAGTTCTGCTACGGCAGGGGAATCTCCTGTGACCGACCGATTGAGCTGTCCGTCCTGTGGCGAAGCCGCCGCCGCCACCGATGCCTTCTGTGAGAGCTGTGGTTCACCGTTCAAACCGCAATCACCTCCCCCACAAAGGCAATCAGCCGGCGTCGCCACCAGCCCGTCGGTTCGTCCGTGCATCGCTTGCGGTGGCGAGGTCGGTTCGGACGGCTGGTGCACGGTGTGCGGGGTGAAGGCGTCCAACGGGCGTGAACACGTGGTCGAGCAGCCCGCACCGAGGGTGGCAGGCGTGAGTGACAAGGGGATCGTGCACCCGCGCAACGAGGATGCCGCTGCGCTCGCCGCGGACCCGGACACCGGCTGGGCGGCGCTGGTGGTCTGTGACGGAGTGACCACGGCGACCGACAGTGACGTCGCCTCGCTGGCAGCGGTCAATGCGGCCCGCGCGCTGCTCGCTGCGGCACCGCGGCCACCGAACACGTCAGCTGAAGCCAGGATCGCTCATTGGTCCGAGCGGTTGATTGCCGCGGCCGCGGCGGCCAACCGGGCCGCGACCGAGGTAGCCCACGCGATCGGCGATGTCGAGAACCCACCGTCGGCAACATTTGTGGCGGCAGTGGCCGAGCGGGACGTCCTGGTGGCGGCGTGGATCGGGGACAGCCGGGCGTACTGGTTGCCTGAAGCGGGGCCGGCCGAGCAGCTGTCGGTCGACGACTCCTGGGCCACCGCCCAGATCCACATCGGCGTGTCACGAGACGTGGCCGAGGCCAGTCCACAGGCCCACGCCATCACCCGCTGGATCGGTTCGGACGGACCCAGCGGCGACGCCTCGACCTCGGCCACGACGGCCCGCTCGCCGGGCTGGCTGATGCTGTGCAGCGACGGATTGTGGAACTACTGCTCGGAGGCGTCCGAGCTGGCGAAGCTCGTTTACTCGCTGACTGATTCCTCGGCTGCGCGCGATCCGCTGCCACTGGCCGAGTCGCTGGTGACCTGGGCCAACGAGCAGGGTGGGCACGACAACATCACCGTCACCCTCGCCTATATAGATCCAACTGCCGAAATAGATCCAACTGCCGAAATAGATCCAGCCGCCGAGACAGAGCCAGCCGCCGAGACAGACCCAGCCGCCAGCGAAGTCGAGATGAAGGAGTCATTCTGATGGCCACCTGGACCGCTGAGATCTTCCAGAACGAATACCTGCCCGACGGTGCGACCGACGTGCACGCGATCATCACCGTGACCTGCGCCGAGTCCGGTCAAGCCGGCAATGACGGCGCCGGCGCGGCCGAGGCGATCATCATCGACTGCTCGGGATCGATGGACACCCCGCAGGCGAAGATGATTGCCGCCCGGCAGGCCGCCGCGGCGGCGATCGGCGAACTGTCCGATGGCACCTGGTTCGGAGTGGTGGCCGGCAACGGCGGCCCGGTCATCGCCTATCCGCCGCCGGCGCTGGGAGTCGGCGGAATGGTGCAGGCGGACACCCGGACGCGGGCCCAGGCGAACTACGCGGTGTCCCAGCTGCGGCCGCGCGGTGGCACAGCGCTCGGTATGTGGCTGACGGCGGCCAACGATCTGTTCGCCCGAACGCCGGCCGCCCAGAAGCACGCGATCCTGCTCACCGACGGCAAGAACGAGGGCGAGACCGAAGAACAACTGGCGGTCGCACTGAGCCGTATGACCGGCCAGTTCCAGTGTGATTGCCGAGGCGTCGGCGCCGACTGGGACGTCAACGAGCTGCGTGGCATCGCCACGGCAATGCTCGGTTCGGTCGACCTGATCGCCGATCCGGCGGAGATGGCCGCCGATTTCCGCAGCATGATGCAGACCGCGATGAGCCGGGGCGTGGCCGATGCCAAGCTCAGGGTATGGGCGCCGCTGGGTGCGGAGGTCCTGTTCGTTCGGCAGGTCGAGCCGACCATCGACGACCTGTCGGCGCGTCGGGTCGCGGTGACCAACCTGATCTCGGCGTTCCCCACCGGGGCCTGGGGGGATGAGTCCCGCGACTACCACCTGGCGGTGCGGGTGGCCGCCAAGCCGCTGGGATCCGAGCAGCTGGCCGCCCGGATCCAACTCGAGGTCGGCGGTCAGGTCGTCGGGCAGGGCCTGGTCAAGGCGCTGTGGTCTGGCGACAGCGCCCTGACGACCCGGATCAATCCGGCGGTCGCGCACTACACCGGCCAGGCCGAACTGGCCGATGTCATCCAGGAAGGACTGGCGGCAAAGGCGGCGGGTGATGAGGTGACAGCAACCTTCAAGCTGGGCCGGGCTGCCAAACTGGCCGCCGAGACCGGCAACGACGAGGCCACCAACAGATTGAAGAAGGTGGTCGATATCGAGGACGCCGAGACCGGCACGGTGCGGCTCAAGCGCGCGGTGTCCAAGCTGGACGAGATGGCCCTGGACACGAGTTCCACCAAGACCACCCGGGTCCGGCCGTCATGAGCTCGGCGTGCCCGCTGGGCCATTCCTCCTCGACCGATGACTTCTGCGACGTATGCGGAGCCCCGATCGAGGCCATGGCGGTCCCCGCCGCCCAACCCGCGGGACCGGCCGAACCAGCCCAACCCGCGGGACCGGCAGAGCGAGCCGCACACGCCGGACCGCCCCGACCAGCCGAAGCCAAGAGATGTCCGAACTGCCAGGCGGCGAAGGCCGCCGACGCCCTGTTCTGTGAGCGTTGTGGGTACGACTTCGCCACCGGTCAGCTGCCGCCGCCACCGGCATACCCCGACCCGGTATCTGGCGGCCTGATCCCGCCGCTCGGTGCCGTTGAGCCGGGCGCTCCCGCGACACCTGGGCTGAAGGACGTGGCATGGGTGGCAGAAGTATGGGTCGACCCGGACTGGTTCGCCCACCAGCATGCCGAGGGTAGTTGCCCGACCAGCGGATTGCCTGCCGTTGTCCCGCTCCTCGGCTCCAAGGCCGTGATCGGACGCCGCTCGCGGGGCCATCAGCTGAATCCCGAGATCGACTGTACGAATGACGGAGCCATCTCCCACCGGCACGCCAAACTCTCACTGAGCGCGGGCAGGTGGTCAGTCAAGGACCTCGGCTCGACGAACGGCACGTATGTCGGCAAGCCCGACGGACGGTATCCCGACGACGCTCTCGTCGCGCAGCAACCGCGGGAACTTGCCGACCACGAGCGCCTCTATCTCGGTGCCTGGACCCGCATCGTCATCCGTCGGGCCACCGATCGGGAGCGGGCCGGGGCCCGCGGCTGACCCAGGCTGGCAGCGGGCTGAGATTGCCGGCAACCACCAAATTTCGACGCTTACAGTGTTACAAGGGCCAAGTTCGATGGTGGGTGGTCGCAATGGACGATTCGGAATCCAGCCGGCGGCAAGACGTGTCCGGACTGCGTATCGGCAATGCGGAACGGGAACAGGCGGTCACGGTCCTGGGCGAGCATTTCGCGTCCGGGCGCCTGGACGTCGACGAATTCGACGAGCGGGTCGCCCGGGCCTACCGGGCCAAGACTGAGCAGGACCTGCGGCCTCTCTTCGCCGATCTGCCCGCGCCCCATCCAGTCCAGTCAGCAGTCCAGCGAGCAGTGTCACCGGCTCGACCTACCGCCCTGCCTACTCGGCGCTCGATCGTGCCGGCGCTGATCTTGATGCTGCTGATCGTCACAACCGTGGGCTGGGCTGTGCGCGAGCAGGTACCGCCGCTCTTCGTCTTCCCACTGATCTGGCTGTTCTGGGCGCGCCACCGTACCGGGTCGTTTCCCGGCCGCCGCCGATGACTGGCGCCCGCCGCCGGTGGATCTGCCGAACCGGGGAGAAAATGTCGGCGGCTGCGGGTACACCTGAGGTATGACCGAAAACCCCACAGACCCTTTCAAGTCCGACCCTTCCAAGTCCGACGCTGCCAGCACCAGCGATGCGCTCCGTGACCTGGAACTGCGCCCGCTACCGGGCAGCGAACGCGAACCAGTCCGCGGGATGGTCCCGGCCGCGACCGCGGTACCGCCCGATGAACGTATCGAAGCGACCCTGATCCTGCGTCGCCGAGCCGAGGTGCCCGACGAAGCCCTGACGGCCCCGCTCCCGCAGCCGGAGTTCGCGGCCAGGTACGGCGCCAGTCCGGCAGACCTCGATCTGGTCACCGGAACCCTCAAGAGACTGGGGGCGCGGGTTCTCGAGGCGGACGCGGGCACCCGTCGGGTGCGGGTAGCGGGTGACGCGCACCTGCTGGGCCGGATCTTCGGCACGACGCTGGATCAGGTAACAAGTCTCGATCCCACCGGCGGCACCGTCGTCAGCCATCGCCAGCGCACCGGCGGTCTGAGCGTGCCTGCCGCCCTCGATGGGGTGGTGACGGCAGTGCTCGGCCTCGACGACCGGCCGCAGTCACGAGCCCAGTTCCGAATTGCGCCGGCCGCCGCGGTGACTGCCGGCTATACCCCGCTCGAGCTGGGCAGGATCTACCGGTTTCCACCTGGCACCGACGGTAGCGGCCAGACGATCGCCATCATCGAGTTGGGCGGCGGCTTCGATCAGGCCGACCTGAACAGCTATTTCTCCGGCCTCGGCATCACCGGTCCGGTAGTGACCGCGGTGGGCGTCGACGGCGCCGCGAACCAGCCAGGTCAGGATCCGAACGGTGCCGACGGCGAGGTGCTGCTCGACATCGAGGTGGCCGGTGCGCTGGCGCCGGCCGCCTCGATCCTGGTCTACTTCGCGCCCAATACCGACGCCGGCTTCGTCGATGCAGTGGCCCAGGCTGCGCATGCCCATCCGACGCCGGCCGCGATCAGCATCAGCTGGGGGCAGAACGAGGACCAGTGGACGGCGCAGGCTCGTACCGCATTCGACCAGGCGCTGGTGGATGCCGGCGCGCTTGGGGTGACCGTGACGGCCGCCGCCGGTGACGACGGCAGCGCGGACCGCGCCACGGACGGTCGGGTGCACGTCGATTTCCCGGCATCCAGTCCGCATGCGTTGGCTTGCGGTGGCACCAGGTTGCTGGCCGACGCCAGCACCGCGACGGTGACCTCGGAGACGGTGTGGAACAACGGAACCGGTCAGGGCGCCACCGGTGGCGGGGTCAGCGACGCGTTCGAGCTCCCTAGCTGGCAGCAGAATGCCGGAGTTCCCCAGCTGAGTGGCGGGGCCGGCAAGGCAGGGCGAGGAGTTCCGGACGTCGCCGGGGACGCCGATCCGCGAACCGGCTACCGGGTCCGAGTCGACGGCGCCGACCTGGTCATCGGTGGTACCAGTGCCGTGTCCCCGCTATGGGCCGCCCTGGTGGCCCGGCTGGTCCAGGCGACCGGACGCAAGCTTGGTCTGCTGCAACCGCTGCTGTACCGAGCCACCACGGCGGGGACCGCCGCCCCGGGGTTTCGCGACATCACCTCAGGTAACAACGGCGCCTACCCAG